>CADEFD010000076.1 GCA_902826515.1 uncultured Acidobacteriota bacterium
AGGTCGTGAAGTGCAGCTCGTCGATGACGATGTTGCCCTTCTTCTTCGCCAGGTCCATCCCCATCACGACGATGTTCTCGCCGTCGGACGTGCTCGACGTGAAGGCGATCTCGCTCGGCGCGGCGTTGATGAGGGCGCCGAAGCGCTTCTTCAGGTCGGCCTGGCGGTCGTTGCCGAAGTCCACGCGGCCCGGGCCCGGTCCGTGCAGGCGGTACTGCAGCCCCTGCTCGATGGCGCGCGCCGCGAAGCGGCCCACCGGGTGCAGCGCCGCCGCATTCATGTAGGTCTCGGTCGTCGCGAGCGGGAACTCATCGCGCACAGTACCGGGGAAGACCGCCCCGGGGCGCGCGGCCGCCTGACCGGCCCATCCGCGTCCACCCGACACCGCCAGGGCACCTGCGCCCGCGAGGAACTCACGACGTCCGATGGCACTCATGGAAGGCTCCCGTCGGGCATCGGCCGGCCAGGAAGGACGCGGCGGTGGCCCGAAACGCCGCCCATGATGGCACGCGCCCGCGCCGGATGCCACGGCGGACTCGCGCCGCCTCGGCCGGTGATGGGAGAATGCGCCGATGGATCTGCACCGGCCGTTGTCGGCCCTGCTCGCGGCGGCGTATCTGGCGGGAGCCTGGTTCGAGGCGGGTGCCGCCGCGGCCGGTCTGATCGCGGTGCCGCTGGCTCTCGTGGTGTGGCTGGTCTGGTACGCGGAAGCGGCAGCAGAGTTCACCGGAAACCTCGGCCTCACGCCCATTCGCCGGTCGTCGCCCGCGGGCCTCGTGCGGGTGCTGGCGTGGATGTTCCTGCTCGTGCCGTTGGCCGGTTGGCTGGCGAGCCGCCTGCGGCCTTCATCGTGAACGGCCTGCTCGCCCTCGATGCCAGTACGCTCGCGGCGCGCATCGCGGCCGGGGCTGTCTCGTCGCACGAGACGGTTGTCGCGTGTCTCGATCGCCTGGCCTCGGTGGACCGCGTGCTCGGCGCCTTCGTGGACGTGCGGGCCGAGGACGCGCTGGCCGAGGCGCGCGCCTTCGACGACGCCGCGGCCCGCGGCGGCGAGCCCCTGCCGCTCGGCGGCGTCCCGGTCACGGTGAAGAGCGCCATCGAGGTGGCGGGCCTGCGCTGCGAGACCGGCAGTCCGTCGCGGCGCGGCGTGCGCGCGACGGCGGATGCGGTCGTCGTGCAGCGGCTGCGGGCGGCCGGCGCCATCGTGCTCGGCACGACCAACGTGGCCGAGATGCTCATGGGCTACGAGACCGTGAATCCACTGCACGGCACGACGCGGAACCCGTGGGACCTCACACGCACGTCCGGCGGATCGAGCGGCGGCGAGTCGGCAGCCATCGCCGCCGGCTGTTCGTTTGCCGGCATCGGCAGCGACGGCGGCGGCTCGATTCGTGTGCCGGCACACTTCACCGGCATCTGCGGCCTGAAGCCCACGCCAGGCCGCGTGCCCGCCACCGGCCATCAGCCGGCGTGCCTGGGTCCGTTCTCGCTCATCGGCGCGGTGGGGCCGATGGCGCGTTCGGTGGCGGACCTGCGGCGCCTGCTTCACGTGCTCGCCGGCTGGGACGCCGACGACCCCTGCGCCGTGCCCGGCGCCGCAGACGCCGCGCCGTACGCGTCGGCCCCCGAGGTGTGGTGGTTCGACACCGATGCGCGCGCGCCGTCCACGCCGGAGACCCGGGCCGCCGTGGCGGCTACCGCCGCCGGCCTCGCCGCGCAAGGCTACGCCGTGCGGCCGGGACGTCCGGCGGCCTTCGACGACGCGACCGCGCTCTGGGACGTGTTCTTCGGCGACGCCGGCGAGATGCTGCTCACGGCGGCCATCGGCGAGGTGGCGCCCACGTTGCCGATTCTGGCCGCCATGCACCGCGAACGAGGACCGCGGCCGCCGCTCACGGCTCTTGGTCTGGCGGAGGCGTGGGCGGCGCGCGACGTGCTGCGCGCCGGCTTCACGCGCGAACTCCAGGGTCGCGTCGTGGTCTGTCCCGTCACGGCGATGCCGGCCTTCGCGCACGGCGAGCGGCAGTGGACGATCGACGGCCGCACGGTCGGCTATCTCGACGCGATGATCTACACGCCGTGGGCCAACATCCTCGGTGCGCCGGCGGCGGTCGTGCCGGCCGGACGCTCCGAGACGGGCCTCCCCATCGGCGTGCAGGTCATCGGCGCCCCCTTCATGGAAGCGGCCGTACTCGATGTCGCGGCGGCCATCGAACGGGCCTGCGGCGGCGTCGTGCCGCCGCCGGCCGGAGTCACGGCATGAACGCATCCCCGGCGCTGCGCCGCCGCCTCACGCGGTGGGATCTCATCGTCTACGGGCTGCTCTTCATCGGCCCGCTGGCGCCGGTGGGGGTCTACGGTGTGCTCGACGCGCGCACCAACGGCGCGGTCGCGCTCGTCTACGTGGCCGCCACGATCGCGATGGCCTTCACGGCGTGGTCGTACGCGGAGATGTCGCGTGTCGTGCCGCATGCCGGTTCGGTCTTCGCGTATGCAAGCCGCGGCATCGCGCCGGTGGCCGGCTTCTTCGCCGGCTGGCTCGCGATGCTCGACTACGTGCTCATTCCGTCGGTGGCGTATCTCTTCTCGGGGATCGCCCTGCACGCGCTCGTGCCGTCGGTGCCGGCCTGGGTCTTCACCGTCGTCGCCTTCGTGGCCACGACGGCGCTCAACCTCGCCGGCGTGCGCGTGGCGGCGCGGGCGGGGTTCGTCGTGCTGGTGGCCGAGCTCGTCGTGCTCGCCGTGTTCCTCATCGCCGGTGGACTCGTGCTGGCGGCCGGAGGCGGCGCGCGCGCGTGGCTGTCGCCGTTCACGAGCCTCGGCATGGCCGACCCGTCGCTCGTGATGAATGCCGTGTCGGTGGCAGTACTCTCGTATCTCGGCTTCGATGCCATCGCCTCGTTCGCCGAAGAGACCACCGGCGATGCGCGGCACGTGGGCCAGGCGATCGGCTGGTGCCTTGCCGTGGCGGGACTCGCCTTCGTGGCGCAGACGTGGATGGTGGCCGTGCTCAGCCAGCTCACACCGGCGGAACTGGCGGCGGCGCCGGCCCGCCAGGGCACGGCGTTCTACGACGTGACGCGTGCGGCGATCGGTCCCTGGCTGGCGACCGTGCTCGCGGTGACGAAGGCGATTGGCCCGATGTTCGCGGCGATGACCGGGCAGGCGGCGGCGGCCCGTCTCATCTTCGGCATGGCGCGCGACGGCCGGCTGCCCGGGCAGCTGGCCGAGGTGGACGACGCGCGCGGCGTGCCCCGCACGGCGCTCATCGCCAGCGCGGCCGTGACACTCGTCGTCAGCGTGTGGGCGGCGCGCCGGCCCGATGGGCTCGGCGTGCTCGTGTCGATCGTGGACGTCGGCGCGCTGGCGGCGTTCCTGCTGCTGCAGATGTCGGTGGTCGGGTTCTTCGTGCGCCAGCGCCTGGCGCCGGCCACGCCGCTTCACACGATCGTGCCCCTGTGCGGCGCGGCGGTCATCCTGTGGGTGCTCGTCGAGGCGTCGGTCTTCGCGCAGCAGGTGGCGGGCGTGTGGCTCGCGGTTGGCGTCGTCGTGTGGCTCGCGGGCCGGCGACGGTAGCGGCGGGGAAGTTTCCGGCGCCCGCGGAATGTCGGGCGGCGGTCTCATGTCCCCGCACGCGTTCCTCGTGTGGTGAACGGCATACCGCGTTGGCACGAGAGGTGCCATGCTCCAGGGTGTGATCACCTGCCCGAGCCTCGTCCGCGGCGGCCTGCTGCTGGTGCTGGTCGCGACCGCGCCAGGCCGCGTGCCGACCGTGGCTGCGCAGCCCGCGGCCGCCGAGGACATGCGTGTTGCGGGCGCCGCGCGCCTGCTCGGCGCCTCGGCCGCCGAAAGCGACGACGTCGCGCGTGTCTATCGCGCTCGCGCGGCGGCCACCATCTGGACGACGCCGCAGGGCACCCCAGCTGCCGCCGCGACGGCGATGACGACGCGCTTCGAGGCGGCGGCAACACATGGTCTCGATCCTGCGGCGTACCTGCTTCCGGGCGTGCGCGACCGCGCGGCGCTCGCGGGTGAGCGTCTGGCCGCGCGCGATGTCGCCCTCACGCTGGCGGCCCTGCGGTACATGCGGCACCTGCACCTCGGCCGCGTCGATCCGCGCCGCCTCGGTCTGCGCCTCCAGACCTGGGCCGAGCCGCACGATTTTCCGATGCTGCTCGCCGACGGGCTCGGCGCCGGCCGCGTGCCGGCCGCCGTGGACGCGCTCGCGCCGCCGTTTGCCGTCTACCGCGCCCTCATGGCCGCGCTCGCGCGTTATCGCGCGCTCGCCGGCGAGACGCTGCCCCCGGTGCCGGCGGTGACGAAAGCGGTCCATCCGGGCGACGGGTGGCCCGGCGTGGACGCGGTGGCGCGCCGGCTGGTCATATTCGGCGATCTTGACGCGTTGGCCGCGCCGCCCGTCGGCGCGTCCGTCTACCAGGAGCCGCTCGTGGCGGCTGTGCGCCGCTTCCAGACGCGGCACGGCCTCACGCCCGACGGCGCGCTCGGCGCGCGCACCATCGCCGCGCTCCAGGTGCCGATCGCGGCGCGCGCGGAGCAGATCGCCCTCGCGCTCGAGCGGCTGCGGTGGCTGCCCGACCTGGGCACGCGTCGTGTCGTCGCGGTCAACATCCCGATGTTCCGGTTGTGGGCGTGGGAGGCGGGCCCGCTCGAGGCGCCGCCCGTACGGTCCATGGAGGTCATCGTGGGCCGCGCGATCCGCCACGAGACGCCGGTCTTCGTCGAGACGATGGACCACGTCATCTTCCGGCCCTACTGGAACGTGCCGTCCTCGATCGTGCGCGACGAGGTGCTGCCGGCGATCCGGCGCAACCCGCGATACCTGAGCGCGCAGCAGATGGAGATCGTGCGCGGCCCGGGGGATGATGCCACCGTGGTCGGGGCCACGCCCGAGGCGATCGCGGCGCTCGCCGCCGGCACCCTCAGGCTGCGCCAGCGGCCCGGACCGCACAACGCCCTCGGCCTCGTGAAGTTCGCCTTCCCGAATCGCGAGAGCGTCTACATGCACGGCACGCCGTCGCAGTCGCTCTTCGCGCGCGACCGCCGCGACTTCAGTCATGGCTGCATCCGCGTCGCCGATCCGCCCGCACTGGCGGCCTGGGCGCTCGGCGATGTGCCCGGCTGGACGCCGGCGCGGATTTCGGAGGCGATGCGGGCGGAGGTCTCGGAGCGGGTGGCCGTGGCGGCGCCGATCGACGTGGTGCTCTTCTACATGACGGCGTCGGTCGGCCCGGACGATGACGCGCTGCACTTCGCCGACGACATCTACGGCCACGACCATGCGCTGGCCCGCGCGCTCGGCCCGGCACGCTGAGGCGCCGCGCTCACCAGCGGCGCAGGCGGCCCGTGTCCATGTGCACGAAGTTCGAGGCGGGGTAGTAGCCGACGCCGCCGCCCTTGAGGTCGAGTGCCGCGGCCCGCAGCGTCACGAGCTCCACGCCGGCGACACGGATGTCGATCGCCTGGCCCACCATGTGCAGACTGCGCGCCGCCACGCCCTCGCTCCGGCGCCGCAGCGCCGCGTTCGTGGTCGGCGAGCGATAGCCGGAGATCACCTCGAACGCGTGGCGGGTGTCGAGGCGGCGAGCCACCCGGTGCAGCAGATCGAGCAGGCCGGGATCGATGGGGTGCACGTCGCCTGTGCGGAAGTCGCGGAGCAGGCGGTTCACGGCGGCGAGGGCGTCGGGCAGGTAGGTCTCGCCGACGGCGTATTCCACCTTGAGCGTCTCGCCGGTGTGGAGGTGCCGCAGGCCGATGGTGCGGGGCATGGCCGCAGCGTGGGCGCGGCGTGGCCGCGCCACGAGCGTGCCACCGGCCACGGCCAGGGTCTTCAGAAAGCGACGACGGTCGGATCGGGTCATGGCCGCACCTCACACACGATCAGGTAGGACGTCCCGGCCGACGCGGCGGCCGTGTGCGGGGCACACGGCGCGCCGGCATGCGGGTTATTCGCCGCGGCTCCCGGGCCACCAGGCGGGCCGCGTGGCGCGCAGCCAGTGCACTGCCCACGCACCGAGCGACGCGCCGAGGGCGAGTCCGAAAATGGGCAGTACGACGACGAGCGTATCGAGCGACATGTGAACCTCCGCGGCGATGGGTCTCGCCATGATCCCAAGGAGCAAACCTCGCGCCAGCGACACGGAGTCGCCGGCGGGAGGTTGTCGCCGTTCTCCCCCGTCGGAAGCGGGAAATATCCCGGCCGATTCCAGTGCGCGGGCCGCGCTGCGCACGTTCGCACGAGGCGCGCGCGGTTGCCCAGCTGGCATGGGACGTGGATAATCCCTAGCGGAGGCGCGCCATGGTCCGTCAGTTGTGTTGGGGTCTTGCAGTGTTTGTCGCGGGATTGTTTGTCGCGACGGAGGGCCGGGCGCAGTCGCAGAGCCGGTGCGCGGATTGCCACTTCGCCAATCCGGGTTCGGTGTCCGCGAATCACCTCTCGGAGTGGGATCTGTCCGGACACGGGCGGAAGAACGTGGGCTGCGAGACGTGCCACGGCGGCGATCCGCGGTCGTTCGAGCCGTTCGTCGCCCACAAGGACATCCTGGCGCGGACCAACCCGGCCAGCCCCGTGCATCCGACCAACCTGCCGAAGACGTGCGGCACCTGCCACACCGGGCCGCTCGTCGCGTTCCAGCGCAGCAAACACTACGAATTGCTGCGGGCCGGCAACAAGAACGGGCCGACGTGCACGACGTGCCACGGCGAAGCGGCCGGCACACGGCTGTCGCCCAAGGCGCTCGAAGGGCAGTGCGCGACGTGCCACGGCGCCGGCAAAATCGCCCCGCACCCTGAGTTCCCGGCCCGGGCGCGCCTGGCCGACGAAGGGCTGCGCGAGGCGCGGGCGCTGCTCAAGGACGCGCGGACTGCCATCGGCCGCGTGAAGGACAAGGCCCGCCGGGCCTCGCTCGAGCAGGCCGCGCAACAGGCGGAAGTGCCGATCATCGAAGCGACCCAGGCCGGTCACGCCTTCATCTACGACCAGCTCGACGAACGCCTGACCACCGCCCGCGCGCGGCTCGCCGCGCTCTTCGAGCGGCTGGCCAACCCCGACGCCCGATAGGCGTCCGGCACGTCTCACTCGTCCGGCGGACCCGCAGCCTGCGGGTCCGCCGGTGTCGTGTACGGAGACACGAACGGACCGCGCGCGGCGGCCCGTCGTGTGGCCAGGCCCGGTCGGAACGCTCAGGAGTGGGCGAGGGAGGACGGGCGGCTGGCCGCCTGCAGGAAGTCGGCGAAGATCCGGCAGGCGTCGCTCGCCGTGAGGATGCCGAGCACGCGGCCGTCGTCGATGACGAGGGCCGAGCCGATGTGGCGCGCGGCCATGGCCCGCAGCACGCGTTCGAGCGGTTCGGCCGGCGGCACCGAGTAGGCGTCGAAGGTGCAGACATCGCGCACGAAAAGTTCGTCTTCCGGCGGCAGGCCCAGGTCAGGATCGAGCGCCCGCTTCACGTCGCGGTCGCTCAGCATGCCGACGAGCGCGCCGCGCCTGACCACCGGCAGGTGATGGATCTCGTGATCGACCATCAGACTGCGCGCCTGGCGCAGCGGGGCGTCGTCGTCGACGACCCACGGGCCGCGTGTCATCACATCCCCGACGGTCAGCGGTGCGGTCATGGGAGCCTCCCTGGCGATCACGGCGCGATGAATTCGTGTTCGGGATGGCGGACGGTGAGCACCGGACAGGGCGCCTTGCGCACGACGTTCTCGGCGACACTGCCGATGAGCAGGTGCGCGACGGGGCCGCGTCCGTGGGTGCCCATCACGATGAGGTCGATGGGTTCGTCCTTCGCGTAGTTGATGATGGCGAGAAACGGCGCGCCGATGGTCGTGACGCAGGTGACCTGCGACGCTGTGCGGCCTGAGGCGGCCAGGAGACCGGCCAGCTGGGTGTCGGATTCCGCCCGGGCCGTCTTCTCGAAATCGGCCTGCGAGACCGCGTAGACTTCTGCGGCCCACGGCTGGTCGAAGGGACTCTGCACCGCGTGCAGCAGATGCACGTGCGCGTCGAACCGCTCGGCGAGCGCCAGAGCGTAGCGGACGGCGGCGGCCGAGCAGTCGCTGAAGTCGGTTGGCACGAGGATATGGCGCAGCACGATCGTGCTCATGGCACGGGATCCTCTCTCTGGACTAGACGGGCACGACGGCCGGCGCCGTGCCGAGACGGCGCCGATCGGCGGCGGTCGGGTGCACCGCCAGCACCGGACAGGCGGCGCGGCGGATCACGTCGTTGGTGGTCGAGCCGAAGGCCATCAGGTCGATGGCGCCGCGGCCGCGCACGCCCATCACGATGACGTCGGCCTGGCCGGTGCGCGCCGCCTCGACAATCCGTTCGCTCGGCTTGCCGGTGCTGATCTGCTCGCGGACGCGGCACCATTCGCGCACTTCGGGCGGCAGCGCGGCGGCCAGCACGGTCTTCGCGTGCGCCTCGCCGAGCCGGCGGTACTCTTCGACGTCGAGCGCGCCGAACTCGCCCGAGGCGGGCACCGGCTCGACCACATAGAGGAGCGTCAATTCGCCGTCGGTCTCTCGCGCGAGCGACACGGCGAAGGTCACGGCGTCGTGCGAAGCGGCGGAGCCGTCCACCGGGCACAGGATGCGCGAGAAGAGCACGCCGGTCTCGGGATGCGAGGCGGGCGGCACGACCATCACCGGGCAGGGCGCCTTGCGCACGATCTTCTCGGCGACCGAGCCGAGCAGCAGGTGTTCGACGCCGCCGCGGCCGTGGGTGCCGATGACCAGCAGATCCGCGGCCTGCTCATCGACGACGGCGAGGATCTCGCGCGCCGGCTGCCCGCCGCGCACGGAGGTCTCGGTGTCGACGCCGCGGGCGCGGGCGCGGTCGCCGGCGGCCGCGAGGTCGGCGAGCGCCTGCTCGCGCTGCTCCTCGAACAGCCGGACGTCCACCGGGATCTCGCCGTAGGGCGCCATGATCGGCATCGGCGGATCGACGTGCAGCAGGTGCAGCGAGGCGTCGTAGTGTTCGGCGAGCGCCGTCGCGTAGGCCTCGGCCTTGGTCGAGACCTCGGAGAAGTCGGTCGGACAGAGGACGCGAGTGAGAGTCAACATGTGCCGATCTCCTTCGCCGCCATGACCGTGGCAGCCACGCGGTCGAGGTCCAGAGGTTTCGCCAGCAGATCGCGGACGCCCAGCCGGCGCGCCTCGGCGAGCGCGTCGCTCGCCCAGTAGGCGGTCATCATGACCACCGTCACGTCGGGCCGGCGCTCGCGGATCGCCTTGAGCACCGTGAGCCCGGTCATGTCGGGGAGCTTGACGTCGAGCAGCACGACGGCGCGCGGCGCGGCCGCCGCCACCGCATCGATGGCGGCGGCGCCGTTGCCGGCTTCCCCCACCTGGTGACCGTCGCGCTGCAGTCGCTGCACGAGAGCCCACCTCAGGAGATCTTCGTCGTCCGCCACGATGACGTTCGCCATGGACATCGTCCCGGTCTCCGAGAGAGCAACGGTCGTGCCGAGTGGCGATCCGCGCCCTTTGCGGGGGGAACGCCGCCGCCGGGGCGCCCGACGGGCAGTTGTCCGCGTGCGGCCGGGGAAGATTCCTCCCCGGGTGTCGCGGAACGGAACGGGCGTGCCGGCCGCCTAGGCCGGCTTCTCGTCGGCCATCGGCCGCCCGAGTTTGTCGAGGCCGAACTTCTCGAGCCGGTAGCGGATCTGGTCGCGGTTCATCCCGAGCAGCTGGGCCGCCTGCGTCTGGTTGCCCTGGGCGCGCTGCAGCGCCTGCACCACGAGATCGCGTTCGAGCATCTCGAGGTTGACCCCTTCGAGCGGCAGCGTGAAGCCCGACGTGATCGGCGTGGGCGCCGCCAGCATCGAGAAGTGATCGGGCCCGAGCACGTCGCCTTCGGCCAGCAGCATGGCGCGTTCGACGGCATTGCGGAGCTCGCGCACGTTGCCGGGCCAGCTGTAGCCGTCGAGCGCCTTGAGCGCCGCCGGCGCCACACTTTTCACGTTCTTCTTGAACTCGCGGTTGAAGGCGCGCACGAAGTGGTCCACGAGCAGCGCCACGTCGCCGGCGCGTTCGCGCAGCGGCGGCAGCGTGATCGGCATCACGCCGAGGCGGTAGTAGAGATCTTCGCGGAACTTGCCCTCCCGCACCGACTGCGTCAGGTTGCGGTGCGTGGCGGCGATGACCCGCACGTCCACCTTCAGGTCGCTCAGGCCGCCGACGCGCTTGAAGGTCTTCTCTTCGAGGAACCGCAGCAGCTTGGCCTGCAGCGTCGGGCTCATCTCGCCGATTTCGTCGAGGAAGATGGTGCCGCCGGCGGCCGTTTCGAAGAGGCCGCGCTTCTGCTGGCGGGCGTCGGTGAAGGCGCCGCGTTCGTGGCCGAAGAGCTCGCTCTCGAGCAGGTGCTCCGGCAGGGCCGAGCAGGTGATGTTGACGAAGGGCCGCGCCGCCCGGTCGCTGTTGTAGTGGATGGCCTTGGCGGCCAGGTCCTTGCCGGTGCCGGTCTCGCCCTGCAGCAGCACGGTCGAGGCGGGGCTCGCCGCCACCTTGGCCATCACGGCCTTGACGGCGCTGATCGCCGGCGACTCGCCGATGACGCGGTCGAAGGCGTGCGGCTCGCTGTCGCGCGCCCTGAGCGCCTTCACCTCACGGCGCAGCTGGCTGGTCTCGAGCGCCTTGCCGATGGTGAGGAGGAGCTGTTCGAACTCGAACGGCTTCTTCGCGTAGTCGTAGGCACCCTGCTTGATGGCTTCGACGGCGGTCTGGATGGAGGCGAACGCCGTGAGCAGGATGACCGGGACGGTGGGCTGCAGTTCCTTGAGCTGACGCAGCACCTGGAGGCCATCGGTGTCGGGCAGCTTGAAGTCGAGCAGCACGAGGTCGATGGCATCGCCGAACGCGGCCAGCGCATCGGCGCCCGAACCCGCTTCCACGACGTCGTAGCCGTGCGCCGTGAGCCGCTCCCGGAGCGTCCAGCGGATCAGCTGTTCATCGTCGACGACGAGGATGGTGGCGGGGGACATCCCCTTAGTATATTCGGGCCTCCCGGCGCTCCGGCATCGGGATACACTCCACGACGCGCCGATGTCCCCGACCCTCGAACACCTCGATCCCCGGCGTCTGGCCGCCGCCGTCGAACTGGCCGCCGGCGCCGTGCCCGCGGCCGATGACCGCGAGCTGGCCACGGCGCTGCTCGCCCGGCTCTGCGCGCTCGTCGAGGCCACGCGCGGTGTCGTCGAAGCCGACGACGCGCCGGCCGCGCACGCCACGTGGGGCGCCCCGCGCGGCGACGCCGAGAGCGTGCTGCGCCTGCCGCTCGTCGCGGCGAGCCATGCCGTGGGCAGCCTCGAGGTGGCGCGGGAGGCCGGTACGCCCTTCACCGCGAGTGACCGCGTGCTGGTCGAACTCGTCTCGCCGCGCTTCGCGCTGCTGCTCGAGCGGCAGCGTCTCGTCGCCGCCGAATCCGAAGCGCGCGCCGCCGCCGCCGACGCCGTGTCGCAGCTGCGCCTGCGCGAAGAACGCTTCGAGGTGATGGTCGACAGCGCCTTCGAGCTCATCGGCCTGCTCACCCGCGACGGCCTCGTGCTCGAAGTGAACCGCGCCGCGCGCGAGCTCGTGGGGGTCACGCGCGCCGACGTCGTCGGGCGGCCCTTCTGGGAGACGCCGTGGTGGACGCACGATGCGACGCAGCGCGACCGGCTGCGTCAGGCCATCGTGGCCGCGGGCGCCGGTGAGGCCGACGGTTTCCAGGCCACGCATCTGTCGCCCGACGGCGCCGTCGTCATCGTCGACTTCGCCGTGCGGCCCGTGCCCGCGCCGGACGGCGCCTGCCGCTACCTCGTCGTCGAGGGCGCCGACGTCACCGCGCACAGCCACGCTCGCGACGACCTGGCGCGGTCGCGCGACGAGCTTGTCGCGCACGTCTCGGCCCAGGCCGGACGCCTGGCGCGGGCCGAGGGTGCGCTCGAAGAGACGCAGGCGCTGCACCAGGCCGTCGTCGAGACGATCGTCGACGGCATCGTGGTCATCGACGCCGCTGGCATCATGGCGTGGTCGAACGCCTCGGCGCAGACGATGTTCGGGTATCGCGCCGACGAACTCGTCGGCCGCAATGTCTCGATGCTCATGCCGCCGCACGAGTCGGGCGAACACGACGGCTACCTGCGCCGGTATCTCGAGACCGGCGAACGCCGGATCATCGGCATCGGCCGCGAGGTGCGCGGCCGCCGCAAGGACGGCAGCGAGTTCCCGTTGTACCTCGCCGTGGGCGAGACGTCGGTCAACGGCGAGCGCAAGTTCACCGGCATCCTGCGCGACTTGTCGGAGACGAAGCGGCTGGAGCAGCTGCTGCAGGAACGGCAGACGCTCGCCCGCATCGGCGAGCTGGCGTCGGTCGTCGCGCACGAGGTGCGCAATCCGCTCGCCGCGATCCGCGGCGTGGTCGAAGTCATCCAGACGCGGTTTCCGGCCGAGTCATCGGACCGCAAGGTCCTCGGCGATCTCCTGACCCGCGTCGACTCGCTCGATCATCTGGTCGGCGATCTGCTCGTCTACGCGCGTCCGGCGCCGCCGATCTTCCGCCGCGCCCCCGTGCTGGCGCTCGTGCGCGACACCATCGCCCTCGTCACGAACGACCCGGCGGCGACGCCGATGCGCTTCGAGGTCAGCGGCGAAGACCTGGACCTGTGGCTCGACACCGCGCAGATGGGCCGCGCCGTGCTGAACCTGATGACCAACGCCGCGCAGGCCATGCGGCATCAGGGCGTGGTGCGCGTCACCGGGCACCGCATCGGCGACCGCTATCGCCTGAGCTTCATCGACGAGGGGCCCGGCATGCCCGACGACGTGCGGGCGCGCTGCCTCGAGCCGTTCTTCACCACCAAGACGCGCGGCACCGGCCTCGGCCTGCCGATTGCCAAGCGCGTCGTGGACGAACACGGCGGCCACTTCGGCATCGCCAGCATCGCCGGCGCCGGCACCGAAGTGACCATCGACCTCCCGGTCGCGTCAGCCGGTCGCGGCTGAATCGTCCGCGGGAAAATCCCCGGTGTCCGCCGGGGCGAAGACGGCCGCGTGCCCGCTGTCACGCCGGCGCGCCGTCCGTCCGTGGCACGTGTTTCGCTGCAGTTCGATCGTTCACCCGGCGAGGAGGCAGCCATGGCATACGCGATCCCCCGGAAGCCCGACATCGAGGCGTTGGTCGCCACCGTGCGTCGCGAGTTCGACGAGATGCCCGGCCTGGCGTTGACGGCTGATCAGGCCCGCCGGCTCTGGGCGCTCGAGCCGCGCATGTGCGGGGCCGTGCTCGACCGCCTCGTGGAGAGCGGTTATCTCTGTCAGACCGGGACCGGGCACTACGCCAAGCCGTCGGCGGCGTAGGGCGCGGCGGCTTACGAGACCGGCCGGGCCATCAGCAGCCCGACGACGAGCGCGACACCCACGGTGATCGCCCAGCCGAGCAGGCTGAGCGCCACCGCGCGGCCCGTGCTGCGGTAGTCGAGCGCCTGCCGCACGGCGACCACCATCGCCAGCACCATCCACACCGACGTGAGCGGCAGCACGAACCAGCGCGTGCCGCCGAAGACCTCGAAGGCGCGGAAGAGGCCCGGCGCGGCGGCAAAGCCGAGCGTGCGCAGCACCTGCCCGAGATCGGCGGAGGTGTCGCGCTCGGGCATGATGCGCGTGCCCAGCATGTAGATGAGCAGCGCCCACGCCGTCCACGCCGCGACCGAGACCACGGCGATGACGCCGATGATTGCCGGCACGCCGCTGCCGACGCCGGCATTGCCGATGCCCGCAGCCGCCGCGGCCAGCAGCACCACGGCCAGCGCCTGCGGCGTGGCGTGGCGATCGGCTTCCACTTCTTCGAAGACCTTCGCGTCGAGCGCGAGGGCGGCGAGCAGGCGGCGGAGAAACGTCGTCATGGCGACCACTCCTTGCCCTGACCTGTCGCAAACGCCGTGCCGCGGGGAAGTGGCTGCCGGCCGGTCCCGCGCGCGTCGGGCTACCGCGGCGGGCCGATAAATCCCACAGACGGTGAAGGATTCGACTCAGCCGAACGTCAGCAGCCCGGCCATGACGAGAGCGACGACGGCGAGGGTGCCGGCGGCGAGACGGCGGAACGCGCCGCGGCCCACGACAGCCGCCACACCCGCCTTGAGCAGGGTGTTCGCCAGGATACCCACGGTGATGGCCTGCGCCGCCTGCTCCAGCCCGGCGCGCGCGCCGAGGCCGCGCGCCATCGTGACGGTGAGGGCGTCCACGTCGGTCAGGCCGAGCGCCGCGGCCGAGGTGAGCAGCCCCGCCTGCCCGAACCACGCCTGCGCCGCGTCCACGACGTAGAGCACGACCTGGAACAGCGCTGCCATCTGCAGCGCCGCGCCGACGCGCAGCGGGTTCACCGACGCCGGGCTCGCGCCGTGGTGCGCGGGCGTGCGCCACACACCCCACGCGGTGGCCGCCGCGAGCACCGCGAATGCCGGCAGCAGGCGCGGCAGCAGCTCGACGCCGAGCGGCCAGTTGAGCACGGCCGTGGCGGCGGCGACGCGCGGGAAGAGCAGCAGGTTGGCGGCGAGCGTGCCCACGCCGAGCGCGCGGGACGGCGCGTCGGGTTCGCGGCTCGCCCGCGCGAAGGTGAGCGTGACGTTGGTGGACGAAATGAGTCCCCCGAGCGCCCCGGCGACCCACAGCCCGTGTTTCACGCCGACCGCGCGGCGGGCGATGTGGCCGGCGAAGCTGAGCCCGCTGAAGAAGAGCACGAGCGCCCACAACTCGCGCGGCCGCACACCCGGCGCCGGGCCGAACGGGCCGACCGGCACGAGCGGCAGCACGACGAGCGCCATGGCGGCAAAGCGGATGCCGGCGCGCAGATCGGCGCCGTCGAGTCGCGCGGCAAACGCATGGAGCCGCGACTTCTCCACGAGCAGCAGGCCCGTGAAGGCCGCCAGGCCGCTGGCGAGCCCGAGCTGCCCGCTGCCGGCCAGCGTGCCGGCAGCGAGCACGACGAGGGCGGCGGCTTCCGTCGTGCCGTCGACGTCGGTGCGGCTCGCGCGCGCATAGGCGGCCACCACGAGCGCCGCGGCGCCGCCGACGAGCACGGCGGCGAGGGCGGGTTCGCCGGCCTCGAGCAGGCCGCCGCCGATACCGCCGAGCAGACCGAGCAGGGTGAAGGTGCGGAAGCCGGCAAAGCGTGCCGCCGGGCCGTCGGCGTGGCCCGACCACTGACGCTCGAGGCCCACCACGGCGCCGGCGAGTGCGGCGATGGCGAGGCCGGGCACGTGGTCGAAGACGGTCATGACACGGGCGATCCCTTCAGATCATACCGCTCGCGGATGGCGCCCACGATGGCGCCGGCGGCGTCGGCCGCGCGCCCGCTGCGCCAGGCGTGTTCGACGTCGCGCACCGCGCGCGCCAGCGCCTCGTCGCGGAAGACGTCGGCCAGCCAGCGCGAGAAGTCGTGGTGGCGCAGATGGTGATCGATGGACGCGGCCGGCAGTTGTTCCAGCATCGCGGCGAGCCCGGCGAGCGACGCGGCGGCCGGCAGTCCCGCGGCGCGGCTGAACACGAACTGCTGCGCCCGCGGCACCGGCAGATCGGCGTACTTGTGGCGATGGCGGACGTGCGCGGTGAGGCGCGGCGCCACCTTGAAGCGCACGATGGCGCCGCCGGCTTCGTCGGCCGTCGGCAGCAGCACGGCCTCCGACACACTGAGGGTCGCGAGCACCGCGGCCAGAGCGTCCGGGTCCACCGGCGCGTGCCGGGCGAGCGCGGCGGCCTCGCGCGGGTCGGTGTGGCGCGTGGCGATGATGACGCCGATTTCCCGCATCACCGCGTCGTCGAGATCGGCCGGGCGGTAGGTGACCAGGGTGTAGCCGCCGTGGGCGAGGTCGCGGGCCACCTCGGCATCGGGTGCGCGCAGGAAGTAGTGGGCTTCGTCCACGACGATCCGGTGCGGCAGGCCGCGGCTCTGCCGCAGACGCGCCAGCGCCGGCAGGATCGCGCCCATGCAGTCGAGCTTCTGCGTGTAGCCGACATGCGAGAGATCGACGACGAGGCTGCTGTCGGGAAAGCGGAAGGCGCGTTCCAGGTCGCCCGGGCCGGGCGGATGATCCTCGCCTGCGACGCGCACGCCGGGCAGCGCTTCGAGCGTGCGGTAATCCCCTTCGGGATCGACGACGGCCACGGCGTAGCGCGCGAGCATCAGCTGTTCGCTCAGCAGTCCGGCGACCCACGACTTGCCCGAGCGCGGATCGCCGCTCACGAGCACATTGCGATCGCGCACCGCGAGGGACAGCGGCCGCAGCGGGTCGTGTCCGAGCAGCAGCTGACGGCGGCCGTTGGCGGCGGGGAGGTCGCGCTCGGCCGCCCGGGCGCGCAGGAAGGCGGCGACGTCGCCCGGGCCGCGCCCCTCGATGACGAGATCCGCGGCGGCGGCAAGCGCCGGCGAGCCCCAGCGCACCGCCACGCCCACTTCGGCGGCCTCGAGGAGTGCGTGGTCGTTCTCGGCATCCCCGATGGCGAGCGTGTTGTGCGCCGAGAGGCGGAGCACGGCGAGGGCCTCGCGCAGACCCGTGGCCTTGCTCACTGCCTGCGGCAGGATCATCAGCCGCGAACGGTTGAAGGCGAGCACGAGCGGCAGTTCGAGCATCCGCACGACGTCGAGGACGATCGGCGCCGCCTCGGCCGGCGTCTCCACCAGGCAGTCGCCGTCCACCGCATCGACGCCTCGCGCCCTGAGCGCCGCGCTGAAGGCGGGCGGCGGCGGCCCGTGCAGACGCATCGACCGGCCGCTCTCGGGAAAGGTGAGGGCGGCGCCGTTCTCGGCCACGACCGCGTCGGCAAACGAGAGGTCGCCGGCCACACGGCGCAGCTCGGCCAGGCGGCGGCCCGTCACGAGCACGATGGTCACGCCGGCCTCGCGGGTGACGGCGAGCGCACCCCGCACGTCGTCGCCCAGCTCCCCGGCGTCGGCGAGCGTGCCGTCGTAGTCCACTGCGAGCACGCCGTAACGCATGGCTCCCCCGATGACGACGCCGCAAGTCGGGTGCCACGCGGCGACGGCCGTCCGGCGCGGCGTGGGGCGGGGCGGCGTGCCTGACCCCCCGGAGACTTCCGCCCGGCCGGGGGATCTCCCTGCCGCGCCGGCGCCGCCCGGGAACAGGAGTAAGATGGCCCGCTGGAGGCGGACCCTGTGATGCGAGCTGCGGCTTCTCTAATCGCGTGTGTGCTGATGGTCGGAACGGCCCTGCCCGCGGCGGGACAGGCGGCGCCGGCGGCTGCAGCGCAACAGAACGTCATCGCCGACGTGCGCGCGGCCATTGCGAAGAGCGACTTCGCCGGCGGCGAACGCATCCTGGCCGCCTACCGCAAGGAGAAGGGCACGACCCCGGAGGCGCTCGAGGCCATGTCCTGGCTCGGCCGCGGCGCCCTCGCCGCGAAGCAGCTCGACAAGGCGAACCAGTACGCCGAGCAGACCTACGACCTGTGTCTGGCGGCGCTCAAGACGCGGAAGATGGACGATGAGCCGCGCCTGCCGATTGCGATTGGCGCCGCCATCGAAGTGCGCGCCAACGTCGCCGCGCAGCGTGGCGCCCTGGCCGACGCGGTCTACTTCCTGAACGAGGAACTGGCCTCCTACAAGGGCACCTCGATCCGCACGCGCATCCAGAAGAACATCAACCTGCTGTCACTCGAGGGCAAGGCCGCGCCGGCGCTCGAGGTCGCCGAAGGGCTGGGCGCCGCGCGTCCAGTACCGCTCTCGGCGCTCAAGGGCAAACCCGTCGTCGTCTTCTTCTGGGCGCACTGGTGCCCCGACTGCAAGGCGATGGGGCCGGTGCTCGACCAGATGCGACAGCGCTACGGCGCGCGCGGGCTCACGATCATCTCGCCGACCCAGCGTTATGGGTACGTGGCCGCCCGCAAGACGGCGCCGCCGGCCGAGGAAATGGCCTACATCGCGAAGATCCGCGACGAGATCTATCCGTGGATGGCGAAGGAAGCCGTGCCGGTGAGCGAGGAGAACTTCAAGGCCTACGGCGCCAGCACGACACCCACTGTCGTGCTCATCGATCGCGCCGGCGTCGTGCGGCTCTACCACCCGGGACAGATGAAGCTCGAGGAGTTCGAGCCGCTGGTGAAGGCGATCGTGGACGGCAAGGCCGCGAGCGCCGCGGCCGGCGGCCGCTGAGCATCAGCGGCGGCGCGTGAAGGCGAGCCCCGACCAGGTCGCATCCACGCTGCACACCTTGAAGTCCACGAGGCCGGCGGCCAGCCCCGCCTCGCGCACGTCGTTGCCGTTGATACCGGTGCGCCGGCCCGCTGCGCCCTTGGGCCAGGCAATCCACGCGACCTGCGTCGTGACGAGCGCGGCCAGCCGGCCGAGGGCCTGATCGAGTTCGCGCCGGGACGTCACGAACCACAGGTACCGCTGGGCCGAGGCGCGCGCCGTCGCCTTGAGGCGGGCGCCGGCCGGCAGCGGGCCGAGCATCTCGGCAAACCCCGCGGGCGCGCCGAGCACCGCGACCTCTTCATCCCTGGCGATGCCCAACTTCTGGACGAGCGTGCGGGTGGCGAAGAGCTGTTCGCGCCGGGGCGGGGACGACGGTGACGCCGGCGCCGCGGCCGCCTTCTGCGCGCGGACGAGGGCCGTCCGGACCCGCGCCCAGGGCGTGAAGATCGCGCCGGGCAGCACGGCGCGCATCCGAGCCACCGCCTCGTCGTCGCCGCCGGCGCACACCACCGGGCGGTGCCGCGTGGCCGGGCTGGCCGCGAGCGCCGCGCCGACCTCGCGGCCGTGCGAGGGCCGGCGGTCGAGATCGATCAGAAAACAATCGGCCGAGCCGGCACGCAACGCCCGCATGAGCGGCGTGCCGGACACGCCCGGAAGATAGACGGCGTCGTGACCGAGTGCGGTGAGCGCCGCGACGCGCCCGCGCGCGTCGTCGGCGTCCCAGTGCACGAGGTGGACGCGCATCGGCCGGCGCTCAGACGAGCGTGGCCTTCAGCGTGATCTCGTTGGCCTCGAGCGCCCGCGAGATGATGCAGCCGCTCTTGGTCTGTTCGGCGTGCGTCTGGAAGGTCGCGGCGTCCACGCCCGGCACCGCGGCGGTGACGTCGAGGTCGATGCGGGTGATTTTGAAGCCCTTGTCGTCCTTGCCGAGGTGCACGCTGGCCGTCGTCTTGACCGAGGTGGCCGTGAAGCCGGCCTTGGCGAGCGAGTTCGCCAGCGCCATCGAGAAGCAGCCGGCATGGGCCGCGCCGAGCAGTTCCTCGGGGTTGGCGCCGGGCTTGTCTTCGAACCGGGTCGCAAACGAGTAGGCGCCTTCATACGCGCCGCTGCCGAGGGCCACCGTGCCGCCGCCCGCCATCAGATCGCCCTTCCACTCCGCCGTCGCCGTCCGTGCCATTGCTGCTCCTTGAACCGGGGCGCGCCGGATGTCCACGACGTCGTGGGGCGCGCCAACCGGGCTAGCGTAGCACGCGGGCCCGACCGGCACGGACGAGCTAACGAGGCTGTGCGGGGGGCAGGTCGCGGATGATGAAGAGCTTCTCGCCCGGCTTGATGAAGCCGAGGTCGCGGCGGGCCAGCTCTTCGAGCGTGGCGGGGTCTTCGCGGTAGCGTCGCGCCTGCTCGATGGCCCGCTGGTTGTCGAGCCGCACCGTCTCGAGGTCGAGCCGCGCGGCTGCTTCGACGTCGTGCGCGCGCATCAGCGCCACCATGCCTTTTTCCCCGACGATCGCGTCCACCAGCACCACGATCGTGACCACGATCAGTCCGGCGCGGAACAGACGGCGGCCGCGCGGAGTGGTCTCCGGCTTCGGGGCGTCGTCCTGGACTCGTTCGTCGCTCATGGGTGCGATGGCAGAATAACGGCTTCGTCGGCGAAGTACAAGTGTCTTGTACCGCGCCGCCCGCAAAAGTACAAGAACTTTTTCGAGAGTACAAGTGGAAAACGACAGCCGCCTCTGCCTCGTGCTCACGACCTGGCCGGCCGACCAGCCGGTCGAGGCCTTCGTCCGGGGGATGGTCGAGGCCCGGCTGGCCGCCTGCGTGCACGTGAGCGGCGCGGGCGACTCGACCTACCGGTGGGACGGCGCGGTCGAGACGGCGGCCGAGCGGCAACTCGTCATCAAGACCACGCGCGAACGCCTCGCCGCCCTCGCCGCCTACGTGCGCGGGGCGCATCCCTACGCGGTGCCCGAGTGGCTGGAACTCGACGCCGCGGGCAGCGGCAGCTATGCGGCCTGGATCGCCACCAGCGTGGCGGGTGCGGACTAACCGAGCGCCTGCGCCAGGTCGTCGATGAGGTCGGCGATGTCTTCGATGCCGACCGACACGCGCAGCAGGCCGTCGGTGATGCCGAGCATCTCGCGGCGTTCCTTCGGCACCGACGCGTGCGTCATGACCGCCGGATGCGAGATGAGCGTCTCGACGCCGCCGAGGCTTTCGGCGAGCGCCATCAGCCGCACCTTGCCCAGTACCTCGCGCGACCGTTCGAGCGAGCCGACGTCGAACGAGATGAGGCCGCCGAAGCCCTGCATCTGCCGGCCGGCGAGCGCATGGTGCGGATGCGACGGCAGTCCCGGATAGATCGTGCGCGTCACGCGCGGATGCGCCGACAGGTATTCGGCGAGGCGCATGGTGTTGGCGTTGGTCCGTTCCATGCGGATCGGAAGCGTCTTCGTGCCGCGCAGCACCAGCCACGCGTCCATCGGGCCGAGGATGGCGCCGGCCGCGTTCTGCACGAACCGCATCCACTCGACGTCGTCGTCGTGGCGCACGATCACGATGCCGCCCACCGAGTCGCTGTGGCCGTTCAGGAACTTGGTCGTGCTGTGGAGCACGATGTCGGCGCCGAGTCCGAGCGGGCGCTGGATGTACGGGCTCGCGAAGGTGTTGTCGACGACCACCCGCACACCATGCCGGTGCGCGATGTCGCTCGCCGCCGCGATGTCGGTCACCGCCAGCATCGGGTTGGTGGGCGACTCGATGAACAGGTACTTCGTCTTCGCCGTGATTGCCGGGGCGATGGCGTCGAGGTTGGCGGTGTCCACATAGGAGAAGTCGAGGCCGAACTTGCGCCGCACCTTCTCGAACAGGCGGAACGTGCCGCCGTAGGTGTTGTCGCTGACGAGCACGTGGTCGCCCGACTGCAGGCGGGTGAGCACGGCGTCGATGGCCGCCATCCCCGAGGCGAACGCGAAGCCGGCCGCGCCGCCCTCGATGGCGGCGACATTGGCCTCGAGCGTCATGCGCGTCGGGTTCTGCGTGCGGCCGTACTCGTAGCCCTTGTGCTGCCCGAGTCCCTCCTGCACGTAGGTGGAGGTCTGGTAGATCGGGGTGATGATGGCGCCCGTCGCGGGATCGGGCTCCTGGCCGGCGTGGATGCAGATGGTGGCGAAGCGGGCGGCGTCGGGAAGTTTCACGGCCCGGCCACGTTACTCTGATATCATTCCGCGTGGCAATCGGTTGCGCGGCGCATTCGAGCGGCCGCGCTCCCCGCTGATGCCCGACCGCACCCCTCGACCGATTCTGCCGGGACTCACGATCTCGCCGCAACGGCGAGCGGGGGAGTGGCTGCGTCGTTCAGTGCCCGGCCGCATCCTGCTGGCCGGTCTCGTCCTCAAGATCATCGACCTCGCCGCCAGCGCCGCGCTCGGCACGCCGCGGCCGGCGTGGGTGGATCTCGTCGACACCTGCGGCACGCTCGGCATCATCGTCGGCCTCGGGGTGCTGTTCGTGCGCGGCCTCGGCTGGATGCGCCGGCGCCTGCTGTGGCGCGTGCGCCGCAAGCTCATCCTCTCGTACGTCTTCGTCGGCCTCGTGCCGAGTCTGCTCATCGTCACGTTCTTCGTGCTGGCGGGCCTGCTGCTCGTGCGCAACGTCGCCGGCTACATGGTGCAGACGCGGCTCGAGGCGCAGGCCGCGCAGGCGCGCTTCCTGGCCCAGACGGTGCTGCTCGACGTGCAGCGGGCCACCTCGGCCGAGGCCGTGCGCGACACGCTCGAGCGCCAGCAGGCCACCGCGTCCGCGCGGTATCCGTTCCTCTCGATCGCGCTCGTGCCGGTCCGCGGCGTCACCTGCCCGCCGGGGCTCCTCGCCGCCAACGCCGGCCGCACGCCGCCCGTGCTGCTGCCGGTGCGGTCGGGCGAGTGGGCGCACGTGACGGCGCCGGTCGCGCTGCCGTCGTGGCTCACGACCTGCGACGGCCACGCGTCGCTCATGGCCTACGACGCGGCCGACGACGCCCGCCGCGGCGACGGCGGCACCGACCTCCGCATGGTGGCCCGCGCGGTGGCGCTTCCGGCCACCCGCACGCCGTCCTGGGCCGTGGTGCTCGACCTGCCGATTTCAGCCGTGGTCGAACGGCGCCTGCAGGACGAAACGGGCATCCAGCTGGGCTCCATCACCGTGCTGCTCACCGACGACACGCCGGGCGTGGCGGCGCGCGGCGCCGCACTCGACACCCGGCCGGCGCCCGATTACGGCGACGGCCTGCTGAACCAGGTACTGCGGCGCTGGGTCGTGCTCGTGCAGCACACCGACTGGGCCACCGGCAGGGCCGGCGAGCTCAACGTGCAGCTCTCGCTGCACCTCGTGGACATCTACCGCCGCATCGCGTTCGGCAGCGGCCTCGGCAGCGCCTTCAGCGGCGTGCTGCTGGCCGCGCTCGTGGTGGTCTTCGTGCTGTTCCTGCTCATCCAGGGCGTCGCGCTCGTGCTCGGCATCACGCTGGCGCGTCAGATCACAGGCGCCGTGCACGACCTCTTCACCGGCACCGAGCACCTGCGCAACCGCGACTTCACACACGTGATTCCCGTGCGGGCCCGCGATCAGCTCGGCGAGCTCGCCGACTCGTTCAACGTCATGACGGGCGAGATCACACGCCTGCTCTCGGACGTCGCGCAGAAGGAACGGCTCGAGCAGGAATTCGCGACCGCCCGCGAGATCCAGATGAAGCTGCTGCCACAGGGGCCGCTCGCCGTCCCCGGCCTCGCCGTCTCGGCCTACTGCGAACCGGCGCGCGAAGTGGGCGGCGACTACTACGACGTCTTCCCGGTGGACGAGGGTGTCTTCGGTTTCCTCATCGCCGACGTCTCCGGCAAGGGGGTCGGCGCCGGCCTCTACATGGCGCAGCTCAAGGGCCTCGTGCTGTCGCTGACCCGGCAGCACCGCTCGCCGCGCGACCTGCTCATCGCCGTGAACCGCGTGCTCGTCGATCGGCTCGACGGCCGCAGCTTCATCACCATGAGTTACGTGGTGGTCGATCTGCGCAAACAGGTGATGACCTACGCCCGCGCCGGCCACTGCCCGATGATCGTGGCGCCCGGCACGCGCGCCGGCGTGCGTCCGCCCATCAAGGTGCTGGCGCCCGACGGGCTCGTCGTGGGACTGACGCTCGACGACGGCACCCTCTTCGAGTCACTGCTCGAAGAGGTCACGGTGCCGCTCGCACCAGGCGACCTCTTCATGTTGTTCACCGACGGCATGAGCGAGATGATGAACCCGGCGCACGACTGCTTCGGCGAGACGCGCCTCGGCGAGATCGCCGGCGAGCACCGCGACCTGCCGCTCGACCAGCTCGCCGATCGGCTGGTGGCCGAGGTGCGGGCGTTCGGCGCCGGCGCCGGACAGCACGACGACATGACGATGCTGCTGCTGCGCGTGGAACCGGCGGGCGCGGGCGCCGCGCCGATCGTGCTCCCGGCGGCGGAGGAGTGATGGCCGAGATCGAGATCGTCTTTCGCACGCAGTCGGAGATCGAGGCCTCGGTGGTCGAGGGGCTGCTCGAGAGCCAGGACCTGCACGTGGTGCGCCTCGGCGGGCCGCCGGCCAACGTCTTCGCGTTTGCGGTCACGCCGCTCGGCGACATCCTCATCGGCGTACCCGAGACCGAAGCGGCCGACGCGCGCCGTGTGCTCCTCAGCCACGGCGATGCCGGCGGCGCCGGGCTGGTCGTGCCGCAGGCGACGGCGCTGCGCGACGTCGAGGGGCGGCTCTGCTACAGGTTCCGCGACCGCGGCCTGCTCGAACACGCGCTCACGCACAAATCGCGCGCCGCGGAAGACCCGAGCGGCGGCGTCGTCGACAACGAGTCCCTCGAGTTCCTCGGTGACGCGGTGCTCGGCTTCGTCGTGGCCGACCTGCTGTACCGCGAGTTCCCCGACTACTCCGAAGGACCGAAGTCGAAAGCGAAGGCGGCGCTCGTTTCCACCGCCACGCTGGCCGCGATCAGCCGCGCCCTCGGCCTGGGCGACGACCTGCTGCTCGGCCGCGGCGAAGCGAAGACCGGCGGCCGCTCGAAGCCGGCGCTGCTCGCCGACGTGCTCGAAGCGGTGATTGCCGCCATCTATCTGGACGGCGGCATCGAAGCGGCGCGCGCCTTCATCGATCTGGCGTGGCGCCCGCGGATCGCCGAGGTGCGGCAGACCGTGACACTCGGCGGCGATCACAAGTCGGCGCTGCAGGAGTGGCTGCAGGCGGCCGGGCGGCCGCTGCCGGCGTATCGCATCGCGCTCGAAACCGGCCCGGACCACGAGAAACGTTTCCACGTGGACGCGGTGGTGGACGGCACGGTCATCGCGTCAGGCGCCGGCCGCACCAAGAAGGAAGCGGAGCAGGAAGCGGCGCGGCTGGGGCTCGTCGCGCTGACGGGACCCACGGCATAGCCCGGGGCCCCGAGCCCCGGGACCCGGCCGTCAGTCAATCTCGATGATGCCCCACGGCTTCCGCTCCGCGGCGCCGGCGGCGGCCAGGTCGCGTTCGGCGCGGGGCAGGCGGCTCAGCGCGTACTGCTGCACTTCGCGGGCGACGTCGTCCACCCCCGGGGGCATGGGCCGCGCGTGCAGGCGCACCCACAGGCGCAGCACCGGGTCGACGAAGCTGTAGC
>CADEFD010000077.1:0-5513 GCA_902826515.1 uncultured Acidobacteriota bacterium
CCTCGGGCAGGATCTCGTCGATGCTGGCCATGCGCACGATGACGTCGGCGCGCAGCGTGTCGGGCAGCTGCGACACGAGCTGCGCCGCGGCGCCGGCGTTCAGGTGCGCCAGGATGACGGCAATCGTCTGCGGATGTTCGCCGAGGATGAACTTCGAGAGCTGCTGCGGGTTGGCCTTTTCGAGCGAGGCGAACCCGGCCGAGACGTGGAACGACTTGACCACGCGGTCGATGATGCGCCGCGCCGCCTCGGGACCGAGCGACTTCACGAGCAGCCGCCGCGCGTGTTCGACGCCGCCGGTCGCGATGTGATCCACCGCTTCGGTCATGTCGCGGAACTCGCTCAGCACCGTCTCGCCCACTTCGGCCGACACGTTGCCCACCGAGGCCACTTCGCGGGCGATGAGTTCGAGTTCGCTCTCCTGGAGGAACTTGAACACCTGGGCCGACTTCTCCTCGCCGAGCGCCATCATCACGATGGCCGCCTTGCGGGCGCCGGACATGGTGGGCGGGACGTGTGCAGCCACGGGTTACTTCTCGTCCTGCGCGATCATGGCGCGCACGAGCTGCGCCACGTGTTCGGGTTCGGCGTCCACCTTGTCGGCAATCGACTTGGTCAGCGTCGGGGCGCGGCCGGGCTCCCGCCGGGTTTCGGCGGCTGCCTGCATGGCGCCTTCGAGTTCGGCCACCGTCTTGCCGCCGGCGAGCGCCGGCATGGCGCCCGGCGGCAACGCGCCGGCCGCGCCCGCGCCCGCCGTCGCCAGCGCCGGCACGGCGGACGCCTGCCCCAGCGCGGCGCGCATCATCGGGCGGATCACGGCAAACAGCGCGACGAGCGACAGGAACCCGACGAGCGCCCAGCGCACCACGTCGCCCACCGAGACGCCGAGTGTGTCCTGCACGGTCGGTGACACCTGCTTCCACCACGGACCGGCGGGCTCCTCGACGGCTTCGGGGGCTTCCTCGAAGGCCATGTTCTCGACGGTGAGCTGATCGCCGCGCGCCGTGTCGAGGCCGACCGAGGCGGCGACGAGGCCCTTGATACGTTCGATCTCCGCCGCCTCGCGCGGCGCGTTCGTGGCCGGCTTGCCCTCGGCGCCAGGCGTGCGGGTGTCATCGACGATGACCGCCACCGACAGGCGTTCGATCTGGCCGCTCGGCTCCACCGTGTGGCGGACCTTCTTGCCGATCTCGTAGTTCACCGTCTCGGTCACGCGGCCCGACGTGCCCTCGGCGCCCGAGGTCTGGATGGCCTGCGGATTGGCGGTGCTGTTCTCGGGCGGCTGGTTGGCGCGGGCTCCGGCGACACCGCCGGTGCGCGCCGCCTTCGACGCCGACGACGCACTGGCCGTCGTGTCCGAGGAGCTCTGGCGGCTGCGGATGACCGGGTTCGGATCCCACACTTCTTCGGTCTCCTCCGCCGTGTCGGCCGAGAAGCGCGCGGCGACGTTGACGCGCACGCGGCCCGGACCGACCACCGGTTCGAGCAGGGAGACAACCTTGGCCGTGAGCTCGCGTTCGAACTGCTGCTGATGTTCGACGTCCGGGCCGGCCTGGTCGTCGTCGGCGGCGGGCTTCGAGAGCGGCCGGCCGAACGTGTCGACGATGATGACCGACTCGGGCCGCAGCGACTCGACGGCCGAGGCGACGAGGCCGGCGATGCCGGCGACGGTCGAGGCGGCGAGCGGACGCTGATTCCGCAGCTTGAGCACGACCGACGCTTTGGCCTGCTGCTCGGATTCGGTGAAGAGCGAGTCCTTCGCGAGGGCGATGTGCACCCGCGCGCTGGCCACGTCGCCGATCGTGGAAATCGTGCGCGCCAGCTCGCCTTCGAGGCCGCGGCGATAGTTCACGTGTTCGAGGAACTCGGTCGTGCCGAACGAGGTGCGGTCGAAGATCTCGAAGCCGATGCGGCCGGCCGTGGGCAGGCCCTGGGAGGCGAAGTCGAGCCGCAGCTCGTCCACCTTCACGGCCGGCACCATCAGCGTCGAGCCGCCGTCTTCGAGCTTGTAGGCGGTGTTGCTGGCCTTGAGCTTGGCCACGACGGCATTGGCCGATTCCGGGTCGAGGTCGCGGTACAGCACCGTGTACGACGGCGTGCTGGCCCAGTAGGCCGAGCCGACGATGACGCCGACGACCGCCACGAACGCGGCGATGAGGCTCGCGATCTGACCGGCCGACAGGGTCGTCCGGAGGCGGTTGACGTGGGCGAGGAGCTGCTGGGGATTCACGGGTCAGTTCCGGCTAGATGGGCATGCGCATCAGATCCTGATACGCCTGAACGAGCTTGTTGCGGACCTGCACGGTGAGCTGCATCGAGATCTCGGCCTTCTGCAGGGCGAGCATCGCCGTGTGGACGTCGCCGCTGCCGTCGGTCATGGCGGCCACGGCCGAGTTCGCGTCGGAGGCGCTCGACTCGACCGACTCGAGCAGTTTTTCGAGTGAGCTGCCGAAGTCGCCGCCGTCGGCGGCAGCGCCGCTCGAGGACGGGCCCGGCAGCCCGAGGGGATTGGCGGCGCCGATGGAGGTAATGGCCATGATTAGCGACCGAGCTCGAGGGCTTTCTGGATGGTGTCGCGGATGAGATTGATGGCGGTCAGGTTGGCCTGATAGGCGCGGGCGGCGCCGAGCATGTCGACCATCTCCTCGGGCACGTCCACGTTGGGCATGGCGACGAACCCTTCGGCATCGGCGTCGGGATGCGCCGGCTCGTAGCGGCGGCGGAACGGGGCCTGGTCTTCGACGATGTCGTTCACGGTCACTCCTATGGCCTGGGCCTTGCCGAGCGCGTCGCCGAAGGGCTCGATCGGCTCGGCGCGCAGCACGACGTCGCGGCGGCGGTAGGGCTGACCGTCGGGGCCGCGGGTCGATTCCGCGTTGGCGATGTTCGACACGGCCACCTCGATGCGCGCGCGCTGCGCGTCGAGCGCCGTGGCGCTGGCGGTGATGGCGGTGGATAACGGCATGGGGTCCTACCTACCGGCCCTCGTTGATCGCGTAGCGCACGAGGCGGAACTTCGCCGTGAGCGCGGTCTGCGCCCGGCTGAAGTCGCCCGAGGCACGCGTCATCGCGAGCAGTTCGCGATCGACCTGCACGTTGTTCCCGTCGCGGCGCGACTGCAGGCCTTCGACGTCGCCTGTCTGCTCCGTGTCGGGATCGGGCCGGCCGAGATGTTTGTCACTGGTGCGGCGCAGAGCGCCCAGCTGATTCTCGAGCGCGTCGTCGAACGAGACGTCCTGCGTTCGGTAGCCGGGCGTGTCCAGGTTCGCCAGATTGCTCGCCGCCACCGTCTGTTTGGCGACGGCGTGATTCAGCTGGCGTCCGAGGGCCGCGAGGATGGCGGCATCGCTGATTTCAGGCACGCCCCTGCCATGAGCAAGACTGGTGCCCACCGCGCAAGGGCGCGGATCGATCGACGTGGCGTGCAGTTTGGACCCGCCGCTGTCGGCGGGCCGACACCCTATCGTCGGTGCATCGTCGCGAGCTGGTGGGTGCCGAGCGAAGTCTCGATCCGGCCGATGGCCGATTCGATACGTGTCAGCCGGTCGGCCAGTTCGGCCATCGACAGGCCGGGCCGGCCCGGCGGCGCCGCCTGGTCGGCCTGGATGAGCTGCCGGTTCTCACGCTCGAGCGACTCGCGATCGAGGATTCTGCGCAGAATGACATCGAGCTGTCCGAGCGAGAACGGCTTGGTGAGATAGTCGTAGGCGCCGAGCCGGACTGCCGAAATTGCGGAGTCGAGCGAGGCATATCCCGTGACAATCACCACGTAACTGCCGGGGTTGGCCTGTCGGGCGGCCTTGAGCACGGCCAGGCCGTCGGCGCCCGGCAGGCTCAGATCGGTCACGACGACCTTGAAGCGGCCGTTCGACCGCTCGAGGGCGGAAATGGCGCTCCTGCCGTCAGTTGCGCCCGTCACCGTCATTCCCAGTTTCGTGAAGTACGAGGAGATGACCTCGCGGACGGCTTCGTCGTCGTCGACGACCAGGGCTTCGATTCTCAGAATTGGCTCTACCGGCATGGGAGTTGCTACCCTCGCCCACCGGTAATCGGCCATGTGCAGAAAACCTGTGGGGCTGACCCCGATCGACCGAGAAGCTCTTTAGCAGCCGTGTTCCCAGTTCGAGCCGTTATGACACAAGCACCTCCCCCGACCGTTCTCGTCGTCGAAGATGAAGCCGCCCTCCGTGAACTCATCGCCGAGTCCCTGGAAGCCCAGGGGTTCGCCGTCGCCCAGGCCGCCGACGCCACCGACGCCACCGAGCGCCTGGCCGGCTTCGCCTACGACGCGCTCGTCGTGGATCTGCGGCTGCCCGACGCCGACGGCATGGACGTGCTCGACGCCGCCCTCGCCCGCTATCCCGAGATCAAGGCGGTCGTGATGACCGGCTTCGGCGGCGTGGAGGAAGCAGTCAAGGCCATCAAGCGCGGCGCCATCGATTTCCTCATCAAACCGTTCCAGCTCGGTCAGCTCGCCCACGTGCTCCACGCCGGCATCACCGAGCGGCGCCTGCGCATCGAGAACGCGCAGCTGCGCGCCCAGCTGCACGACCGCTTCAGCTTCGACAACGTCGTCGGCCGCAGTCCGGCGATGCAGCACGTCTTCTCGACCCTCGAGCTCGTGTCGCCGATGAACAGCGGCGTGCTCATCCAGGGCGAGACCGGCACGGGCAAGGAACTCATCGCCCGCACCATCCACTTCAACAGCCCGCGCCGCGATCAGCACTTCGTGGCCTTCAACTCGGCCGCCATTCCCGAAAGCCTGGCCGAAGCCGAACTCTTCGGCCACGTCAAGGGCGCCTTCACCGGCGCCGTGAACTCCCGCGTCGGCCGCTTCGAGCTGGCGCACAAGGGCACACTCTTCATCGACGAAGTGGGCTCGATGTCGCTGGCGCTCCAGGCCAAGCTGCTGCGCGCGCTGCAGGAGCGCGAGGTCGAGCGTGTCGGCGAATCGAAGGCCTTCAAGTTCGACATCCGCGTGATTGCGGCCAGCAACGTCGACCTGCGCAAGCTGGTCAAGGAAGGCACCTTCCGCGAAGACCTGTTCTACCGCCTGAACGTCGTGCCGATCACGCTGCCGCCGCTGCGCAGCCGCCGCGAGGACGTCGCGCTCATCGCACAGCACTTCCTGCTGAAGTCGTGCAAGAGCAACGGCCTCACCGGCAAGGTGCTCGGGCAGGCCACCCTGCGCGCGCTCATGGACTACGCGTGGCCGGGCAACATCCGTCAGCTCGAGAACGCCATCGAACACGCCGTGGCGATGAGCGGCGGCGAGCGAGAGATCGCGCCGGCGATGCTGCCCGAGGACATCCGCCACCCCGGACAGTCGTCGCTGCTCACGCCGGTCACGATTCCGGACGAAGGCCTCGACTTCACGTCGGTGATGACACAGCTCGAACGCGAGCTGCTGCGCCGCGGCCTCGAGAAGACCGGCGGCAACAAGCGTCAGGCGGCGCGCCTGCTCAACCTGAGCCGCACGACCCTCATCGACAAGCTGAATCGCCTCGGCGGCG
>CADEFD010000077.1:5613-24733 GCA_902826515.1 uncultured Acidobacteriota bacterium
CTGCTCAACCTGAGCCGCACGACCCTCATCGACAAGCTGAATCGCCTCGGCGGCGACGAAGCCGTGTCAGCGGCGTAGCCGCGGCAGCGTCATGACCACCGCGGTGCCGCCTTCGGGCAGCGCCTCGATGGCGAACCTCCCGCCGGCCTCGGCCACGAGGCCGCGCGACACCTGCAGCCCGAGGCCGAGCGCCCCGGGCGTGTCTCCCGGCACGGGCGGCCACGCGTAGGCCGCCGCCTGACGCGCCTCGGCCAGTCCGGGGCCGTTGTCGGCCACGACCACCCGCACCTCGTCATCCCCGCCCTGCACGCCGAGGTGGATGGTGCCGCCGGTCCGCCCGGCGAGCGCCTGCTCGGCATTCACCACCAGATTCAGCAGCACCTGCTGCAGGCGATGGCGCGCCATGGCGCATTCGACGTCGTCACCGTCGGCGGTGACAGCGAGGCGCAGCTTCCGGAACGCGTGCTGCCGGAAGGACACCACCTGCTGCGCGAGGGCGAGCGGACGCGCGCCATCCTGCGCCGGGCTCTCGGCCCGCACGAAGGTGATGAGGTTGTGGAGCACGGCGGTGGCGGCGGCCGACTGCCCCACGATCGACGTGGTGCGCCGCGCCACGGCCGCCGGGGTGGGATCGAGCGCCAGGACTTCGGCGGCGCCGCTCATGACCTGGAGGATGTTGTTGACGTCGTGCACGGTCGTCGCCAGCAGACGCACGGCCAGGCATTGCCGGTTGACGGCGGCCAGCCACGCCAGCGGCGGCGGACCACTTCCCCAGGCGGGTTCGGACGGGTCCCCGGACACGGCGTTCAACCTTAGCACGACTTGGCCGATTGCCCCGGTGAGAGGGTCCCACGGGCCCGGGAGTCGCCATGCGTTTTCTGGTCGTCGATGATTCGAGCACGATGCGCCGCATCATCATCAATACGCTCAACAAGCTCGGTTACACGGAATGCCGCGAGGCCGGCAACGGTCGTGAGGGTCTCGATGCCCTGACCGCCAACCCGGTCGATATCGTCATCACGGACTGGAACATGCCGGAGATGAGCGGTGTCGAGTTCGCGCGGGCGGTCCGCGCCAACGACGCCACGAAGGCCGTCCCCATCCTGATGGTCACGACCAACGCCGCCGAAGGCGACATCGTCGAGGCTCTCAAGGCGGGCGTCAGCAACTACGTGGTGAAACCCTTCACGCCGGCGACGATCAAGGAAAAGATCGAAGCCGTGCTGAAGGCATAGGGAGCCGCGATGAGCGTGCCCCACTCGTTGCTCACGACGCTCGTGTCGGCGACCGAAGAGGTCTTCGACACGATGCTCGCCCTGCCCCTGCAGGCGAAGGCGCCGGTCACCGGGCCCCTCGACGTCCCGGCCAACGTCGTCGCCACGGTGGCCTTCGCGGGCCATCGCCGCGGTCTCGTGGTGGTCTATTCGTCGCTGGCGGCGGCGCGGCAGATCACGAGCAGCATGCTCGGCATCCCCGTGCACGAGGTCAACGGCGAAGTGCCCGACGCGATGGGCGAAATCGCCAACATGGTGGCCGGCACGTTCCGCAACCGCCTGGCGGCGGTGGAGCCGTCGTCGGACATCTCGGTGCCCACCGTCACCATCGGCACCGACTTCTCCACCCTCTACTCGTCCGCGGTCTTCCGCTCGCGGTGTCCGTTCGACATGCAGGGCGAGCCGCTCTCCGTCGAACTCATCCTGACCGGCGATCAGGTCGGCGGCCTCAAGTAAGACGCGGCGCCCGCGCGCCGGCTGGATCGTGGGTGCCATCGGGGCGCCCGCGCTGCGGCCGGCGTCGTGATGTACGGCCCGTCGTCGGCGGCGTGCGTGTCGCCTGACGCCCCGGTCAGGCGTCCACGGACTGCCGCACGCGCACCCGCAGCGCCACGTGCTCGTCGAGTTCGACGAGCTGGAAGCGGCTGCAGAAGCCTTCGCCGGCGCTGATGGGCTCGAGCGCGCCACCGTCGGGCACGGCGTGGGTGTCGGGCAGGGTGCAGCGGCTCGTGAGCGATCGGCCCTTCAGCCACGCATCGAGCCGGCCGCTCACCATGTTGGCGAGTTCGCTCACCGTGGCCATGCACCCCTCCTCGTCGAGCCCGTCGCGCTCGCAGCCGAGGAGCCGCATGCTCACTTCTTCCGCGACGACACGCGGCAGCACCAGGTCGAGATCGAGGCGATGCGACTGCTGCACGTCGACGCTCACGCGCGCCACGAGGCTCGGGCCGGCATCGGCCGGGCCGTCCTTGACGTGGGTGGCCTCGAGCGCGCCCATCATGCCGAACACCTGCGTGACGGCGGAGGTGAGGCAGGCGCCGAACTGCGGCGCCAGGTCTTCGAAGGCCGGCAGCGGCCCCTGCAGGCGGATGAACGGCGCCAGCTCGGCGTGCAGCGTCTCGGTCACGAAGGCGCGCGCCATGGTGCCATCGAGCTGGGCGCGCAGTTCGCTGTCGGGCGGCACGCCCACGCCGATGAGCCGCGTCGGCGTCGATTCGATCTCGCGGATCTTCCGGATGAGCGTTTCCGCGCGCATGATGCCGAGGCCGGCGCCGATGAAGACGAGCCCCACCGGCGAGCGGCGATAGAGCGCGAGCGCGTCGGCGCCCGATTCGGCCGGCATCACCGGGCCGTATTCGCCGGCCACGGACGCGAAGCTGTGGCGGAAGTTCTGGTCGCCGTCCACGAGCATGGCCGGCGTATCGGGCCCCAGCCGGATCTCGCTGAGCGACCGGGCCGAGATGCTGCGCGTGGCGCGGCGGGTCGAGAGCAGCGGGCCGATCCGGCCGAGCACGGTGCGTTCGCGCAGCGGCTTCAGCAGGTAGGCCGAGACGCCGAGCGCGACGAGCGTGCGCACGACGTCTTCGCGGCGCTCCTGGGACAGGATCACGATCGGCAGGTCGCGCGTGAGTTCGTTGGCGCGGATCGCTTCCACCACTTCCACGCCGTTCAGGCGCGGCAGGTCGAGGTCGATGAGCGCCAGATCGAACGGATGGGATGACAGCAGCTCGAGCGCCTGCACGCCGTCTTCGCAGTCGGTCACCGTGCACCCGAGGGCGCTCGTGAGCCACCGCTTGGCCACGAAGCGGGCCGCCGGATCGTCGTCGCAGACCAGGACGCGCATCGTCAGCCTCGGGGGGAACGAACGAAAGCCATGTCATGCGGGCAATCGGCCCGCCGGCGAGTGACTTGAGCAGCCCAGCCGCACGGGGCCGTACGCCTGCGGCGAACCGCGCCGGCTTCCAGCTCTGCCATCTGCTCGATTGGACGGACCCGCTGCGCGGAATTTCTGCACGCCGCACGCACCGCCCGTCCGCCGTTCATCCTCGCCGCCCTCGCGCCGATTAGGCGGATGTCCACGCGGTTCGGCCGGATCTGGGCCCGCCCGCGGACACGGAACCCGGTGGATATCGAGACATTCGCGCACATCGTCGCGCACGACCTCAAAGCCCCGCTGAACGGCATCGCCTCGATGGTGGACTTCGTCGTCGAGGACTACGCCGATCGGCTGGACGACGAGGGGAAGGCGCAACTGCGCCTCATCCAGTCGATGGCCGTGCGCGGAGTGGCCATGGTGGACGGGCTGCGTCAGCTCTCGCGCGTGTCGTCGGCGCCGCTCCACCCGCGGCCGCTGGACCTCGCGGCGATCGCGCCGCGGCTCCTCGAACAGGCGCGCGCGTTCGCGCCCGATGCGGTCGTCACGCCCCACGTCACGCCCGGGCCGGCCGTGCTCGGCGATCCGGCGCTCGTGCCGCTCATGCTCGCGCAGCTCTTCACCAACGCCGTGCGGTTCAGCGAACGGCCCGTCCGCCAGGTGTGGTTCGGCCCGGCCGCGGCGCGCGACGTCGACGTGCCCGAGGGGCACGAGGTGTATGCCGTGCGCGACGACGGCATCGGCATCCCCGCGAAGTTCCACACGTCCGTCTTCGACATGTTCAAGCGCCTCCATGGTGTGGACCATTTCGGCGGTGGCATCGGTGCCGGTCTCGCGCTGGCCAGCCGGATCGTGGAGCGTCATGGCGGCCGCCTGTGGCTGACCTCCGCGCCCGGTGACGGCACGACGGTCTCGTTTTCCCTGCCGGGCGCGGCGGCGAGGTCCGTCTGATCATGCGCCGGCTCCTCTTCGTGGATGACGAAGTCCCGATCCTGCGGGCCCTGGAGCGGATGCTCCGCGCGCACCGTGCCGACTGGGACTGCCACTTCGTCGACGACCCGCTGCGCGCGCTGGACCTGCTCGACGAGATCGCCCCAGATGCCGTGGTCTCGGACATGCTGATGCCCGGGCTCGACGGCGCCGAGTTCCTGACCGAAGCGGCGCGCCGCCGGCCGCTGATGGCGCGTTTCATCCTCTCGGGCGAGGTGGGCGCCGGGTCGCTCGTGCGCATGGCGCGCGCCGCGCACCAGTGCCTCGCCAAGCCGTGCCGCGGCGACGTCCTCATGGACGTGCTGCGGCGCGCACTCGTCGAGCCGTCGGCCGTGAAGGCGCCGGCTCTCATGGCCGGCCTCTACGGCATCCACGGGCTGCCGCTCGCGGCGCCGCTCTTCGACCAGTTGCGGCGACAGCTCTCGCAGCCGCCCTCCGACCTGCGCGATCGCCAGGCCGTGGCGCTCATCGAAGGCTCGGCGGCGATCGCAACGAAGGTGCTGCAGGTGGCGACGTGGACGCGCCTCGGCATGGGGGCGCCGCCCGCGCACGTGTACGACGCCTATTTCCAGCTCGGGCCCGAGAGTGTCTGGTCGCTGCTCGACGCCGACCTGCTCCGCCCGCTGCCCGGCGGCGAGACCACACCGTTCCAGCGTGACGTGTGGCGGCGCTGCGAGCAGGTGCCGGCCGTGGCCCACGCCATCGCGATCGAAGAAGGGTTCAGCGCCGACGACGGCCGCCAGGCCGCCCTCGTCGCCCTGTGGAGCACGGCCGCGCCCCTCCTCATCGACGCCGCCTGCCGCGACGACTATGCCACGCTGCGCCGCGAGGCAATGGCCGGCGGGGCGCCGCTGCCGGCCCTCGAACGCGCCCGCTTCGGGCTCACCGCCGCCGAGGTGTTCGCGCAGATGCTGCGCCTCTGGGGTCTGCCGGCGCCGCTCACCGGCTGGGTCGCGCGCGGCGACGATCTGGCCGCGTTCACGCCCGGGCAGTTCGCCCTCGACGGCCTGGCGCACATGGCGCGTGTCGTCACCGACACGCTCGACGGCCAGGCGGCGCCGGCCGCCTCGCTCGACTACCTCGCGCAGATCGGCATGACGGCGCGGTTCGACCCGTGGCGCGCCGCCGGCGCCCGCGCGCTCGGCGCGGTGGCGGCGTGACGGCGACGCTGACAGCCGTGCCGCGCCCGCACCGCGACGAGGCGGCCCGCGTGGCGGAGCTGCGCAGCTTCGACGTGCTCGACACCGCCGCCGACGCCGACATCGACGCGCTCACGCGCCTCGCTGCCCACCTGTGCGACGCGCCGGTGGCCGCCGTCAGCCTCGTGGACACCGACCGCCAGTGGTTCCTGTCGCGGCTGGGTGTCGCCGCCAGCGAGACCCCGCGCGGCGTGTCGTTCTGCACGCACGCGATCGAAGGCGAGGGGCTCTTCGAGGTCGCCGACGCCACGCGCGACGCCCGGTTTGCCGGCACGCCCCTCGTCACCGGCGATCCACACATCGTCTTCTACGCCGGCGCGCCGCTCGTCACGCCGAGCGGACACGCGCTCGGCGCGCTCTGCGTCATCGACCACACGCCGCGCACGCTCACGGACGGCCAGCGCGAGGCGCTCACGCTCATCGGCCGCCAGGTGATGCGGCGCCTGGAACAGCAGCGCGCCCTCAAGGCGCTCCAGGCGTTCAGCGACGAACGGGTCGCGCACCTCGAACAACTCCAGCAGTACGCCGGCACGCTCGCGCTCAGCGAGCAGCGCCTGGCGATGGTGCTGGCGGCCGTCGAGGCCGGCTACTGGGACTGGAACCTCGTCACCGGCGAGGTCACCTTCAGCCCGCGCTTCGGCGAGCTCTTCCAGCTCGAGTGCGCAGGGCCGCTGCCGGTCGAAGATCTCTTCGCCGCGCTCGACGATCCGGAACTCGAGGCCCTGCACACGGCCTTCGCGGATCTGTTCGCCCGCCGCGTCGAGCGCCTGCACGAGGAGTTCCAGGTGCGCACGCCCGACAGCGAGCCGCGGTGGCTCCGCTTCCGCGGTCATGTCACCGCGTGGGGCGACGACGGCGAGCCCCTGCGCGCGCTCGGCCTCGCCGTGGACATCACCGGCGACCGTCAGCGCGATCACCAGATGCGGACGACGCAGAAGCTCGACGCGATCGGCGCGCTGGCCGCCGGCGTGGCGCACGAGATCAACACGCCGCTGCAGTTCGTGAGCCACAATCTCGACTTCCTCGCCTCGCACTGCGCCACGGTGAGCGAAGGCTTGACGGCCTGCAACGGCGTGCCCCCCGACGCCGACGCGCTGCTCCTGCACGACGAAGTGGCCGGCGCCATCGCCGAATCGATCGACGGCCTCGAGCGGGTCACGCAGATCGTCCGCGCCCTCAAGGAGTTCTCGCACCAGGGCCGCGGCGGCCGCGAGCGCATCGACATCAACCAGATGATCGAGAACGCCATCACGCTCACGCGCAACGAGTGGAAGTTCGTGGCCGCCTTCGAACGCGATCTCGCCCCGGGCCTGCCGCCCGTCGCCGCCGCCGGTTACGAGTGCGGCCAGCTGCTCGTGAACCTCATCGTCAACGCCGCGCACGCGGTGCTGGCGGCGAGCGCGGCCGGCCGCAAGGGCGTCATCAGCGCCCGCACGCGCCTCGTGAACGGCCAGATCGAGATCCGCGTCTCGGACACCGGCACCGGCATCCCGCCGGAAATCCGCGACCGCATCTTCGAGCCCTTCTTCACGACCAAGAGTGTCGGCAAGGGCACCGGCCAGGGACTCGCGACCGCCCGCGCCATCGTCGAGCGGCACGGCGGCAGCATCGACTTCGAAACCGAGATGGGATGCGGCACGACCTTCGTGGTCCGCTTCCCCACGGCCGCCGGGTCGCAGCAGGCCGCCTGACCCGTCGGTCGGCGGGATCCCGCCAGCCCGTCGATAATTTTGTGTGCAACCGGTGCACGAATGTGTAGCATCTGTGCTAGCCGGAAGGCGCGCGGAGCGTGCCTGAGAGGACCATCGAGCCCTGCCCCCCCTCGACCCTCCACCCGTGACTTGGTCTCGAGGCGTCGCTGGAATGCGTGAGTGGATGAAGGTGCCCCCCCGGCCCCCCGGAGCCGTCCGGTCGTTCGTGTCGGCGGCGGCGTCCGGCGATGCCCGTGGCGACGACTCGTTCCAGGCGCTCTTCGAAGCCAGCCCCCTGCCGCTCGTCGTGAGCGCGCTCGACACCGGCGAACTGCTGGCGGTGAATACCGTCGCCGAGCATCTCTCGGGGTATGCCCGCGACGAACTCCGCGGCCGCAGCGTGTTCGACTTCGGGCACTACCGCGACGTCGAGGACCGCGAGACCCAGCTCGCCGAAGTCGACGCCACGCCGTCGGCCGGCCGCGAGGTGCGCCTGACGACGGCACGCGGCCAGCACCTGCACCTGCTGGCGCACACGAGCCGCATCCGTCTCGATGGCCGCGACTGCCTGCTCACCGCCTTCACGAACGTCACCGGCCTCGGCCGCATCGACGACGGGCTGCTGGCGGCCCAGCGGATGGAAGTCATCGGCAAGCTGTCGGGCGGCGTGGCCCACGAGTTCAACAACCTGCTGACGGTGATGCAGGGCCATCTGGACGCAATGGCCGAGGACACCCTGCCCGACGGCCTGCGCGCCCGCGTGGACGCGCTCGGCCGGGCCGTGGCCCAGGCCACCCGGATCACCTCAGGGCTGCTCACCTTTTCCGGCCGCAACCCCACCGCGCCGTCGGTCATCGACCTCAACGCCGCGCTCGACGGGCTGCGTTCGCTCATCACCGGCACGCTCGGCGAGACCATCGACGTGCAGTGGCAGCTCCACGCCTCGCCGTCGAGCGCCAACATGGCGCACACGCACGTGGCGCAGGTGGTGCTCAATCTCGCGCTGAACGCCCGCGAGGCCATGCCCGAGGGCGGCCGCCTCGCCATCACGACGACCTACCTCACGGAGGCGCCCGAGGGCGACGGCGTGTCGGGAACCGGTCCGTGGGTGCGGCTGGAGGTGGACGACACCGGCCACGGTATGACCGACGACGTGCGCCGCCACGCCTTCGAGCCGTTCTTCACGACCAAGGGGCCGGGCCGCGGCACCGGGCTCGGGCTGTCGATCTGCCGGGGCATCGCCGAACAGGCCGGCGGCCACATCAGTGTGCATTCGGTGCCCGGCGAGGGCACGCGCGTGCGCTTGTATCTGCCGTGGGCGCAGGCGCCCGATCGGGCGCCCGCGGCCGTGCGGCCGGCGGCGCGCGCCGGCGGCAAGGTGGTGCTGCTTGTCGAGGACGAAGCCGACGTGCGGCACATCGTCGCCGAGATCCTGCGCCGCGCCGGACACGTCGTGCACCAGGCGGACGGCCTGGCCAGTGCCGAGGCGTTGCTCGACGGCCTGCCCACGCTCGATCTGCTCCTGACGGATCTGGTACTGCCGGGCGGCAACGGCCTCGAAGTGGCGCGCCGCGTGCGCGCCCGCCACGACGGCGTGCCGGTGCTGTTCATGTCGGGATACTCCGAGAGTGTGTTCGCCGGCGGCGAGCCCGTGGAGCACCTGCTGCAGAAGCCATTCACGTCGCGGACGCTGCTCGAGGCGCTCGACGCGCTCTTCGCCCGCTGAGCCGACCGGCCCGGCCGTGGGCGCCATTCAAGACCCGGCGGGCGCGGCCGATGAACCTGTCGGAATGGCAGTCACCGTCGATCAGGTTCACGTCGCCCGCCAGCCGATTCTGGACGCCCGCCAGCAGGTCTTCGGCTACGAACTCCTGTATCGCGCCACGGCCGCCGCCGACGCCTGCCTCGAGACCAGCGCCAGCGTGTCGGCCCGCGTCATCGGCGATGCGCTGCTCGGCATCGGCTTCGAGGCCCTCACCGACGGCCGCCGCGCCTTCATCAACCTCGACATGCACACGCTGCTCGCCGATGCCAGCGGCCTGCTCGACCCGGAGCAGGTGGTGCTCGAGATCCTCGAGAGCGTGGAGGTGACGCCGGACGTCATCGACATGTGCAAGTCGCTGCGCCAGCGCGGTTACGCCATCGCCCTCGACGACTTCGTGCCCGGCTCGCCCGCCGAGGCGCTCGTGCCGCTCGCCCGCTTCGTGAAGCTCGACGTGCTCACGCTGAAGCGCGAGGATCTGCTGCCCACGACGAAGCGCCTGCTCGCCGCCGGCGTGACCGTGGTGGCCGAGAAGGTCGAAACCGCCGAGGTCTTCGAACGCGCCCGCGCCGCCGGCTGCTCGCTCTTCCAGGGCTACTATTTCTGCCGGCCGGTGACCTTCTCGGGCCGCGCGCTGCCGGCCAATCACGTGACGCAGATGCGGCTCGTCGCCGCCCTCAACCAGCCGTCGGTGTCGCTCAGCGCCATCGAGGACCTGCTGAAGCACGACGCCTCGCTCTCGTACCGCGTGCTGCGCTCGGTGAACTCGGCCGGCTTCGGCCTGCGCCGCGAAATCCATTCGATCCGCGAAGCGCTGCTGCTGCTCGGCCTCGACCAGGTGCGCAAGTGGAGTTCGATCTGGGCGCTCGCCGGCCTGAACAAGGGGCCATCGGAACTCGTGACGATGACCGTCATCCGCGCCCGCTGCTGCGAGCTCATCGGCCAGGCGCTCGATCGTTCCGACAACGGCGCCGCCTACTTCCTGCTCGGGCTGTGTTCGCTGCTCGACGTGCTGCTCGGCCATCCGATGGAGACGGTCACCCGCGAACTGCCGCTCGATCCGGAGATCCACGCGGCGCTCCTCGGCAAGAGCAACACCGCGCGCCGCACGCTCGACGCCGTCGTGCACTACGAGCAGGGCCGCTGGGAAGAAGCCGCGGCCATCGCGACCTCACTCGGACTCGACGCCGACGCGCTGCCCGATGCCTATGCCGACGCACTCGGCTGGGCCCGGAAGCTCACGCACGGCGCCGCCGCGTAGGCGACGCCGGTCGCGCCGCGCGGCATCCGCCGCTGTCTCGGCAGTTTGCACAGATTTTTCGGGGCCCTGTGAATTTCCGTGCAGCGCGGATGCCATGATGAGGGCGTCGTCAGCACTTGCAGGTCTGGCGGCGGAAGGACCGACGTGAGTACTCAGTCTCCGGGCCGTCGTGCCGGCTTGCCCCCCCAGGCGCGGCGGACGGTGCTCGTGGCAGGTGGCACCGAAGGGTTTCGGCGCCAGCTGGCCGTCCTGCTCGACACGCAGGGCTACGGGGTGGAAGCGGTCACTGACGCGAGCGCGGCCCTCTCGGCGCTCGTCATGCACGCGCCGGACGCCGTCGTGCTCGGCGATGCGCCGCCGGCGTTCGACGCCCTCGACGTCTGCCGCCGGCTGCGCGCCCACGCCGGATCGCGCCGCACGCCGGTCGCCGTGCTCGCCCCCACGAGTGTGCCGGCCGATGCCGGCATCCAGCTCGACGCCGATCTGCTCCCGAACGACGCCGCGCCGGCGCAGGTCGCCCGCTGGGTCGTCGCCCACGTGCCGGCCGAGACCACCCCGCACGACCGCCTGCGCCTGACGCTCGCCCGCACGGCGGACGATGCGCGGCCGGCGACGCCGTCCGCCGCGCTGCCCGCCGTGGACTGGCGGCTGCTCTTCCAGCACGCCGGCGACGGCGTGGCCGTGGTGGACGCAGCGGGCCGGGTGCTCGTCGCCTCGCCGGCCTTCGCCCGCGGGCTGGGGCAGGCCGACGCCGCGGCCTGCGAGGGTCGCGATCTGCTGGCGCTCCTGCCGGCGGCGCCCGCCGCCGGTGACGGCGCCGAGGGCGGGCCGCCGACCCTCACCGTGACGACCACCGTGGACGACGAGGTCGTGCCGATCGATCTCGTCTTCACGCCGGCCGGGCACGGTCCGACGGCACCGGTCTTCGTGACGCTGCACAACCAGCGCTGGCGGCAGGTGGCGACCGACGCGCTCAGCGCCAATCACGACCTCGCCGAACAGCTGCGCCGGTCGCAGAAGATCGGCGCGCTCGGCCGCCTTGCCGGCGGCGTCGCCCACGACTTCAACAACCTGCTGCAGGTCATCGGCGGCTACGCCGAGACCCTCGGCGCCGAAGGGCTGGACCATCCCTCGCGACGGCGCCTGCTGCAGCGCATCCAGCGCGCCACCGATCGCGCCGCCTCGCTCACCCGCCAGTTGCTCGCCTTCGGCCGCCGCCAGGTGCTCGTGCCGCAGGTCCTCGACCTGAACGTCACCGTGCTGTCGCTCGAACACATGCTTGGCCGCGTCATCGGCGAAGACGTGCAGTTCGTCAGTTCGCTCGCGCCGGATCTCCGACGCGTGAAGGTCGATCCGGGACAGATCGAACAGGTGCTGCTGAACCTCGCCATCAACGCGCGCGACGCCATGGCCGAGGGCGGCACGCTCGAGGTGGCCACGGCCAACTTCCTGCTCGCCGAGTCGTGGAGTCATCCGTCGCTGCCGGTGGTCGTGCCGGCCGGCGACTGGGTGCTGCTCTCGGTGCTCGACACCGGCACCGGCATGGATCCCGACACCGCCGCGCAGGCCTTCGAGCCGTTCTTCACCACGAAGGACGCCAGCCGCGGCAGCGGGCTCGGGCTGTCGATGGTCTACGGCATCGTGAAGCAGAGCGATGGCTTCACGTGGATCGAAACCGCGCCCGGCGCCGGCACGAGCGTGCACGTGCTGCTGCCGGCGGTGCACGACGACGACGTGCCCCTGCCGCGCGAGGATGCCGGCATCGCGCCGCGCGTGGAAAGCGCCGGCGGCACCGTGCTGCTCGTCGAGGACGATCCGGAAGTGCGCACGCTCTTCTCGACCTTCCTGCGCGACGGCGGATACCTGGTGCGCGAGGCCTCCGACGGCCAGGAGGCGCTCGAACTCTTCGAGCGCCACGCCGACGACATCGACGTCGTCGTGACCGACGTGGTGATGCCGAACGTGAGCGGGCCGTCGCTGGCGAGCGCGCTGCGCGCCCGCAAGCCCGACGTGCGCGTGCTCTTCGTCTCGGGCTACACCGACCAGCTCGAGCTCGACGGCCAGGATCCGCACGCCGCGCACGTGGCCAAACCGGTCACGCGCGGGGCGCTCCTCAAGCACATCGCCGCGCTCATGGGTCAGACGGACACCTAGGCGGCCCCTCGGCGCCCGCCGCGGACTGGAGCCGGCCACGAAAGTGCCGATTTCCCTGACCGAGGCCGAGGTGGAGATCAACGGACACGCAACCGACCTGGCGGCTGGAGTCAGCCGGGTCACGCCCCCCGCGAAGGCGCGCCTGCTGCGCCGCAACTGCGAACTGCCGCCGATCCCGTCGGTGGCGGTGAGCCTGCTCGGCCTGCTGGCCAAAGAGGACGTCGGCCTGGGCGACGTCTCGGACACGGTCTCGGCCGATGCGACGATCGCCGCCGAAGTGCTCCGGGCCGCCAACACCGCCTACTACGGCATCCGCGGCGAGGTGACGAACATCCGCCACGCGACGACGCTGCTCGGGATTGCGCGGATCCGCGCTCTGGCAGCGACGATCGGGCTGCGGCGGTACCTGGGGCAGGCGCTGCGCCTGCCGGCCGTGCAGCGCTGCTGGCGCCACAACATCGCCTGCGCGGCCACGGCCGAACAGATCGCGCTGCGGCTCGGCGGCAATCCCGCCGACGCCTACACCGTGGGGCTGCTCCACGACATCGGCCGCATGGCGCTCATCGTCGCGCACCCGAAGCAGTACCCCGCGTTCCTCGATGCCGCCGACACGCGCGGCGTGGAACTGCTGCAGCTCGAGCGCGAGCTGATGGGCATGGACCACTGCGAAGCCGGGCAGTGGTTCGCGCAGCAGCTGCTGCTGCCGCAGGTGTTCCAGGATGTCGCCGGCCATCACCACAACCTCGACGCCGTGGGCCCGACCGACATGCTCGTGCGGGTGTCGGTGGCCTGCCAGCTCGCCGAGTGGATGGGCTACTGGGTGACGCCGCAGCCCGAGCCGCACGACCAGGACCCGGCGTTGCTCGACCGCGTGGCGCATGCGCTGCCGCTCGCGCAGCGCGTGACGCTCCTCAGCGAGATTGCCGATCTGGTGGCCGACGTCGGCGAGCAGGTGCGCGCCACGGAGAGCATGTTCGAAGGTTAGTCGTCCACGCCGTTCCCGAAAGGCCAGACATGAGTTCCCCCCTGCCGACCCCGAGGAGACGGGCCCCGGCCGCGACGCCGCGCCTGGCGGTCACCCGCGGCAGCCGGGGTGCCGCGCCGCGGGCCGCCGCGGACGGCGCGCCGCCGCGCATCCTCCTGGTCGACGACGACCCGCAACTGCGCGCGATGTTCGCCAATTTCCTGCGCCACGCCGGCTACGCCGTCCTCGAGGCGCAGAACGGCGCCGACGCACTGACCGTGCTCGAGCACGAACGGGCGCCGGTGGACCTGGTGGTCACCGACGTGGTGATGCCCCACACCGGCGGCCCGGCCCTCGTCGAACGCCTCCGGGCCCGCCTGCCAGACATCCCCGTGCTCTACCTGTCCGGGTATGCCGTGGACACCGAAGTGGACGACGAGGCGACGGCCGACACCGCTCACCTTCAGAAGCCGCTCACGCGCTCGGCGCTCCTGGCTGAGGTGGCAGCGCTGCTCGGCGATGCCCCGGCCGCCCCCCGGGCCTGACGGCCGATTCAAGCCGGCGTCGCACGTGCCGATTCCGAAATCGGGAATTCTGTGTGACGATGTCGCAGGGCACTGAATGGCGCACCGCAGCACCCGCCCACCGCAGGGGGACGCCGGGCATCGGCGTGATCCGCTGGCCATGACGCCGTTCGAACGGGCGTGGCTGCTGGATCGCGGCGACACGGCGCCGGTGGCGCGCGAGCCGCTCGCCGGCGCGCTGAAGCGGGTGCGTCGGCGGCCGGCCGACCCCGGCTCGGCCATTCCGATCGATGCGGTGGCCGAAGCGCTGGCCGTGGTCGATCGTGACGGCGCCATCGTGCGCGTCAACGCCGCCTTCGAGCGCCTGCTCGGCGTGACGGCGGCCACCCTCGAGGGCGCGCCCCTCGACCGCTACATCACCGCCCCGCCGGGCGGCGACACCACCGGGCCGCTCGCGCCGCCCACGCCGCACCCGCGCCGCACCGCCGCCTACACGCGCCACGACGGCGAGGCGTGTCCCGCGGACGTGCACGTCGAACGCCTCGACACCGACGGCTGGTCGCTCGTCACCGTGCACGACCGCGGCGAACGCACGCGTCTCGAGACCGCTCTCCAGGACAACAAGGACCTCACCGAGCAGCTCCGCCGGTCGCAGAAGATCGGCGCGCTCGGCCGCCTCGCCGGCGGCGTCGCCCACGACTTCAACAACCTGCTCCAGGTCATCGGCGGCCACGCCGAGGCGCTCGGCGCCGGCGGCCTCGACGCCCCGGCCCGCCGCCGGCTGCTGCGCAGCATCCAGACGGCCACCGACCGCGCCGCCTCGCTCACCCGTCAGCTCCTCGCCTTCGGACGCCGGCAGATCCTGATGCCCGAGGTGCTCGACCTGAACGTCACCGTGCGCACGCTCGAGCGGATGCTGACGCGCGTCATCGGCGAAGACATCCAGCTCGTGAGCACGCTCGCGCCGGATCTGGCGACCGTGAAGGTCGATCCCGGCCAGATCGAACAGGTCGTGCTGAACCTGGCCATCAATGCCCGCGACGCCATGATCGACGGCGGCACGCTCGAGATCTCGACGGCCAACTTCGTGCTCGACGAGCCGTGGGCGCACGAGTCGCTGCCGGTGCGCGTGCCGGCCGGCGCGTGGGTGCTGCTCTCGGTGCGCGACACCGGCACCGGCATGGACGCCGACACGGCGACGCAGGCCTACGAGCCGTTCTTCACCACCAAGGACATCACCAAGGGCAGCGGCCTCGGCCTGTCGATGGTCTACGGCATCGTCAAACAGAGCGACGGCTACACGTGGATCGACACCGCGCCCGGCGCCGGCACCGCCGTGCACGTGCTGCTGCCGGCGGTGCTCGACGCGGCGCGTCCGCTGCCGCGCCCGACGCAGGCGCCGCCGCCCATGGTGGACGAACCGCTCGGCGCCACGGTGCTGCTCGTGGAGGACGATCCGGAAGTGCGCGGCCTGTTCTCGCGCTTCCTCGAACGCGCCGGCTACACGGTGATCGAAGCGGCCGACGGCCGCGACGCTCTCGAGACGTTCGACGCGCGCAGCGACGACATCGACCTCGTCATCACCGACGTCGTCATGCCGAACGTGAGCGGCCCGGCGCTGACGAGCGCCATCCGCGCCCGCCGCCCCGACGTGAAGGTGCTCTTCGTGTCCGGCTACGCCGACGAACTCGAGGCCGGCATCGCGCACGCGCCGCACACCGTGCTGTTGCACAAGCCGGTGACGCGGCAGATTCTCGTCGATCAGGTCGGCGCGCTGCTACGCGGCGGCAGCAGCTAGCGGCCGGCGATCGGCCGATACCCCTCAGTTGGCGCAGAGAGGCGCCGCGCCCCCCACGCGAGCCCGGCAAGCGCCGCCGCCCACGCTACGACCAGGCGCGCCAGGCCGGGCGCCAGCGGCGCCGTGAGCACGACCGCGCCGAGACGCTCGCCGGCGAGGAACGCGAGGGGCCCGCCGAGCGCGCCAAAGAGCAGCGCCGCGCGCGGGCGCGTCATGATGCCACGCAGGCTGAAGCGGAACGTCGTGGCAAACTGCGCCCACAGCGCGAGGAGCCAGAGCGGCGGCAGCGCGCCGGGGGCCGCGTCCGCCAGCACGCGGTAGGTGCCGGACGCGATCTGCCACGACTCCACGGCCACACCGGCGGCAAGCGCCGCCAGCACGAGCACCAGCTCGCCGCGCCGATCGCGCGCGAGCAGGACGTGCCCTGCCGTGAGCACGAACCCGACACAGGCGCCGGCCGTGCCATACCCGGACGCCGCACCGAGAATCGCCGCCAGCCAGCCGAGCTGATACGCGCCGTAGTTCAGCAGGTACGTCGCGCGGGGTGTCACCGGCGGCCCGGCGGCAACGTGACCGTGTAGAGCTCGCGGCCGTCGCGGTCGTGCAGGCTGGCCCGCAGCGCCTCGGTCTTCGCCTCCACGACGAAGCGGCCGAAGAACTGCAGACCTTCGGACGGCGGCCGGTTCGGCTTCATGCCGTCGGGAATCGAGAGGTACCGCACCTCGGGACCGAAGGTCGGGTCGAGCGCGTTCGGTCCGAACGTGCCGGCGTGCAGCGGCCCGGCCACGAACTCCCAGAACGGCGAGAACTCGGTGAAGCGGGCGCGCGCCGGATCGTAGTGATGCGCGGCGGCGTAGTGTACGTCGCCGGTGATCCAGACGACGTTGTCGATGTTCTCGTCGCGGATGAAGCGCAGCAGGTCCGCGATCTCGAGTTCCCGCCCGAGCGGGCCGCCCGGGTCGCCTTGCGCCACCGCCTCGAAGTAGTCCGGAAAGTCGCGCACCACCAGGCCAATCGGCAGGCTGCTCGCCATCACCTTCCACGTGGCGGTGCTGGCGACGAGCGCCCGCTTCAGCCACGCGACCTGCGCCGCGCCCATGAGCGCCGACGGATCGCCCGGCGTCGTCTGCCGGTTGGTGCTGTTGGCGCCGCGGTAGCTGCGGTGATCGAGCAGGAAGACCTCGAGCGGGCCGTAGCGCACCGAGCGATAGAGGCGTTCCGGATCCACCGCGTCGAAGGGCATCGGCGTGTACTCGAAACACGCCTGCCGGGCCCGTGCCGCGAGCAGCGCCACCGACTTCTCCGTGAAACGTTTGTCGTCGTCGAGGCGGCGCTCGAAGTACCAGTTGTCGCGCACCTCGTGGTCGTCCCACACCGTGAGCTGCGGCACGGCGGCGTTGAAACGCCGCATGTGCGCGTCCTGCAGGTTGTAGCGGTAGTTGCCGCGATACTCGGCGAGCGTCTCGGCCACCTTGCTCTTGGCCTCGGCCGTGAGGTTCTTCCACACGCGGCCGTCGTCGAGCCGCACTTCTGCCTGTACCGGCGCATCGGCGTAGATGGCGTCGCCGAGGTTGATGAAGAGATCCGGCTCGGTGCCGAGCATGCTCGCGTAGGTGAGCATGCCGCCGAAGGCCGGATCGAGGCCCCAGCCCTGCCCCACCGTGTCGGCCGAGAACACGAGCGACACGTCGCGCCCCCGCGGCGCCGGCGCCGTGCCGAGCTGCCCCGCCACCGGCTCGCTGAACTGGCGGATGTCCGACAGGTCCTGGAACGACACGCGGTAGAACACCCGCTGCCCGCGCGGCAGATCGGTCAGGTGCACACGGGCCGTGAAGTCGTGGCTTTCGAGTGCCGACGGTCCGACGACGCGCCGCGCATTGCGGAACGTGTCGCTGGTCGCGTATTCGACGATCATCCGGGCGGCGCGATCCGCGCGTGACCAGACGACCGCGGCATCGTCGCCGACGAGCGTCGAGGCCACGCCGTCCGTGACCATCGGCCGCACACCCGGCGCCGTGATGATGCCCGGGGCCTGACCGTGGAGGTGGCGCGGCAGCATCAGACCGGCGGCCGCGAGCGACAGGCCGCCAAGCGCCTCACGCCGCGTCACTCGCCGGGGCTCGGGTCTCGGGGCTCTGGGCTGGGATGCGCGCATGGAGACGTTCCGCGGAAGCAGAAAGACAAAGTCGGCGAGCGCGTAGCGCCCGCCGACCAATGTGCCCCGGGACCCGAGTCCCGGGCCCCGAGTCCCTAGAAGGAGTACTTGAGCGCCAGCTGGATGATCCGGCCGTCTTCGGCGGCCGTGATCTGGCCGAAGGCCGGCGTGCCGAAGGTGCCGCTCGGGTTGCTGAAGCGCGCCTGGTTCAGCAGGTTGAACGCTTCGACGCGCGCCTGGATACGGTGGCGTCCGGCGAAGTCGAAGTTCTTGAAGATCGACATGTCGGTGCGCTGGAAGCCGGGACCGCGCACGGTGTTGCGGCCGGCGTTACCGGGCCGCACGCCGGAGTCGGCGAGCGACCGGCCGACGAAGCAGCTCGTGTCGAACCACTGCGCCGTGGTCTTCGGGCCGTCGTTCGGATCGCACGTCACGTCCGGCCGCTGCGTCATGTAGCGGATGTCGAGCACGCCGCCGTAGTTGACGGAGAACGGAAAGCCCGTCTGCGCCTGGTAGATGCCGTTCAGCTGCCAGCCGCCGGCAATCGCCCTGAGCGCCGCCGGCTGCGATTCGAGGCGCGGCAGTTCGTAGCCGAAGCTGAGCACGAAGCGGTGGCGGGCGTCGAACAGGGCCGGGCCCTTCTCGGCCGCGAGCGCCGCGTCGATGCTGGCCTCGTCGCCCTGCACCACCGGCAGCACCGGCCGCGATTCGCCGCCGATGTTGAGACCCGACACGTGGTCGGTGGCCTTGCCGAGGGTGTACGACGCCGTGGCGTTCAGGCCCTTCCAGGGCAGCAGGCGCAGGCTCGTCTGCAGCGAGTCGAACCACGACTGCGCCACCGAGAAGGTGGGCCGCACGAGCGAGTAGGCCGGCAGCAGGCGGGCGCCGCGCGTGGTCTGTCCGGGCGTGAAGACGCCCGGGTTGATCTCGAGGAACATCGGCATGTTGAAGCCGCGCGAGCCGACGTAGGCCACTTCCGCACCCAGGCGGCTGGCCAGCTGGCGCTGCACGCCGAAGTTGAAGTGGTAGGCCTTCGGCGACTTGAAGTCATCGCCCCAGCCGATGATCGTGAGCGCCGCCGGGAACGCATTGGGCGGTCCGGCCACCGCCGCCAGCGGATCGGCGATGGTGATGGGCGTCGGCGCATTCAGCTCGACGAGCGGCGTGAAGGGGGGCGAGAGCACGCCGCTCTGGAAGAAGTCGCCCTGGCCGGCCAGCGCGTCGTAGAACACGCCGAACGCCGAACGCACGCTGGTCCTGCCGTCGCCGAACGGGTCCCAGGCGACCGAGATACGCGGGGCGATATTGTTCTTGTCTGTCGGCACGATGCCGCGGGGCACGCCGGCATCACCCGGGTACACCAGGCCGCGCGGCGCATTCGGGTAGACCGTGGACTGCTGCGTGGTGCGGAAGCCGCTGATGGCGTCGTTCTTGTCGATGAACGGCAGCGGCAGCTCGTAGCGCACGCCGAGGTT
>CADEFD010000078.1 GCA_902826515.1 uncultured Acidobacteriota bacterium
TCCCTGTTCCCTGTTCCCTGTTCCCTGTTCCCTGTTCCCTGTTCCCTGTTCCCTGCCCTATTCGGGCTTGAGCGTCACCACGACGTAACGATCGAGGGGGAAGTACTTCCTGATCGTCTCGTGCAGGATGGGCACGGTGAGGGCATTCGTGCGTTCGAGGCGGCGGCTGATGCCGGCCGCGTCCCAGCCGAGCATGTGCACGGTCTGCAGCGAGCCGAGCCAGTACGGGTTCTGCGTGGCCGAGGTCTCGAGTTCCCGGCGCTCCATCTCCTGCACCTTCTGCAGGTCGTCGGCCGACGGCCCCTCGGTGCGCAGGCGCGTCACTTCGTCGAGCACCGCCTTCTGCAGCAACTCGACCCGGTCGGGGGCGCTGCCGAACGACACCGTCATCGTACCGTAGCCCTTCTGCGGCGCGGTGTTGCCGTAGTTCACGCTCACCCCGTAGGTGCCGCCGAGCTGCTCCCGCAGGATGTCGCGCAGGCGCATGCCGACGAGTGTGGACGCCGCGCGGGCGCGGTGCATCTCGAGTTCGTTCAGGCCGGTGTCGGCGAAGAACGCGATGGCGTTCTGGCTGGCCGGTTCCTTGCCCTTCGTCACCACTGCCCGCTCGATGCCCTTCGGGAACGTCATCCCCATATCGCGGAACGCGGTGCGGCGCGGACCGGTCGAGGGCAGTGATGCCAGCCACTGCTCCACCATCGGCACCACCGTGGCCTCGTCGAAGGCGCCGACCATGAAGAACGTGAAGTCGGCGGCGTTGCCGAAGCGGGCCGCGTAGTCGCGGCGCATCACCTGCACGTCGAGCCCCTGCACGTCGGCAGCCGTCAGGCTCTTCGACGAGTAGTGGCCCGAGGTCGTGAGCTCGCGCACCTTTTCGCCGAAGAGATAGCGCGGGCTCTGGCGCTGGTTCTCGAGCATCGCGCCGAAACGGCGCTGCAGCAGGCCGAAGCCCTCGTCGGTCAGCCCCGGAGCCGTGAAGGTGAGGTAGACGAGCTGGAGTGCCGTCTCGAGGTCCTTCGGCGTGGAGGAGCCCGACACGCCGTGCGTGTGGCTGTCGATGTCGGGCGAAGCCGAGGCCAGGCGTCCGGCCAGTACCTTCTCGAGATCCACCGGTGTGAGGCCGCCGACGCCGCCCATGGCGACAAGGGCGGGCGCCAGCGCCGCCTCGGTGTAGTCGGCTTCAGACGCGAGCGAGCCGCCGCCGTAGGCGTACGCGCTGAACACGACCTGGTCGGCCTTGAAGGTCGTGGGTTTGAGCCACACCTCCATGCCGTTCGAGAGTGTGAGCACGGTCACGCCGACGTCGGGAATCTGCCGGCGCCCCGTGACGCGGCCACGCGCCGGCGGGGTCGGGACGAGCGCGCGGCCCGCCAGACCGTCACTCCACGGCGTGACCTCGCCGGTGAACGCAGCGGCGAGCGCCGTGCGCAACGTGTCGTCGGTGGGCGTACCCGGGCCGGCCGGCGCCACGCCGAGCACGACGCGGCTGTCGTCGCGCACGAGCTTGCGCATCTCGCCGGCAAGCTCGTCGGCCGTGATGCCGGGCAGGAAGCCGCGCACCATCGCGAACTCGTAGGCGATGCCCGGCGCCGGCTCACGCTGCAGGAAGTGCCGCACGAGTTCGTTCGCAAGCGACGGGCTCTCGGCGTTGCCGCGTTCGTTGAAGGCCTGCTCGTAGCCGGCGAGCAGCGATTTCTTCGCGCGGTCGATCTCGGGCGCCGTGAAGCCGAACTGCTGCGCGCGGCGCGCCTCGCGCACCACGGCGTCGAGCCCCTGCGCGGTCTTCCCTGCCGGCACTTCCGCGCTCAACTCGAAGATCGAGAGGCCGCGGCCGAGTCCGGAGGCACCGGCATCCGCGCTGAGGAACGGGGCGTCGGGCCGGCGCGCGAGTTCCGACAGGCGCTGGTTGAGCATCGACAGCGCCAGACCGCGCACGATGGAGCGGCGGTAGGCGCCCACCGTGCCGTCGGGTTCGGGCGCGCTCTTGAACGCCGCCGTGACGCTCCAGCGCTGCGCCTCGCTGTCGGTCACCATCTTGTAGAGCGTGTCGGTGTGCGGGGGCACGACGCGCGGCACGTCGGGCGCCGGCGCCGTCGGCGCCGGCAGGTCGGAGAAACGCTGCCGCACGAGGCGCTCGGCCTCGTCGAGCGACAGGTCGCCGGCCACGACCACGGCCATACGGTCGGCCCGATACCAGGTGCGGTAGAAGGCGCGCAGGCGTTCGTGCGGAAAGGTGCGCAGTGTATCTGGCAGGCCGATGGGCAGCCGATCGGCGTAGCGCGAGCCGGCAAAAAGGATCGGCAACTGCTGGTCGGTCACCCGCGAGCTCGCGCCGAGCCGGCCGCGCCATTCCTCGAGCACCACGCCGCGTTCCTTGTCGATCTCCTCGCCCGTGAGCGAGGCGCCGCCGGCGAAGTCGCGCAGCGCGAGCAGGCCCTTGTCCACGTAGCCGTCGCGGTCGGTCGGCACGTCGAGCATGTAGATGGTTTCGTCGAACGACGTCGAGGCGTTCACGTGCGGGCCGAAGCGCGCGCCGATCGACTCGAGGAACGCCACGAGTTCGCCCGGCTTGAAGTTGGTGCTGCCGTTGAACGCCATGTGCTCGAGGAAGTGTGCGAGGCCGCGCTGATCGTCGTCCTCGTGGAGGCTGCCGACGTCCACCGCGAGGCGCAGCGACACACGCCTGGCCGGACGGGCGTTCTGGCGCAGGAAGTAGCGCAGCCCGTTTGGCAGCCGGCCGGCGCGGATCGAGGGCTCGAGCGGCAGCTCGGCCGCCGGGTCGGTGGCCACCGCCGGCAGCTGGGCGGCGGGCGGCGCGACGGGCGCGGCGCTCTGGGCCCGCGGCGCCGCGGCGGCAAGCGTGACGGCAAGGGCGACGAGCGCGGGGAGGATCGGCAGACGAAGAGTCATGGGTGTCCTTGAGACGCGGCAGCCGGGCCGTTGGTCGCCCGGCCGGCCTCTCATCATGCCCGGTTTCCTCGCGCCCCGGGTCCGGAGCCCGCGCTCCGGTCCCGGAGCGCCGAGCCCCGAGCCCCGCCTAAGATACGTGGCACATGACCCTGACGATCACGCGCCTCGCCCCCCACGTCTCCCTCCCCGCCTACGGCACACCTGGCGCCGCCGCGTTCGATCTCGCGGCCTCGGCCGACACCGTGGTGCCGCCGCGCGGGATTGCGCTCGTGCCGACGGGCCTCGTGGTGCGCGTGCCCGAGGGGCACTTCCTGGCCATCCTCGCGCGCAGCAGCACGCCGCTCAAGCGCGGCCTCATCGTGGCCAACGGCATGGGCGTCATCGACAGCGACTACTGCGGCCCGGCCGACGAAGTGAAGATCCAGGTGCTGAACGTCACCGACGCGCCGGTGCACGTGGCCGCCGGCGATCGCATCGCCCAGGGCATGGTGCTGGCGGCGCCGCGGGTCACCTTCGTCGAGGCGGCGACGGCCGACGGCCCGTCGCGCGGCGGCTTCGGCAGCACCGGCCGCTGATGCCCGCCCGCGGCAGCGCCGCGGGCCCCGCCGCGCGGGTCTTCCGACGTCACACACGGCCGCGGTAGCTATTGTCCGCAACCGCGATCTAGGATGGCAACGTGTTCGCGGATATCCTCCGCGCCTGTGTGGCGCGGCGGCGCGGCGCCCGGCTCGTGGTGCTGTCGGACTTCGATGGCACCCTGGCCGAGTTCGACCTCGACCCCACCCTCCCCCGGATCCGGTCGGACGCGTTCGCCGCGCTCGTTGCGCTGTCGTCTCTCTCGCAGGTGACCCTCGGGCTCGTCAGCGGCCGCCGTGTCGCGGATCTCGCCCGCCGGGTCCCGCTCGGCTCGGAGGTGTACATGGCCGGACTGCATGGCCTCGAAATCGTGGTGGACGACCGCAGCTGGCGCCACGACGCGGTCGAGCGCGCCCTCACGGCCGTGCAGGCCCTCGAGGCGTCGCTCGCGCCGGTCGTCGCCGGCACGGCCGGTGCACGTCTCGAATCCAAGGGGGCGGCGGTGGCCGTGCACGTGCGCGGCGTCGCCCGCGACGACCGTGCCCGCGTGCTCGCCGCCGCCGATGCCACGGCCGCGCCGTGGCTCGAGGCCGGCGCCCTGCGCCAGCTCGTCGGTGCCGACGTGCACGAATTCCTCCCGGCGGCCGCCTGGAACAAGGGCGACGCCGTGCGCTGGATCGCGCATGACATCGAACGCGAAACCGGCGAGACGCCCTGGCTCGTCTATTTCGGCGACGACCTCACCGACGAAGATGCGTTCCGCGCCGTGGGCGACGGCGCGTCGGTGGTGGTGGGACGGCGCGCCTCGGCGGCCCGCTACCGTCTCGACGCCCCCGCCGACGTCGCCGCGCTGCTCGCCGACCTCGCCGAAGCCGTGGCCCTCGAGGGCGGCCGATGACAGCAGCCGCGCTGGCCTCGGATGTCGTCGCGCGGCTCGGCGACACGCGGCTCGTCGTCGTCGCCAACCGCGAGCCGTACGTGCACCTGAAGCACGTGCGGGAACCCGGCCTGATGGGCCGGCTCGTGGGCCGCAAGCCGGCCACCCGCTTCTCGTGGATGCAGCCGGCGAGCGGACTCGTCACCGCGCTCGACCCCGTGATGCGCGCCTGCGGCGGCACCTGGGTGGCGCATGGCAGCGGCTCGGGCGATCGCGCCACGGCCGACGCGGCCGGGCGCGTGGCGGTGCCGCCGGACGAGCCGTCCTACACGCTGCGCCGTGTGTGGCTGACCGACCGCGAGGAAGAGGGCTACTACTACGGCCTCGCCAACAGCGCGCTGTGGCCGCTCTGCCACATCGCCTACGCGCGTCCCGTCTTCGACGAACACGACTGGCGCGAGTACGTGGAGGTGAACCGCCGCTTCGCCGACACGGTCATCGACGAAATCGGCGACCACCGCGCCATCGTCTTCGTGCAGGACTACCACTTCGCGCTGCTGCCGCGGATGGTGAAGGCGGCGCGCCCCGACGCCGTCGTCTGCCAGTTCTGGCACATCCCGTGGCCGAATGCCGAGGCGTTCCGGATCTGCCCGTGGGGCGACGAGATCCTCGACGGCCTGCTCGGCAACGACCTGCTGGCCTTCCACATCCAGTACCACTGCAACAACTTCCTCGAAACCGTGGACCGCACGCTCGAGGCGCGCATCGACCGCGAACACTTCGCCGTGCACCGCGGCGGTCACCGCACCTACGTGAAGCCGTTCCCGATCAGCATCGACCCGGGCCTGTGGGCCTCGGTCGCGCCCGGGCGCGACTGGACGCGCGATGTCGCCGCCACGCGCAAGCGCCTGCGCGTCGGCGACGCGAAGCTCGTCATGGGCGTCGATCGGCTCGACTACACCAAGGGCATTCCCGAACGCCTCCAGGCCTTCGAGCGCATGCTCGAACGCTGGCCGGAGTGGCGGGAGCGGGTCGTGTTCCTGCAGATCGGCGCGCCCACGCGCGACCGCATCGACCGGTATCACGCCCTCGGCGAAGAAGTGAAGGCGCAGGTCGATCGCATCAACCAGCGTTTCGCCACGAAGACGTGGACGCCGGTGCTCTTCCGCCACGAGCATCACTCGCCGGAGGACGTCGGCGCCATCTACCGCGCCGCCGACGTCTGCGTGGTCTCGTCACTGCACGACGGCATGAACCTCGTGGCCAAGGAATTCATCGCCGCGCGCGCCGACGAACTCGGCGTGCTCGTGCTCTCGCAGTTCACGGGCGCCGCCCGGGCGCTGGCCGACGTCGTGCCGGTGAACCCCTTCGCACCCGACGAGTTCGCCGCCGCCATCGACGATTCCCTGCGCCTGCCGCCCGACGAACAGCGGCGACGGATGCGCAACCTGCGTACGGAAGTGCTCTCGCACACCGTCTACGACTGGGCCGGCACGCTGCTCTCGGAAGCGTGCCGTCTTGCCGACGTGCGCCGCGGATGACGCCCACCGACCTCGCCCACGGCGCCATCGGCAACGGCAGTGTGCTCGCGCTCGTCGGTCCCGACACGAGCATCGACTGGTTGTGCCTGCCTCGCTTCGACAGCCCGTCGGTGTTCGCGCGGCTGCTGGACGAGACGAAAGGCGGGCGCTTCCAGTTCGTGCCCGAACAGGGCACGGTGGGCCCGATGGCCTACCTGCGCAACACCAACATCCTGCGCACCGAGATCCGCACCGCCGACGGCGCGTGTGAGCTCATCGACTTCGCGCCGAGGATTCCGGCCGGGCTCGGCGTGAACGCGCCGATCGAGGTGTACCGGCTCATCCGCCCGCTCGAGGGCGCCCCGCGCCTCAGGGCGATCTTCGATCCGCGGCCCGACTACGCCCGCGCCATCGTGGATGTCGCCGTCACCTCCGAGGGCCTCGAGGTGCTCGGTGGGCCGCAGCGGCTCTTCCTGCACTCGAACGTCCCGGCCACGACGATTGCCGACGGCCGGCCGTTCCGCGTCGATCGCCCGTGTTTCTTCGCGCTGAGCGCCGGGCGGCCGCCCGAGGTGCACGATCCGCCGTCGGTCGAGCGCGCGCTCGAACTCACCCGGGCCGGGTGGCGCGCCTGGTCGAAGAGCTGCGCGCTGCCGAGCTTCCGCCCCGAAGCGGTGCTGCGATCGGCGCTCTGTCTCAAGCTGCACCAGTACCTCGACACCGGGGCCATCGTGGCCGCGGCCACGACCAGCATCCCCGAGGCGCTCGACTCCGCGCGTACGTGGGATTACCGCTTCTGCTGGCTGCGCGATGCCGCCTTCGTCGTCGAAGCGCTGCGCCGGCTCTCGCACCTGAGCGAAGGGGAACGATTCGTCGCGTTCCTGCGTGACGTGGCCGACGACGGGCCCCTGCAGCCGGTCTACGGCATCGGCGGTGAACGCGATCTCGTCGAGACCCAGCTGCACCACCTTGCCGGGTTCGCCGGCGTCGGTCCGGTGCGCATCGGCAATGCCGCCTACGTGCAGACGCAGCACGACGTCATGGGCGAAATGATCCTCTGTCTCGACACGATCACGACCGACCCGCGCACCGCCGATCACGATCCGTCACTGATGCCGCTCATCGAACGCCTGGTGACGGAGGCGATCGCGGCCTCGGCCGAGGAAGACACCGGCCTGTGGGAATTCCGCACGCTCCCCAGGCACTACACCTTCTCGAAGGTGTTGTGCTGGGTCGCGGCTTCACGCGGTGCCCGCCTGGCTCGCCGTCTCGGGCACGCGGCGCGGGCGGCCGAGTGGACGGCGTGGGCGGCCGCCGAACGCGAGCGCGTGCTGGCTGGCGCCTACAACGCCGAACTCGGCTTCTTCACGCAGGCCCTGCAGGGCGTGTACCCCGACGCCTCGAACCTGCTGCTCGCGACCCTTGGCATCATCGAGCCGCACGATCCCAGGTTCGTCTCGACGGTGCGCGAGTACGAACGCGTGCTCACGCACAACGGGCTCATGCAGCGCTACCGCCATGCCGACGACTTCGGCGCGACGACGAGCGCGTTCACGATCTGCTCGTTCTGGTGGGCCGAGGCGCTGGCGATGATCGGCCGGCTCGACGACGCGGTGGCGCTCTTCGATCGGCTGGTCGGCCACGCCAACGCCCTCGGTCTCTTCTCGGAGGACATCGAACCCGAGACCGGGCGACAGCTCGGCAACTTCCCGCAGGCCTACACCCACGTCGGCCTCATCCACGCCGCCATCACCATCGGCGAACTGCTCGAGGCCCGGCACGGGCACTTCCGCGCCTGGACGCCCTGGCACTGATCGCCACCCCTCACGCCACTGCGCCCCACCGCGCAGGGACGCACGCAAAACGCGGCGCGCGCGCCCCGACAGGGGCCGTCGCGCGAGGACCGTGTGGTATTCTCGCGCCTGAATCCTCACAGGAAAGCGCGCGAGTCACATGCGGATAGGCGTCATCGGCACAGGCAAAATCGGGCAACTCCGCGCCACCACGATTCGCGAACACGCCGGCACCTCGCTGGCCGCGGTCTACGACGTGAACGCCGACTCGGCCCGCCAGGCGGCCGGCGGCACGAAGGCCGTCGTCGCGGCGTCCGTCGACGCGTTCTTCGACGTGCCGATGGACGCGGTCGTCATCTCGACCCCCGTGCACGTGCACGACGACACCTGCCTCACCGCGTTCGCCCGCGGCCTGCACGTGCTCATCGAAAAGCCCGTCACGAACACCGCCGCGAGCACGCGTGTGCTGGTCGAAGCCGCACTGGCCGCGAAGCGTGCCTTCGGCGTGGGCTTCAACCTGCGCTACTACCCCGCCATCAAGTTCATGCACGAGGCGATCGGCGAGGGAAAGATCGGCACCGTGGATCACTTCCGCGTGTTCGGCGGCCACGAAGGCCTGCCCAAGTTCGCGCAGGACTGGGAATACAAGGCGCCGATGTCGGGCGGCGGCGCGATGTGGGACGTCGGCATCCACACGACCGACCTGACCCGCTACTTCCTTGGCGAGATCACGAGCGTCTACGGCATCTCCACCGAACGTGTCTGGAAGGTGCCCGGCTCGGAAGACAACGCGATGGCGGTCTTCAAGAACCCCGGCGGCATCGCCGCGTCGTATCAGGCCACGTGGACCGAGTGGAAGGGCTACGGCTTCTTCATCGAGGCTTACGGCGACAAGGGCATGGTGCGCGCCGCCTACGCGCCGATGCGCAACACGCTCATCACCATGAACGAGCCCGGCGGCGAGCGGGCGAAAACCGAGCAGTACTATCTCGAGGCCATGGTGCGCGAGAAGCTCTTCTCGTGGAAGACCACGGCGCTGCAGTCGTTCCGCGAGGAACTCGACGACTTCCTGAAGCTGGTGGACGGCCGCCGCGATCTCACCATCGCCGACGGCTACGCCGGCCTGCGCGCGGCGGAAGTAGCCGAAGCCGTGCGCTACAGCAGCCGCACCGGCGAGGCCGTGACGCTGCCGGTGCTCGGCCGCATGCCCGCATGAGCACGCCGCCTGCCGTCATCCCGGGCTCGATGAGCCTGGTCATCACGATCGTGGACGGCCGCGACACGCTGCGGCGCATGCTGCAGGCGGTGCGCGGCCAGCAGGGTGCGCCGCCGCTCCAGATTCTGGCGCCCTACGACGACTCGCGGCCCGACATCGGCGCGATGGCGGCCGAGTTCCCCGAGGTCGAGTTCTTCAGCATCGGCCGCGTCGAGACGGGCCACCCGATCGACTCGGCGGGCGGCCAGCACGAACTCTTCGACCGCCGCCGCGCCGCCGGTCTCAAGCGTTCGACCGGCGCCCTCGTCGCCATCCTGGAAGACCGGGCGCCGCCGCGGCCGAACTGGTGCGCCACGATGGCCCGGCTCCACGAGGAACTGCCGCACGCCGTCATGGGCGGCGCCATCGAGAGCGCCTCGACCGACAACCTGAACTGGGCGTTCTTCGCCTGCGACTTCAGCCGCTACGCGCCGCCGTTCGAGGCGGGTCCGCGCGAGTGGGTGTCGGACGTGAACGTCTGCTACAAGCGGCGGGCCCTCGAGCTGACCCGCGACCTCTGGCAGGCGCGTTTCCACGAGCCCGAGGTCCACTGGCGCCTCATGCAGCAGGGCGAAACGCTCTATCTCACGCCCGAGGCGATCGTGGACTACAAGACGCCCTACACGAGCCTGCTCGGCGTGCTGCCCGAGCGGTTCCAGTGGGGCCGGCTCTTCGGCTACATCCGCGCCCGCAACGTGTCGCCGCTCGCGCGGCTCAAGTTCATCGCCGCCGGGCCGCTGCTGCCGCTCGTGCTCTTCAAGCGCCACGCCGACGCGCAGGCGAAACGCGGGCAGGGCGCCCGCTTCTGGCAGGCGGCGCCGGTGATGCTGCCGCTGCTCTGCGCGTGGTCGGCCGGCGAGGTGTGGGGCTACATCACGAGGCGCGGATGACGCCCGCGGCCGAATACGACGCGATTGTCGTCGGCTCGGGCGCCGCCGGCGGCTGGGCCGCCAAGGAACTCAGCGAACGCGGCGTCACCACGCTGCTCCTCGAAGCCGGACGCTCGCTGGATCCGGCGCGCGACTTCCCGCCGCCGCCCGACAAGGACCGTTCCAAGCTGCAGCTGATGACGCGCGCCCGCGCGTTCCTCGACGGCCAGCAGATGCAGGCCCGCTGCATGTCGTTCAGCCGGCTGACGCGGCATCTGTTCGTGAACGACCGCGAGAATCCCTACACCACCGAGCCGGGCGCGCCCTTCAACTGGTATCGCGGCCGGCAGGTGGGCGGCCGCATGCACCTCTGGGGCCGCAACGCCCTGCGCATCGGCGACAGCGAGCTGCATGCGACGCGCGTGGACGGCCACGGGCCCGACTGGCCGATCTCCTACGCCGATCTGGCGCCGTGGTACGAACGTGTCGAGCGCTTCCTCGGCGTGCACGGGAGCGCCGCCGGCATCCCGAGCATTCCCGACGGGGTCTACGACCAGCCGCTGCCGCTCACGACGAGCGAACAGGGCATCCTCGACCGCCTGAAGACGGCGTGGCCTGACCGTCCCGCCACGACCTGCCGCATCGTGCGCCACAACGCCGATCGCGTGCCGCTGCCGATCGTGGCCGCCGGCGCCACCGGCCGCCTGTCGCTGCAGAGCGACGCCGTGGTGTCGCGGGTGCTGGTGGACGACACCGGCCGCGCCACCGGCGTCGAGTACGTGGACCGCACGACGAAGACGCGCCATCAGGTGCGGGCGCGCGCCGTCGTGCTCTGCGCGTCCACGATCGAGACGCTCCGCATCCTGCTCCACTCCACCTCGAAGGTGCATCCGCGCGGGCTCGGCAACTCGTCGGGCCTGCTCGGCACGGGCCTGACGGATCACGTGATGATCTTCGAGGCCGGACCGCACACGGTGGAAGGCGCGCCGCGCACCGACCCCTACGACTTCGGCGCCCAGTCGGGCCTCTACGTGCCGAGCTTCCGCAATGCCCACGGGCGGCGCGACGCCCCGTTCCTGCGCGGCTACTCGCTGCTCGGCTCGGTGGGCCGCATCGAACCCGGCTGGTTCTTCATGGCGGTCGGCGAGATGCTGGCCGACCCGCACAACCGGGTCACGCTCGATCCGTCGGTCTCCGACGCCTGGGGCATTCCGGTGGCGCGCATCCGCTGCGTGCACGGCGCCAACGAAGCGGCGATGGTGCGCGACATGCACGAGACGCTGCTGGCGCTCGCGGCCACCTGCGGCCTCGAGATCGATCACCTGCGTCGAGAGAGTTACATCGGGAAGGCCGTGTACCAGGTGACGAAGCGGCTCGTCTACACGGCGAGCGGCGCGCTGCTGCCGGGGTCGGCGATTCATGAAGCCGGCGGCGCCGTGATGGGCGCCAGTGCCGCCACCTCGGTCGTGAACGCCCACAATCAGTGCTGGGATGCCCCGAACGTGTTCGTGACCGACTCGGCGGCGTTCCCCACCTCGCCGTTCCAGAACCCGGGGCTCTCGATCATGGCGCTGTCGGCGCGCGCCGGGCACTTCATCGCCGACGGCCTCGCCGACGGCCGCCTCTGAGCGCCGGCGTCATTCCGCGGTCAGTGACCGCGCCATCGCGTCGGCCATCGCGACCCGCGGACGCCAGTCGAGCCGCGCCCGCGCCGCCGCATTCGTGTAGCGCAGCGGCTGACAGCGCGCCGCCAGGCGCGCCGGATGCAGCATGCCGGCGTGGACGCCGACGAGATTCGCGCTGCGGCCTCCCGCCCTGAGGACCGCCCACGGCAGGTCGACCACGAGCGGCGACGGTGTGGCCGCCCGCGCGAGCGCCCGCAGGTAAGCCGCGCGCGTGAGCCGGTCGTCGTCCACGACGTTCACCACCCACCCGCCCTCCGGCGCCTCGGCCGCGGCGACGATCGCCTCCGCGCAGTTCCCGACGTAGGTCAGCGGCAGCTCCGCCGCGCCGGCGAGCGACACCCAGAGCCGCGGGTGCAGATGCAGGCCGAGGTGATAGAACCAGGTCCGCCCGGGACCGAACACGAGCCCGGGCCGCAGGATGCGCCAGTCGAGGCCGCGTGCCGGATCGCGCACGAGCGCCTCCTGCGCCAGTTTGGCGTCGATATAGGGCCCGCGTTCGGCGCCGTCGGCGCAGATCGGCGACTGCTCGTCGAGCACCGCGCCGGGCGCGAGCGCGGCGATGTCGTAAACGGCGAAGGAGCTGAGCAGCACGAGGCGCGAGAGGCCCGCGGCGCGCAGGGCGTCGGCCACCTGGGCCGTGGCGGTCACGGTATCGCGGTGCTGGGCCGCTTCGTCGCCGCCGAGGGACGCGGCGCAGTGCACGACGGCGTCGACGCCGGCCAGGTGCGGCGTGAGGGCGCCGGGCGAGGCCAGATCCGCGGTGACCGTCGTGGCGCCGGCGGGCGCGGTGCCGGCGCGCCGCACCGCCGCCGTGACGCGGTGGCCGCGGGCGAGGGCCGCCGCCACCACGGCGCGGCCGATGAATCCGGCGGCGCCGGTGACGACAAGGTGCATCTCGGGCCATTATCTTAGCGCGAGGCCGTCGCCTCGCCTTCCGCCCATGCGGCGCATCCTCCACATCGACATGGACGCCTTCTACGCGTCGGTCGAGCAGCGCGACAACCCCGAGCTGCGCGGCCGCCCCGTGGCCGTGGGCGGCGCGCCCGACAAACGCGGCGTCGTCGCCGCGGCGAGCTACGAGGCGCGCGCCTTCGGCGTGCGCTCGGCCATCCCGATGTCGCGCGCGGTGCGGCTCTGCCCGTCGCTCGTCATCGTGCGGCCCGACTTCCAGAAGTACCGGCAGATCTCCCAGCAGATCTTCGCGCTCTACCGCGAGGTGACGCCGCTCGTCGAGCCGCTCTCGCTCGACGAAGCCTATCTCGACGTCACCGACAACGCCTGGCACGAGCCGCTCGGCATGGCCGTGGCCCGCCGGCTCAAGACCGCGATCCGCGAGACCACCGGGCTCACCGCGTCGGCGGGAGTCGCCCCCAACAAGTTCCTCGCGAAGATTGCCTCGGGCTGGCAGAAGCCCGACGGCCTCACGGTGATCGCCCCGGGACGGGTCGAGCGCTTCCTGCAGGAACTGCCGGTGGACGCGCTCTGGGGCGTGGGGCCGGTCACCGCGCAGAAACTCGCCGCCCACGGCATCACGCGGCTCGTGGACGTGCGCGCCGCCGACCTCGACCAGCTGCGCGGCATCGTCGGCACGCTGGCCGACTGGCTGAAGGATCTGGCGGAAGGACGCGATGCCCGCGAGGTGGAGCCCGACCGGCCATCGAAGTCGTCGGGGTCAGAATGCACCTACGAACACGACCTGACCCGCCGGGACGAGATCAGGCAGGAGATCACGGAGATGGCCGGCGAATGTGCCGCCTGGCTCGAGAAGCGCGCCCTCTTCGCGCGCACGGTCACGATCAAGGTGCGCTACGCGGATTTCGAAACCATCACCCGCAGCCACAGCGCCGAGCCCACGCGCGACCTGGCACCGCTCACGGCTCGCGCTCTCGAGCTGCTGACGAAGACCGACGCCGGCACGCGGGCCGTGCGCCTGCTCGGCGTGAGCGTGCACAACCTCGCCGACTCGGCCACACCGCCCCCGGCGCTGACGATCCGCACGCGCCGCGGCGTCGAGCTGCCGCGGCTGCCCTTCGACGACGACCCGTCCGCCGGCGGCTGAGCGTCTACGGCGTGACGACGCGCACGCGCCGCAGCGTCACCTCGGTCAGCGGCGCCTCGCCGTTCACCGGCACCGCCTCGATCGCCTGCACGACGTCGAGGCCGGCGAGCACCTTGCCGAAGACCGTGTACTTCTGATCGAGCGACTGGGCCCGTGCGGTCACGATGAAGAACGACGTGCTGGCGGAATCCACCTCGGCCTGGCGCGCCATCGAGACGACACCGAGGTCGTGCGGCTGGTCGTTGAACTCGGCCTTCATCTGCCGGATGTGCCGCTCCTGCGCGTCGGTGAGCGGCGCCGTGCGGGTGGACATCATGCCCGTCTGCACCACGAAGCCCTTCACCACTCGATGCCACGTCGTGCCGTCGTACACGCCGAGCGCGGCCAGCCGCAGGAAGTTGCGCACGTGTTCCGGCGCCTTGTCGGGCGTGAAGCCGATGGTGATGTCGCCGAGCGAGGTCTCGAGCACGGCGGTGACCTTCGCCAGCGCCTCGACCGATTCGGTCGAGAACGGCGGCGGCACCTCGGCCGGCTTGTCGCGAATGACGACGGCGGTCACCGCGACCGGATCGACCGGCACGCCCTTGTCGTCGGCGGCGCCTTCGGAGATCCGCTGCGCGACGCGCAGGCCTTCGCTGACGCGGCCGAAGATCGTGTGCTGGCCGTCGAGCGACGGCTGATCGACGATGCAGATGAAGAACTGCGTGCCGCCGCTGTCGGGCCGGCCCGGCACGATCACGGCCGACACGGCGCCGCGCGTGTGTTTCTCGGTGAGACCTTCCCGCGCCACCAGATTCAGACCGCCGGTGCCGGCCTTGCCGCGCGTGGCCGGATCCTTCGTCAGCGGATCGCCGCCCTGCACGATGCCCTGCCGGACGACGCGGTGAAACGTGGTGCCGGTGAGGCCGCCCTCGCGCGCCGTCTTGATGAAGAGGCCGACATGATTCGGCGCGTGCTCTGGCAAGAGGTCGATCACGATCTCGCCGGCGGCCGTCGTGAGCACGGCCTGCTTGCCGCGCATCTCGTCGAGTGACAGCGGCGTCGTGAACAGGGCGGGCGGCGCCGGCGCGGCGGGTTTCGCCGTGGCGGGACGCGGCTTCGCGCCCTGCGCGGACACCGGGCCGGCACCGGGCGTGAGCAGAAGTCCGACCATCACGAGAAGTGCTGCCGCGCGCATGTGCATCCGCCTCCGCCGCCGATTGTAGCCGCGGTCCCACCAATCGTCACCGCCATTGCGGCGCGGCGACGAACCGCCGCGGAAGGCGCCCCGTCTAACCCGGACGATTGCCACCCGCGTTGGGGCGGCGCGTTGCACGGCGGGGGCGGTGAGGGCGGGAGGACACTGCCATGATCGTGCCCGTTCTGATCGCCGCGCTCGCGTTCGCTCCCGTGCCCTTCCGCGCGCCGGTGCGCGCGCTCGGTCCCGTCCCCGCGCCACCGGACACCGCCGCGGCGCCCGGCGATCCCGCATACGGCACCTCCGATCGTCTGCGTCCGCAGGGCGAGCGCGTGGCGCAGTGGCTGCGCGAAGCGCGGCGCCGCTCCCCCACCGTGCAGCGCCTCGTCGATCGCATCGAGCGGAGCGACGTCATCGTCTACCTCGACATCAGCCGCAACCTCGCGCCGAACGTGGCGGCGTGCCTCACGTGGATGGCCGCCACGGAGTCCCGGCGCATCGTGCGCGCCAGCTTCCGGATGACCCTCGGCATGAACGACGCCATCGCGATGGTCGCGCACGAACTGCAGCACGTCGTCGAAGTGATCGATCACCCCGAGGTGCGTTCGAACGAGACGCTGCTCGACCTCTACGCGCGCATCGGTCACGCCACGGGCACCAACGGGCTGCGCTGGGATACCGCCGATGCCATCGCGCTCGGCACGCTCGCCCGTCTCGAAGCGACCAACGGCTTCCGGCCGGCCGCCGGAGCCGACGTCAGGAAAGGAACGTAGCGATCTCGCCGAGCGGCTTGCGCGTGATGTCTGGCACCTGCGCATCCGGCGCCGGATACCCCACGACGAGCAGCAGGAACGGCCGCTCGTGTGCCGGCCGGCCGAGCAGCGTCGTGAGGAAGCCCATCGGGCTTGGCGTATGCGTCAGCGTCGCCAGTCCGGCGTCGTGCAGTGCCGTGATGAGGATGCCGGTCGCGAGCCCCACCGACTCGGTGGCGTAGTAGTGCTTCACGACCTCGCCGCCGGGGCCGACGCCGTGCGGCTGCACGAACACCGCGATGAGCCACGGCGCGATCTCGAGGAACGGCTTCTCGGCATCGGTACCGAGCGGCGCCAGGGCCGTGAGCCAGGCCTGCGGCGCCCGTGCCGTGTAGAACTCGCGCTCCTCGTCTTCGGCGGCCGCTCGCAGGCGGCGGCGCAGTTCCGCGTCTTCGCGGCCAACCGCCACGAAATGCCACGGCTGCTGATTGGCGCCGCTCGGCGCCGAGCCGGCGGCGGCAATCGCCTGTTCGATGAGCGCGCGCGGCACCGGGTCGGGCGCGAAGTCGCGCACCGTGCGGCGGCGGCCCGTCCGCGCGGCGAACGCCTCGGCGCGCGCAAGTGACTCAGCCGTGGACAGGCGGTCGAAGACCAGGGGACGAAGGCGAGGCGGCATCGGCGGGCTCCGGCTAGTCGCGGTCGCGGCCGCGATAGAACTGCTTCACGGCGCGCGAGAGGATCTTGCCCTGCGCCCGTTCGACGATGCGGCCGCGCACGTCCTGCCGGGCTTCGAGCGACTTCGTCTCGTCCTGCAGTTTGTGGAAGCTCTCGAGGCGGCTGGCGTCGAGGCGGCCGTCCTCGACCGCTGCACGCACCGCGCACCGCGGTTCGCTGCGATGCCGGCAGTCGGAGAAGTGGCAGCCGGGCGCCAGCGCGTCGATGTCCTCGAAGGAGGTGGTCGTCGTCTCCGGCGCCGTCCAGAGCTGCAGTTCGCGCATGCCCGGCGTGTCGATGAGCAAGCCGCCGCCCGGCAGCGGCACGAGCTGGCGGTGCCGCGTCGTGTGACGGCCGCGCTGATCCGAGGCGCGCACGGCGGCCGTCGCGAGCAGGTCGCTGCCGAGCAGGTGGTTGATGAGGGTCGACTTGCCGGCGCCCGAGCTCCCGAGCAGCGCGCCCGTCTGCCCCGCCCGCAGCGCCGCGCGCACGCGGTCGAGGCCGCGGCCGTCCCGCACGCTCACCGCGTAGACGTCGGCACCGGGCGCCACCGCCTGACATTCGGCGATCTGCGGCGCGACATCGGCCACGAGATCCGCCTTGCTCAACAGCACCTGCGGCCGCGCCCCGCTGTCCTGCACGAGCACGAGGTACCGTTCGAGGCGCCGCGGGTTGTAGTCGCGGTCGAGACCCATGACGATGAACACGACGTCGAGGTTCGCCGCCACCACCTGCTGCTCGGTGAGCTCCCCCGCCGCCTTGCGCGAGAAGTGGGTGCGCCGTGGCAAGATCGCTTCGATGACCGCCGTGCGTTCCCCCGGAGTCCGGCGAATCGCCACCCAGTCGCCTACCGCGGCCATGGCGTGGCGTCCGGTGGCGCTGTGGAGCAGCTTGCCGGAGTGCTGGGCGCGCACGTCGCCGCCCGTCGTGTAGAGGCGCAGCAGATGGTTGTATTCGATGGCGACGCGGGCCGGCGTGAGTCCCTCGGCGGCGAACGGCCGGAAGGCGGCCTCCCAGCCGGCGTCCCAGCCATAGAGCGCCAGGTCCACGGGCGTCGTGGACGGCTCGAGCGCGTCGTCGGTCGTGGGCGGCAGCCCGGGCATCGCGGTAGTGTCCCGCGTCTGGCGGCGGCTGACAAGGGTCCTGCCGCCACCGGCCGGAGCCAGCCATGAGCGATCAGCTCTTCCTCTTCGAGCCGCCCGAGGACGACGCGGCGCGCGAGCGTCGTCAGGCGCTCGAGGCGCTCGACGCCCGCCGCGCGCGGGCGGCCGCCGTGGCGGCGTCCCTGCCTGCCGGCGTGCACTTCGGCACGAGCTCGTGGACGTTCCCCGGCTGGGCCGGCCTCGTCTACCCGCCGGGCCTCACCGGCGCCGCGCTCTCGCGCGAGGGCCTGCGCCACTACGCGCGTCATCCGCTGCTCACGACGGTGGGCGTCGATCGCAGCTACTACGCGCCCGTCCCGATCGACGATCTGCGCCAATATGCGGATCAGCTGCCGGACGGCTTCCGCTGCTGCTTCAAGGCGCCGGCGGCAGTCACGTCGCGGCTGACGCCCACGTTCGGCGGCGCCCGCGGGACGGCGGCGCCGAACCCGGCGTTTCTGTCGACCGAGCGCCTCATCACCGATCTGCTCGAGCCCCTGGCCGCGGCGTTCCTGCCCCACACCGGCCCGATCGTGCTGGAGTTTCCGCCGGGCGCACGCGATCAGGCGCAGCCGCCGGCCGCGTTCCTCGAAGCGCTCGACCGCTTCCTCGAGACGTTGCCGCGCGACTTCCAGTTCGCCATCGAGATCCGCGACAAGGCGCTGCTCACACCCGCCTACCGCGCGCTCCTCGCCCGTCACGGCCTGGCGCACACCTACAACTACTGGTCGGCGATGCCGATGCCGCTCGCGCAGGCGGCCGTGGTGCCGCCCGAGGAGCCGCCCTTCACGGTGGTGCGGCTGCTGCTGCGCCCGGGCACCTGGTACGAAGACCAGCGCGATCGCTTCACGCCGTTCAACCGGCTCGTCGAACCCGACGAGCCGATGCGCGACGAGGTCGTGAGGCTGACGGCGCGCGCCCTGGCGAAGGGCCGGAAGGTCTACGTGCTCGTCAACAACAAGGCGGAAGGGTCGTCGCCGCTCACGGTCGAGGCGCTGGCGGCGCGCCTGGCTGGTGCGTTGGCGTCCGGCGCGTGACGTGACGCCGCCCGGCTAACCGCGCCGGGCGGTGAGCCACGCGGCGCCCGCCTGCACGAAGAGGTCGGCCCACTCGTGCGCGCCGTCGAACTCGCACACGCTGAAGTTCGCGCCGGCCGCCGCCAGCTGCTCGCGGTCCGCGACGAGCTGCGCGGCGCTGTACCACGGGTCGTCGTGGCCGCGCCCGATGAGCACGGGCGGCAGCGCGCCGGCACTGGCCGCCACATCGGCCGGCAGGTCGCCGCCGAGCACGAGAATGCCGGCGCACGCGTCTCCCGCCGCCAGCCCGGCGCGATACGCCTGCGCCGCGCCCTGCGAGAAGCCCACCATGACGAGTGGCGCGGTGGTCGCGTAGTCGCGGCTGATGGCCGCGCGCACCGCGGCGGCGTACGCCAGATTGTCGGCCATCGCGAGCGCGCGATCCTCGCGCGTCATCCACGACGCCACGACGTCCTGGGCCCGCGTGTAGAAGCGATGCAGGCCCTGCACGCTGACCCGCAGCCACGCGTGCGCGGGATCGAGGCGCGCCAGCTCCTCGAGGTGGATCGTCGCCGTTTCGGCGTAGCCGTGGAACCCCATCAGCACCGGCCACGGGCCGGCGCCGGTGGGCGCATCCACGAGATAACGGCCGTGCGTGCCGGTCGGGACGGTGTGGACGACCGGGTCCGGGCTCACTGGAGCAGGTCGAACATGCGGCTGAACTTGATGACGAGGCTGCGGTCTTCGCGCTGCGGCGTCGGATTCAGCTCGTAGAGGCCGCGCGTGTCGTTGTAGACCACGAAGAGACCGGTGTTGGCGGCCTGCAGCCACCCGAAGCGCAGGTTCATCGACCACACGTCCGCGCGGTCGTTGTACTGCACGAGCGACTGGACGAAGATCCGCGGCGTGAACGAGTACGACAGGCGCGTGCGCACCAGGTTGGTGACGAAGTCGCCCTGCGGCAGGTCGACGTCGTTGCGCGAGTAGGAGACCTCGCCCGTCAACTGCTGGCCGGCGCGGAACCGCACCGTGGGGTTGAAGGTCTTGCGGCGGCCGCTGAAGAAGCCGCCGATGATGGTCTGCAGGTTGGCGCTGACCGCGCGGCCCTGGTTGGTCATGATGACCGGCTGAATCTCGGCGTTGTTGTAGGACCCGGCCGGCACGAAGATGCCCGGGTAGATCTGAAACGGGACGCGTACACCTTCCTGCGTGAGGTTGACGCCGGTGTGCACCTCGGTCGAGTCCTTGAACTGCCAGTGGTTGTCGATGTGGGCGTAGCCGGTTTCCTGGAAGCCGTCGAAGCCCCAGTAGCCGCGGTACGACACGTGCGGCCGCAGTTCCTGGAAGATCCGCTTCGGGCGAAAGCGCGTCATGATGCGCACGTCGGGTTTGCGGTAGCCGCCGCGCGACAGGAAGCCGACCTCCGGATTGAAGTTGTCGCCTACCTCCTGGTAGCCGGCGTCCACGTCGATGCGCTGCAGGTTGGTGCGCGAGCGGATGTTGAACGCGGTGTCGTCGCCCGAGCGCCCCGGCGTGTCGGTCTTCGCGAAGAAGCCGGAGACCACCGTGTTCTGCCTGATGCCCCAGCGGCCGTCGAGCGCGTAGGTGCGGCCGTAGTCGTCGGTGCCGGCCAGGTCGCCGGTGGCCTGGCGCTGCGTGATGAGCGCGCCGACCTGCGAGCGGTTCGGCAGATCGCGGCTGACGCGCGCCACCGCGAAGTTGTTGCTCGCGATGCGGTTGTCCACATCGTTGGTCTGCATGTTGAGCAGACCGATGTTGTACTTGCCGGCCTTGCCCGACATACGGCCGCCGGCGATGATCGGCACCGACTCGCCGCTCGCCGAGAGGCCGATGCGGCGGCTGAAGAACAGATCCACTTCACCCTGGTTGCCCACCGAGAAGAAGCCGGCGTTCTCGAGGAAGAACGGCCGCTTCTCGGGGAAGAACAGGTTGAAACGATCAAGGTTGACCTGCTGGTCGTCGACCTCGACCTGCGCGAAGTCGGTGTTCACCGTGGCATCGAGCGTCAGCGCCGGGGTGACGCTGTACTTGAGGTCGCCGCCGAACTCCGCGGAGGTGTCGGTGGGCGCCGGTTCGACGCCCGACGTGATCGACTGGCCGAGGGCGTACGGCATGATCTTCAGATTGCGCACGGCCGGCGTCCTGATGCCCGAGACCGAGCCGGCGAGCGACACGCGGTAGAGATTGAACTGCCGCGGGATCGGCGCCCAGTACGAGCGCTCGTTCTTGCGGCGGATGTTGCGCTGGAAGTTCACGCCCCACGTCTGCTCGGGCGTGCCCGGGAAACGCAGCGTCTTGAACGGAATGGCGAACTCGGCCGTCCAGCCCACGTCCGAGATCTTCGTGCGGACCGTCCACGCGCCGTCCCAGTTGAGGTTGAAGCCGCCGCCGGAGCCGGCCGCCGACGTGCCGCCGAACGCGATGCCGCCGCCGCCCTGTCCTTCGTTCGTGACCTGCCCGTCGTACTCGCCGCCGGCCGCGCTCGTGCCGAACACGAAGCCGTTCTGGCGATCGCGATAGGTGTCGACCAGCATCCGGAAGCTGTCGACGTCGTCGAGCGAGGCGTCGCGCCGCGGGTCGGCGGTGACGATGCCGCCGGGCTCGGCGTCGTACATCACGGCGCCGATGAAGAGCGTGTCCTTCGTGAAGACCATGCGCACTTCGGTCTTCTCGGTGGACGGCGCGCCCTCGATGGGCTGCTCCTGGAAGAAGCTGGTGATGACCGGCGCCGCTTTCCACGCCGGATCGCCGAGCACGTCGCCGTCGAGTGTCGGCGCTTCCGCCACCGCACCGGCCGTGCCGGCCGGTCGCGGGCGGGTCGCCGGCGAGGCCTGTTGAGCGAAGGCGGGCGCCGCCGCGGTGAGGAGCAGACCCGTCAGACACAGGACGGACACGAGACGCCGCGAACGGACCGCGGACGCAGAAAGAACAGAGAATCGCATAAGGCTGAGTTACGTCTGCGGGACTGACAAGCGACGTGGAGCAATACTATAAACACCTTCGATGTCATCGCTTGTCATCCCGTCCGCCGCGAACTCCGGGCCGCTGCCGGGCGAACTCACGCGCGCCACGACACCGGCCGGCGTGCTCGTGGTCTTCGCCCACGGCGCCGGCGCCGGGCAGCACTCGCCGTTCATGCGACGGTTCGCCGCGCTGCTGGCGGCCCGCGGTCTCGACGTGCTCACGTTCGATTTCCCCTACCTGGCGGCCGGACGGAAACTGCCGGACCGCGCTCCGATCCTCGAAGCGGCGTTCCACGACGCGGTGGCCGCCGGCGTGGCGGCTTTCGACGGCGCCGCCCGGGCAGTGGTGGTGGCCGGCAAGTCGATGGGCGGGCGGATGGCCACCCATCTGGCCGCGCAGCCCGAGGCCTGGCGCGCCGCGGTGCCGCTGGCCGCGGCCGTGGCCTTCGGATACCCGCTGCGTCCGCCCGGCCCCCGGGGCGGCGATCGGGTGTCGCACCTGTCGCGGCTGCGCGTGCCGACGCTCATCGTGCAGGGCACCCGCGACACCTTTGGCGGCCCCGACGAGGTGACGGCCGCCACGGTCAACGCGCCGCATGTCACCGTGCTGCCGGTCGCGACCGGCGACCATTCGCTCAAGGTCACGGCGGCGTCGGGCCAGCGCCAGGACGCGGTGGAGACGTCGATTGCCGAGGCCGTCGCCCGCTTCGTCCTCGATGCGGCGTCCGTCCCTCCGGCCTGACGGTTCGTCCCTCTCGATGCGGCTGTCGCGGGAACATCGTTGCGCCAGGCGCCGTTAGTTCCGGCATGCACTGGCTTGCCGACCTCCGCCATGCGCTCCGCCTGCTCGGCCGGAGCCCGCTCTTCACGGTCACGTCCGTGTGCTCCCTCGCCGCCGGTCTCGCCGTGCCGGGCGCGGTCATGAGCCTCGCCGACGCCCTGCTCGCCCCGGCCCCCGGTGTGCGCGATGCCGATCGCCTGGTGGACATCGGCCGCGGCACGAACGGCGGCGGGTTCGACAACATGGCGCATCCGGCGTTCGAGTACCTGCGCGCCCATGCCACGACCTTCGACGGCATGGCCGCCGTGGACTTCGGCGGCCGGCCGATGAGCTACGCGCGCGGCGGCACGAGCGAGCGCGTCTTCGGTACGCTCGTCTCCGCCTCGTTCTTCGACGTGCTCGGCGCGCCGATGGCCCTCGGCCGCGGTTTCCGCGCCGATGAAGACGTGACGCCTGGCGCCCATCCGGTGGTGGTGCTCACCCACCGCTTCTGGACGGAGCGTCTCGGCGCCGACCGGGCCGTGGTCGGGCGCACGCTGCGGCTCAACGCGCACGACTTCACCGTGGTGGGCGTGGCGGCGCCGGGCTTCGAGGGGGCGAGTCTGGCTGGCACGGATCTCTGGGTGCCGATGGCGATGGTGGCTGAAGCGCGCGGGCTCGCGGATGCGGACCTGCTGACGAGTGCGCGGGCCACATGGCATGTGGCGCTCGGCCGCCTGAAGCCGGGCATCACACGTGACACGGCCGACGCCGAACTGCGGACGCTGATGGCGCAGTACGTCGCCGCCACGCCCGACGCCAATCCGCGCCACACCGCCAGCCTCGTGCCGACGAGCCGGGTGCCCGGGCCGATGCGCCGGCCCTTCTTCGGCTTCCTCGGCGTGCTCTTCGCGCTGGCGCTCGCGCTGCTGGCGATTGCCGCGAGCAACGTCGCCGGACTGCTGCTGGCACGCGCCTCGGCGCGCCGCCGCGAGATGGCCACGCGGCTGGCGCTCGGGGCCGGCCGCCGCCGGCTCGTGCAGCAACTGCTCGTCGAAACCGGCGTGCTGTTCGTGGCCGGCGCGCTGCTCGCCCTGCCGCTCACGATGGCGGCCATCGGCCTGCTGCAGCAGTCGCTGCCGCCGCTGCCGGTGGTGCTGAACCTCGCACCCGCCGTGAACCTGCGCGTCGTCGCCTTCACACTGGGGCTCTCGCTGCTCTCCGCCGTGCTCTTCGGACTCGCGCCGGCCCGGCACGCCCTCGGCGCCGACATCGCGCCGCTGCTGCACGGCGGCACGAGCACGCCGGACCGGCGGCGCGGCCGGCTGCGCCAGGCGCTCGTGGTGGTGGAGGTGGCGTTGTCCCTGATGCTCGTCGTGACGGCCGGGCTCTTCGCGCGCACGCTGCAGCAGGCCGCCACGATTGACCCGGGCTTCACGACGCGCGACGTCGTGCTCGCGAACGTGGACGTGTCGCTCTCGGGATACCGCGACGCGGCGGCCGTGGACGTCGTGGATCGCCTCGCCGCGCGCCTCGCCGCGCTGCCGGGCGTGACGTCGGTGGCCGCCGCCCGCATGGTGCCGCTGCAGGGCAGCGGCTTCGGCCTCGGCACGCTGCGCGTGCCAGGGTATCGCAGCGCCGACGGCGACGAGCACGTCGACGCCGACTGGGACGTGGTGACGCCGGCGTACTTCGCCACGATCGGCATGCGTCTCGTGGAGGGCCGCGGCTTCACCGGCGCCGAACGCGCCGATGGCGCCCGCGTGGCGATCGTGAACGCGACGTTCGCGGCGCGTGCCTGGCCTGGACGCCCCGCCGTGGGCCAGCGCGTGCTGCACCGCGCCGGCGACTTGCCCGAGACGCCGATCGAGGTCGTGGCCGTGGCCGCCGACGCCAAGTACCGCTACATCAGCGACGAACCGCGCCCGTTCATCTACGTGCCGCTCGCGCAGCATCCGATGGGCGACGTCACGTTTTTCGTGCGGCACCAGCCCGGCGCGTCGCCCGCCGGCGCGCTGCGCGCGGCGATCGCCGGCGTCGATGCCACGGTGCCGGCGATGTTCGTGCAGTCGTTCGACGAGGCCGTGGGCATCGGCCTCACGCCGCAGCGGGTCACGGCGTGGATCGCGGCGAGCGTGGGTTCCACGGGCCTCGTGCTCGCCGCCTTCGGCCTCTACGGACTGATGGCGTTCCTCGTGACGGCACGCACGCGCGACCTGGCGATCCGGCTGTCGCTCGGCGCCACCCCGGCGCAGGTGGGCGGCATCGTCGTGCGCCAGGCGGCGCGGCTCGGCCTTGCCGGCGCGGTCGTGGGTCTGGCGCTCGCGGCCGGCATCGGCACGCTGCTCGAGTCGCTGCTCGTCGGAGTGCCCGTGGTGGATCTGCCGAGCTACGCCGGCGCCGTCGCGCTCTTCCTCGCGGTGCTGACCGCGGCGAGCTGGCTGCCGGCGCGGCGCGCCGCCGCCACCGACCCGGCCACCGCGCTCAGAGCCGAGTGAGCGTCGTCACGCCTTCGGCGGATCGGCCCGATACGGCTCGTGGAGATCGACCGGCACGCCCGGGGCGCGCAACCGCAGGTTGATCATCTCGACGAACACCGAGAAGCCCATCGCGAAGTAGATGTAG
>CADEFD010000079.1 GCA_902826515.1 uncultured Acidobacteriota bacterium
CGATGGCGCTCACGCAGGACACGCTCGACGTCGTGCGCCTGCTCTGCGACATCACGCTGCGCATGATCGAGGGCGAGATCTACCAGCTCACGAAGAACGGCGACCTCGAGATCAGCGAAGACGAACACTTCGACATCATCCGCCGCAAGACCGCGCACCTCTTCGGCGGCTGCGCCGAGATCGGCGCGATGCTCGGCGAGGCCGGCCCCGAGAAGCAGACGGCGCTGCGCGAGTACGGTTTCAATCTCGGCGTGATGTTCCAGCTCGTGGACGACCAGCTCGATTTCACCGGCGAGGCCGAGGCGCTCGGCAAGCCGATTGGCGGCGACCTGCTCGAAGGCAAGATGACGCTGCCGCTTATCCACCTGCGCGATCATGGCGGCCCCGAGGCGGTGGCGCTCATCCGCCGCATCGTGGCGGAACGGCACTGCTCGGCCGACGACTGGGCCCGCCTGCGCCAGATGATGGCCGAGCACCGCTCGCTCGACTACGCGCAGGCCCGCGCGCAAGCGTTCGCCGACGCCGCCAAGCGCAACCTCGCCATCTTCCCGGATCGGCCCGAGCGCGAGGCTCTGCTCGCGCTGACCGAGTTCGTCGCCACGCGCGACCGCTGACGCGGACGACCGACCCGTGTCGGCCACGCCCGCCGCCCGCGCCGAAGAGCTCCGCCGCCAGATCCGGCGGCACGACGAGCTCTATTACATCGACGCCGCGCCCGAGATCTCCGACGCGCAGTTCGACGCGCTGATGCGCGAGCTGCAGACGCTCGAAGCCGCCCATCCCGAGCTGGTCGTGCCCGACTCGCCCACGCAGCGCGTGGGCGGCCGGCCGGTCGAGGGGTTCGACACGGTGACGCACGCGGCGCCGATGCTGAGCCTCGACAACGCCTACAACGAAGAGGAACTGCGCGCCTTCGACGAGCGCGTGCGCAAGGGTCTGGGTGTCGAGGGCCCGGTCGCCTACGTCGCCGAACTCAAGATCGACGGCCTGAGCATCGCGCTGACCTACGTGGACGGCCGCCTGGTGCGCGGCGCCACCCGCGGCGACGGCACCCAGGGCGAAGACGTCACCGCCAACGTGCGCACGATCCGCGCGCTGCCGCTCCGGCTGCACGATGGTCCATCCGGCACGATCGAGGTGCGCGGCGAGGTCTATCTGCCCAAGGCGGCCTTCGAGCGCACGAACCGCGAACGCGAGGCGGCGGGCGAGCCGCTCTTCGCCAACCCGCGCAACACCGCCGCCGGCGCCATGCGCAACCTCGATCCGGCGCACGTGGCCACGCGCGGCCTGCGCGCCTGGACCTACCAGCTCGTCGCCGACGCCGCGGTGGTGCCGTCCACCCACGACGCGCTCTTCCGGCAGCTGGCCGCGTGGGGCCTGCCCATCGAGCCGCACTGGCAGCGCTGCGACGGCGTGGACGCCGTGTGGGCGTTCTGCCAGGCGTGGGCCGAGACCCGCAAGACGCTGCCGTTCGAGACCGACGGCGTGGTGGTGAAGCTGAACGACCTGGCCGAACGCGAGCGGCTGGGCATGACGAGCAAGTTCCCGCGCTGGGCCATTGCTTTCAAGTTCCCGGCCGAACAGGTCACGACCGTGCTGCGCGCGATCCGCGTGAACGTCGGCCGCACCGGCGCCGCCACCCCGTATGCCGTGCTCGAGCCCGTGTTCGTGGCCGGCTCGACGATCTCGATGGCCACGCTGCACAACGCTGACGACGTCGCGCGCAAGGACATCCGCGAAGGCGACACGGTCATCATCGAGAAGGCCGGCGACGTGATTCCGCGCGTGGTCGGCCCCGTCGTCACCGAGGGCGCGGCGCGCCAGGCGCCGTGGGTGATGCCCACGGCCTGCCCGGTGTGCGCGAGCCCGCTGCATCGTGACGAGGACGAAGTGGTGTGGCGCTGCGGCAACATGAGCTGCCCGGCGCGGCTGCGTCGCAGTCTCGAACACTTCGCGAGCCGCGGCGCGATGAACATCGAAGGCCTCGGCGAGGCGCTCGTGGACCAGCTGGTCACGGCCGGGCTCGTGCAGGATGCCGCCGACCTCTACGCGCTTACCGCGGCGCAGCTCGAAGCGCTCGAACGGATGGGGAAGAAGTCGGCCGCGAACCTCATGGCCGAAATCGAACGGTCGAAGGGGAACGAGGTCTGGCGCCTGCTCTACGGGCTGGGCATCCGGCACGTCGGCGAACGCGTGGCGCAGGTGCTCGGCCGCCACCTCGGCTCGATCGAGGCCATCGCGGCGCAGTCGCCCGAGGCGCTCCAGACGGTGCCCGAAGTGGGCCCCGTGCTCGCGCAGGCCGTGGTCGAGTGGTTCTCCGACGAGGCCAACCGGGCACTCGTGGCCAAGCTGACCGCGGCCGGCCTCACCACCGCGGGACCGGTGACCGCGACCCTCGAACCCGTGGGGCCGCTCGCCGGGAAGGCGTTCGTGCTCACCGGCACCCTGGCGTCGATGAGCCGCGATGACGCGGCGGCGAAGATCGAGGCGCTCGGCGGCCGGGTGTCGGGGTCGGTCAGCCGGAAGACCACGGCGGTCATCGTCGGCGCCGAGCCCGGCAGCAAGGTCGAGAAGGCGCGCGGGCTCGGCGTGCCGCTTCTCGAAGAGGCGGAGTTTCTGGCGCTTATAATGGCGTCATGACGCGCGGGTTCGCGTGGCTGACGGCGGCCCTGACGGCCGTGATCGGCCTTCTCGTCGGAGCGATCCTGGCCGGCTCGTTCGCGCCGAGTGCCGCCGTGTCGGCGCCGGCCGTGGCGGTCGCGCCCGCACCGGCCGTGGCGCGCCCGACGATGCCGGTGATGGCGGTGCCGGCCGGCGGCTTTCCCACGAGCTTCGCCGACGTCGCCGAGCGCGCCAACCCCGCCGTGGTGTCGATCGATGTCGCCTCGCGCGCGCGCCGCCGGGGCGCGCCGGCCCGCGGGGCCGACGAGGGCGGCCCGCCGCGCCGCCCCGAGGCGCCGCGCCGTGGCACCGGCACCGGCTTCATCGTCGATTCACGCGGCCTCATCCTCACGAACCAGCATGTCGTGGATGCCGCCGAACGCGTGATGGTCAAGCTCTCCGACGGCCGCAGCTTCCGCGCCACGGTCGTCGGCGCCGATGCCGACCTCGACCTGGCCGTGCTCAAGGTGGATGCCGGCGTGCCGCTGCCCGAATTGCCGCTCGGCAACTCCGACGACGTGCGGGTGGGCGAGTGGGTGTGCGCCATCGGCAATCCCTACGCCTACGAGCACACCGTCACGGTGGGCGTCGTGAGTTTCGTGGGCCGCAAGCTCTTCGACCAGAGCCTCGACCAGTACATTCAGACGGATGCCGCCATCAGTTTCGGGAACAGCGGCGGACCGCTGCTGAACACGGCCGGCGAAGTCGTGGGCATCAACACCGCGGTGAGCCGCCAGGCCAGCAACATCGGCTTCGCCATTCCCGTGAACCAGGCGCGCGAGGTGCTGCCGCAGCTCGTCGAGACCGGACGCGTGGCCCGCGGCTACCTCGGCGTGGCGCTGCGCGCCGTGGACGCCGACCTTCGTCAGGCGCTCGGCCTCGGCGCCACGGTGGGCGCGATCGTCGAGGACGTCACGGCCGGATCCCCGGCCGCGCGCGCCGGGCTGCGGCCCTACGATGTCATCACCGCCATCGACGGCAGGCCGGTCGACAGCGACCAGGCGATGATCCGCGTGGTGTCGCGCGGTGTGCCCGGCCAGCCGGCGCGGGTGCAGTACCTGCGCGACGGCCGCGAGATGCAGGCGCTCATGAAGCTGGCCGAGCGGCCGGCCCGCGTGGCCGGCGGCGCCGTGGCGCCGGGCTCGGCACCGGCGCCGCAGACCACCACGCCGCAGCTCGGCCTCACGCTCATCGAAGTGCATCCGGGCAACGCGCGGCGCTTCGATGTGCCCGAGGGCATCACCGGCCTGCTCGTGCAGCGCGTGGAGCCGGTGAGTCCGGCGGCCGAAGCCGGCCTCGAGCGCGGGCAGGTGCTGCTGCACGTGAACCGCCGTCCCGTCTCGACGATCGCCGGACTGCGGCAGATGCTCGATCAGCGCGCCCCCGGCGATCCGGTGGCCGTGCTCGTGCTCGATCCCGCGCTCGATCAACGTCTGCTGCGCGTCGTGCGTGCCGATCCCCGTTAGTGCCAGCGCCCCTCCGGAGCCCGATGACCCGACACGGTATGTCCGCCCGCATCCTCGTCATCGACGACGATGCCGCGATTCGTGATTCGCTGCGCATGATCCTCGAGTACCAGGGCTATGCCGTGATGCTCGCCGCCACCGGTGAGGAAGGCGCGGCGCTCGTCGAGCGTGAAGCGCCGGACCTGGTGTTCCTCGATATCAAGATGCCGGGCATGGACGGCCTCGAGGTGCTGCAGCGCATCACGCACCTGACCGAGGCCACGCCGATCGTCGTCATGTCCGGGCACGCCACGATCAGCACGGCCGTCGAGGCCACGCGGCTCGGCGCCTTCGACTTCGTGGAGAAGCCGCTCGAGACCGAACGTGTGCTCGTGCTGGTGCGCAACGCCGTGGACTCCAGGCGGCTGCGCGCCGAGAACCGCACGCTCCGCAAGGATCAGGAGAAGCGGCACCAGATCGTGGGCGACAGCCCGGGCCTCGCCGCCGTCAAGGCCGCCATCCAGAAGGCGGCGCCGACGAGCGCCACCGTGCTCATCTGGGGCGAGAGCGGCGTCGGCAAGGAACTCGTGGCGCGGTCGGTGCACCGCGAGAGCCTGCGCCACGACGGCCCGTTCGTGCAGGTCAACTGCGCGGCGATTCCCGACGAGCTCATCGAGTCGGAACTCTTCGGCCACGAGAAGGGCTCGTTCACCGGGGCGAGCGACCGCCAGATCGGCAAGTTCGAGCAGGCCGACAAGGGCACGATCTTCCTCGACGAGATCGGCGACATGAGCCTGAAGACGCAGGCCAAGGTGCTGCGCGTGCTGCAGGAGCAGGAGCTCGAACGGCTCGGCTCGAACCGGCTCATCAAGGTGGACGTCCGCGTGATTGCCGCCACCAACAAGGATCTCGAGCAGGAGATCACGAAGGGCACGTTCCGCGAAGACCTGTTCTACCGGCTGAACGTCGTGCCAATCTGGGTGCCGCCGCTGCGCGAACGCCGCGACGACATCCCGGTGCTCGTGCGGCACTTTGCCGACAGCTTCTCGCGCGACAACAACTTCCGCCGCAAGACGTTCACCCTCGCCGCCATGGAGCGCCTGCGCCAGCATGGCTGGCGCGGCAACATCCGTGAGCTGCGGAACACCGTCGAGCGGCTGATGATCATGTCGAACAGCGACGCCATCGACGTCGGCGACCTGCGCCTGTCGGACGCCGCGCGCGTTGACCAATCCGCGCCGGCCCCCGATAATGACTGGATGCGCGCGCCGACGCTGCACGAGTTCAAGGCGAACTCGGAGCGCGCATACCTGGTCACGAAACTGCGCGAGAACGCCTGGAACATCTCGAAGACCGCGGAAGTCATCGACACGCCGCGCAGCAACCTCTACAAGAAGCTGGAGCAGTACCGAATCTCTCAGGAGACCGACGGATAGGAGAACGGCCGCAGTGAGCCGGATGACCGCCGCGTGGCCGTAGCGCGCTCGCAAGAGCGTGCGAAGGCCCGGGGAGGAAAGTCCGAACTCCGCAGGGCAGTGCGCCGGGTAACACCCGGGCGGGGCGACCCGACGGAAAGTGGCACAGAAAATATACCGCTCGCCGTCGCTCGGCGCCTTCGGGTGTCGAGCTGCGGCGCAGTAAGGGTGAAAAGGTGCGGTAAGAGCGCACCGCGCGGCTGGTAACAGACGTGGCAGGCCAAACCCCGCACGGAGCAAGACCAAATAGGGGCGCGCTGGCTTCGGCCAATCGGACGGCCCGTCCGATCGACGTGTCCGGGTAGGTTGCTCGAGTCCGCCAGTAATGGCGGACCTAGAGGAATGGTCATCCCGCCATAGCCGGCGCGCCGCAAGGCGCGACGGCGACGGCGGACAGAATTCGGCTTACAGGGTCACTGCGGCCCTTCACGTTCGTTGGCACGCGAGGCACGTCGAATCATGCGCACATCCCTCATCCGGTTCGCCCTGGCGGCGGCCGGCCTCACGCTCACCGTCGCGGCGGTCGCGCCCCTCGTGGCCGGGCAGAGCCCGGCTCCCGCCCCCGCGGCCGGGCAGCCCGCGCAGCCCGGAATCCGGCCCGGCGCGGTCATGCGCCGTCCCGGCGATGGCCGCGCGCCGGAGTTTCCGGAACCGACCATCACGCAGTACAAGCCGCGCACCACGCTCAAGACGGCGCAGCATCTCGTGCCGCGGGCGAAGTTCCCGGTCATCGACGTGCACAGTCATCAGCCCACGCCGATCTCCGACGAGCAGTTCGCGACGGTCGTGAAGGGCATGGACGCCAACAACCTGCGCGTGCTCGTGAACGCGAGCGGCGCCCAGGGCGAGCGGCTCACGCGCGCCGTGGCGGCGCTCAAGGCGAGCCGCTTCAAGGACCGCATGGTCCAGTTCACCGACATCGACTTCCGCAACGTCGGCCCGGGCTGGAGCACGAAGGCGGTGGCGCAACTCGAAGCCGACGTGAAGGCCGGCGCCCTCGGCATCGGCGAGATTTCGAAGGCCTTCGGCCTGCGCATCCGCAAGGCCGACGGCACGCGGCTCAGGATCGACGACCCGGAGCTCGACCCGGTGTGGGCGGCGGCCGGACGCCTCGGCGTGCCGGTGCTCATCCACACGGCCGAACCGCAGGAGTTCTTCGAGCCGATCGACTTCCAGAACGAACGCTGGCTCGAACTGGCGCTCTACCGCGATCGCCGCTATCCCGCCGGCGAGTTTCCGCGCTTCGACGAGCTGATGGAAGAGCGCAACCGGATGTTCCGCAAGCATCCGAAGACCACCTTCATCGCCGCCCATTTTGCGTATCACGCCAACGACCTCACGCGCGCCGCGGCGCTGCTCGACCAGATGCCGCACGTGCACCTCGAGGTCGGCGCCATCCTCGCCGAACTCGGGCGCCAGCCGCGTTCCGCGCGCGAGTTCTTCGTCAAGTACCAGGACCGCATCCTGTTCGGGAAGGACAGCTTCCAGCCCGACGAGTTCCCGTATTTCTGGCGCGTCTTCGAGACGAACGACGAGTACTTCGACTACTACCGCGACTACCACGCGTTCTGGAAGCTGTACGGCATGGGCCTCCCCGATGACGTGCTCAGGAAGCTCTACTACAAGAACGCCCTGCGACTGATTCCGGGGCTGCCGAAGGAAGGCTGGCCGCAGTAATGGCGCGATTCCTCGTGACCGGCGGCGCCGGCTTCATCGGCTCCCACCTGGTCGAAGAACTGCTCAGGCGCGGCGAGACCGTGCGCGTGCTCGACAACCTCAGCACCGGCAGGCTGGCGAATCTCGAAGCCGCGGCGGCCGCGGCCGGCGCCCCGGTGCCGGAGTTCCTCGAAGGCGACGTGGCCGACCACGCACTGGCGCGCCGCGCCGCCGAGGGCGTCGACGTCGTGCTGCACCAGGCGGCGATGCCGTCGGTGCCGCGATCGGTGGCCGACCCGGTGAGCGCGAACCACGCGAACATCGACGGCACGCTGGCCATCCTCGTCGCCGCGCGCGACGCCGGCGTGAAGCGGCTCGTGTTCGCCGGCTCGTCGTCGGTCTACGGCGACGCGCTCGAGATGCCGAAGCGCGAGGACATGCCGTACAAGCCGCTCTCGCCCTACGCCCTGCAGAAGCAGGTGGGCGAGCAGTACCTGCAGATGTTCACGGCGCTCTACGGCCTCGAGACGGTCACCATCCGCTACTTCAACGTGTTCGGACCGCGGCAGGATCCGGGCTCGCCCTATTCGGGCGTCATCTCGCTGTTCGTCAAGGCGGCGAGCGAAGGCCGGGCGCCCACGATTTACGGCGACGGCGGCCAGACGCGTGACTTCACCTACGTGGCGAACGTCGTCGACGGCGTGCTGCGCGCGACGACCGCGCCCGGCATCTCGGGCCAGATCATCAACGTCGCGACCAACGGCCGCGTGTCGCTCAACGAGTTGTGGGCGCAGGTGCGCGGTCTGCTCGGCGCCACGACGACGCCGGTCTACGGCGAACCGCGGGCCGGCGACATCCGCGATTCGCAGGCCGACATCACGAAGGCGGCGACGCTGCTCGGCTACCGGCCGATCGTGCCGTTCGAGGAAGGCCTGCGCCGCACCGTGGCGTGGGCGACCGGCCGCGGCTGACGACGCGCGCTCAGCGCGGCGCCGCGGTGAACACGTCGCGGCGGCCGTCGCCGTAGACCACCGAGACGCCGGCGCCCTCGAAGGTCAGCGCCGCGCCGGTGCCCTTGTATACCGGTGTCAGCATGCCGGTGTCGATGAGGAAGAGGCGGCCGTCGAGGCGCATGCGCACTTTGAAGTCGCGGTTCACCGTATGGCCCACGACCAGCCGGTCGGCCTGCCAGCGGGCGAGCAGGCCGGTGAACGGGGCATCGAGCGTCGCGTCGTCGGCAAGCGCGTAGCCCCGGTACCAGAGCGGGCCGTCGCCGTCGAGCAGCGACCACTCGCCGAGGCCGGTGATGGCGGCGGCTTCCTTCACGAGCGCGAGATCCACGCCGGAGAGATCCGGCGGCTCGCCCTGTTCCCTCGCCCGTTCCGCCAGTCCGTTCACCCAGCGCACTTCCGCGGCGGCCACCGCGAGCAGGTCCTCCAGCCGGAACCACGGCGCCGCGAGCCCGGCGGCTGACAGCCGCGCGACGAAGCGGTCCATGCGCGCGATCTCCTCGCGGGCGCGCGTGTTGAGCGCGTCGAGGCTCTCGGTCGTGTCGGGCGGCGCGCCGGCGTGCATGAACACGCTGCGGCCCACCTGCACGGCGATCGGCCGCTGCCGCAGCCACTTGCCGTAGGTGCCGTCGGGGCCGAGCGCCCGCCGGTATTCGATGCAGCCGCGGGGATACGACGCGAGGAACCCGTCCCTCGCGCGCGTGAGCCCGAGCGGCTGTTCGCCCTTGCGCGAGCGGGCCCGCGCCTTGACGAGCTTCTCGTACTCGCGCCAGCCGTCGTCGCGCACCTGGTCGGCGTCCCGGCCGGCGAAGCGGCCGCAGATGTCGGCGGTGGCGTCGCGCAGTTCGCCGACGAGGTTCATCGCCTCGTGATTGCCGAGCACGGGCAGCACGCGGCCGCCCTGTGTCGGCGCCTCGCGCTCGAGGGCCATCAGCAGATCGAGCGCGCCGCGCACGTCGGCGCCGCGATCCGTCACGTCCCCGGTCTGCACCAGCGTTGCCGTGCCGCCGGTCCAGCGGTCGGACGTGTCGATGAGGCCGGCGGCGCGGAGCACGGCGCGCAGCCCGTCGAAGCTGCCGTGCACGTCGCCGACGGCCACGATGCGTCCCGGCGCCTGCGTGCTGGTCGCGGACACAACGGGCGCCGCTGCGATGACGGCAGCAGCGAACACGAGACAGGCGCGACGCGGGGACATGGCTAATCCAAGAATACCCGGCTCGCGCCCTTCTGTTTCACGAGCTTCTGGATGGCCTGGCGCATGCGGTCGCGGCGCGTGAGCAGCGCCCGCTGCTCGGCTGGCGACAGCCACGCGCCGAGCGCGCGTGAGACGTCCGCCGCGGTGAGCGCGTCCATCTTCGTCCACACGGCGCGGTCGACGGTGTTGATGGCCGAGATGCCGTCGGTGCTCGTCCGCGACGTGAAGGCGCGCGAGTGATCGATGAGGAAGAGATGCCAGTCGCGGTCGTACAGCAGGTTGCCCTGGTTGCGGTCGATGTTGGCGATGAGCTGATCGAAGAGCTTCATGCGGCTCACCTGCTTCGACCACTCCGGTTCGGGCCCCTGCGCCGGTTTGTCCTTGTTCCAGCCGGTCGTGTTCTCGATCCAGTAGACCGCCGCGCCGACCTTGCCCTCGATCGTGCGTTCGACGACCGGCGGCACCATGCCCATGCCGAGCAGGCGATCGAGGTGATAGGCCGCGATCTCGGCTCTGTAACTTTCGGAGAACCCGTTGCGCCGCGACGGCGGCAGCACCTTCCAGGCAAACCGCGCCGCCGGTCCGCCCGGTGCAAACGTGCCGCGCTGCGGTTTCGTGACGCCGATCGGCACGGCCTCCATCTTCACGACCGGCGCCGTCGCCAACTGGCGTTCGATGGCGGCTTCCTTGCCGGTCCACATCCGCGCGCACTGCGTGGCGGCGGATGACGCGGCCGGGGACGCCGGCGCCGCCTGACCGGCGGCCGCGGCGGTGACGGCGGCCGCGAGCAGGCCGGCGGTCAGAACGAACGGGCGGCAGGGACGTGCGGGCATCGGCAGAGGGCTCCTGCCGGGGAATTCTAGCCGCGCGCGCCCGCTGCCGCACTGGCTATTGCCGCGTCGCGCAGCCGCGGTTGCACTGACGGCAACCACGGTTGCGGCCGGATTGTGCGCGCCTCGCCGGGGGACGGCGGCATGCCGGGAACGCCGGTTGACGCCTCCGCGGCCTCCGGCGGGCGGGGCCGAGCACGACCGCGGCGCCTAACCCGTGGCGGCAGATGCACTTGCCCCGCGACGGCCGCAGTGGCGGCGCGGCTTGCAGTGGTCCGGGTGTCCGCACGGGGCGCCGAACGTGGTGACCGCTGACCTCGGGTGTCCGTCACGGTGCCTCGTGCGCGACATCCACCTCAATCCACAAGGAGACACAGACATGACCTCGACCCTCACACGCCTCGCCCTCGTGCTCTCGCTCGCCCTGGGCCCGCTCGCGGCCGCCGCCATCGCGCAGGACGCGCCGGCGAAGGCCGCGGCCGCGCCCGCCGCCGTCGTGAACCTCAACGCCGCCACGCCCGAGCAGCTCGAGTCGCTGCCCGGCATCGGCCCGCGCGCCGCGCAGCGCATCGTCGAATACCGCACCAAGAACGGCGGCTTCAAAAAGGTCGAAGACCTGATGAAGATCCAGGGCATCGGCGAACGCAGCTTCCTGCGTCTGCGGCCGCTCGTCACCGTCGGGAGCCCGAAGGGTGACACGAAGGCACCGCAGTAGGCAGGCGGGGGAGCCGCGGGATCGGGCCCGCGGCTCCCGGCGGCGCGTCCGCGGCCACGGCCTCGGTCGGCACGCGGGCTACACCCTCGTGGAATTGGTGGTCGTCGTCGGCGTCGTCTGCGCGCTGCTCACCGCGGCGGTGCCGGCCTTCGATGCCGCGGCAGATACTGCTGAAGCCGCTGGCGCCGCCCGGTATCTCGCGTCGGTCGTCGCGCGCGCGCGGCTCGACGCGGCGCGCGGACAGCGCACGGTGGCGGTGCGCTTCGCGCGCGCGGCGCCGGTGACCTTTACCGTGATCGTCGACGGCGACGGCGACGGCGTGCGGGCCGATGACATCGCCGCGGGCATCGACCGGCCGACACGTGCCGCCGACCGGCTCGAGGATCACTTCCCCCGCGTGCGCTTCGGCATCAGCGGTCCGGTGCCGGGCATCGACGGGGCGCGGGGCCTCACCGCGGCCGACGATCCGATTCGGTTCGGCGTCGCCGACCAACTGACGCTGACACCCGTCGGCACGGCCACCGGCGGTACGGCGTATCTCACGAGCCGCGCCGGAGTGCAGTTCGCGGTGCGGATCTCGGGCGTCACCGGCCGCGCGCGCGTGCTGCGCTACGACCACGGGAGGGCGGCGTGGCGGCCGCTCTGACCCGTCACGAGCGGCGCGCGGCGCCGCGATCGACCGCACCGGGGTTCGGAGTGGTCGGCGTCGCCGTGATCCGGCCGGGCTTGACCGTGGCCGTCGTGACGATCTCGCCGCGGGGGGCGCTCGTCGAGTCGGTGTCGCCCATCCGGCCGGGGGTGCGCACCGAACTCACGCTCGACGCGGCGGATGGCCGCCGCTGGCCGGTCGGCGTCGAGGTCCTGCGGTGCTGGGTCGCGGCCCTCGATCCGGTGCGGTATCACGCCGCGATGCGGTTCGACTGGCCGATCGCGGCAGGGTAGCGGGTAGGGACTACCCGGCATTGTGCCGGTCCGGTCCGGGTAGTTCTTACCCGCTGGCGGTGGTGCGGCAAGGTCATCGTTTGGAATGCTCAGCAAAACACGAAATCGACGGCAGGACGGCAGGTGGCATCCGGCTTGGTTCACCACCGTCGCAAGGGGGGCAGTGCGCATGGAGCATCGACGCGAGACGGCACACGACGACGGGCGGCACCCGCGGCAGGGCGACCGACGCCAGGGGATCCACGCCGTGGTGCGCGCCCTGGCGACGCACCTGGTGTCGGGCGAGCCGCACGTCCGGCTGGAGGGCGTACTCGAGGCGGGGCTGGCCCGCGCCCTTGGCGCCGACTGGCTGCGCACCGTGCGTCGGGGCGCGGCCGCGGGACGGCTGCCCGCGCCCCGCACGGCGCGCATCACGGCGAATGGCCCGGCCGCCGGCCAGGACGTCTGTTTCGAACTGGCGCTCCCCGGGCGCCATCTCGACGCCTGGGACGAACAACTGCTCGAAACCGCCGCGCACCTGCTCACCCTCGCCCTGGCGGCGGACCGCCAGCCGGTGCCGCGCGCCGTCGCGGCGAAGTCTGGCGCCGGCGCGGCGCCGCTCATCGGGTCGAGCGGCCTCATGCGTGCGGTGCGCGACCGCATCGAGCGTGTCGCCGCCAGCGATTTCACCGTGCTCGTGCAGGGCGAGAGCGGCACCGGCAAGGAACTGGTGGCGCGACAGATCCACGAGCTGAGCCCCCGCCGTCAGGGGCCGTTCGTGGCCGTCAACTGCGCCGCCCTCGTCGAGACGCTGCTCGAAGCCGAACTCTTCGGGGTCGAAGACCGCACGGCCACCGGCGTCCGCGGTCGGCGCGGCAAGTTCGAACACGCCGACGGCGGCACGCTCTTCCTCGATGAAGTCGCGGAACTCTCCATGGCGGCCCAGGCCAAGCTGCTGCGGGCCATCCAGGAACTGGCAGTGGAGCGTGTCGGCGGCCACGCCACGCGCCGCCTCAACGTGCGCATCGTCGCCGCCACGAACAAGCCGCTGGCCGCTCTTGCCGACCGCGGTGTGTTCCGGTCCGACCTCTACTACCGGCTGAGCGGGCTCGAAGTGGTGGTACCGCCGCTGCGCGCGCGTCGCGACGACATCCTGGAACTGGCGCAGTATTTCCTGGCCTGTCACGAGTCGCGGGGCAAGGTCGCCCTCTCGACGACCGCGGCAGACGCGCTGCAGGCCTATCACTGGCCGGGCAACGTGCGTGAGCTGCAGCGCACGCTCGAAGGCGCCGTGGCGATGTCCGACTCGCGCGTCATCGACCTCGACGATCTGCCCACGGCGCTGCGCGGCTCGTATGCGGACGTCGTGGTGCCGTCGCTCGAGGCCAACGACAGCCTGCGCGCCTGGGCAAGCCGCTACGCGAAGCTCGTGCTGGAGCGCTCCGGACACAACAAGCGCAAGGCGTGCCGCGCGCTCGGGATCAGCTATCACACCCTGCAGGCGCACCTGCGGTATCGCGGCGGGCGCGGCCCCGTGCCGGAGGTGCGCGACGACGTGGCATGAGCGCCGGCGCGGGGACCGGCGTCCTTGACCGGCGTGGGCGGGCGTAGTACGTTTCTGCGGATATTTCTCGCCTCCATGGTCCCCGCATGAACGACACCACACCGACGCCCCTGAAGAAGACCGCGCTGCACGCTGCTCACGTCGCCCTCGGGGCCCGGATGGTGCCATACGGTGGCTGGGACATGCCCGTCGAGTACTCGGGCATCACCGCCGAACACCTCGCCGTGCGCACCGCGGCGGGCCTGTTCGACGTCTCACACATGGGGCAGATCGAGCTGGCCGGCCCGAACGCCCTCGCCGCCGTGCAGCACATCACGACCAACGACGCCAGCAAGCTGCAGAACGGGCAGGCGCAGTACTCCGCGCTCACGACGCCCGAGGGCACCTTCGTGGACGACGTGCTGGTCTACCGCTTCGCCGAGAAGCACTACCTGCTCGTCGTCAACGCCTCGAACATCGAGAAGGACCACGCCTGGATCGCCGCGCACGCGCCGGAGGCCGGCGAGGTCGCCATCGTCAACTCGTCCGACCGCTACGCGCTCATCGCCGTGCAGGGCCCGAAGGCCCGCGGCATCGTGCAGAAGCTCACCGCCGTCGATCTCAGCACCATCAAGTACTACTGGTTCGCCCACGGCGAAATCGCCGGCGTGCGCGGCACGCTCTCGCGCACCGGCTACACCGGTGAAGACGGCTGGGAGATCTTCGTGCCGCCGCAGTTCGCGACCCAGGTGTGGAACGCGCTGCTCGAGGCGGGGAAGCCCGAGGGCCTCGTGCCGGCCGGCCTCGGCGCCCGCGACACGCTGCGCCTCGAAGCGGCCATGCGTCTCTACGGCAACGACATGGACGAGACGTCCACGGTGCTCGAGTGCGATCTCGGCTGGATCGTCGGCTGGAACAAGGCGGAGTTCACCGGTAAGGCCGTGCTCGATCGCCAGAAGGCCGAGGGCGTCGCGAAGAAGATCGTCGGCTTCGAGATGCTCGACCGCGCCATCGCCCGTCACGGCCACGCGGTCGTGCACGACGGCGCGACCGTCGGCGTGGTCACGAGCGGCACCCACACGCCGTTCCTGAAGAAGGCCATCGGCATGGCCTACGTGCCACCGGCGCTCGCCGCCGCGGGCACCGAACTCACCATCGACATCCGGGGCCGCCAGGCGCGCGCCGTCGTCGTCCCGATGCCGTTCTACAAGCGTCCGAAAGCCTAGTGCGAGGAGCGGAACCCATGTATCCGAGCGATCTCAAGTACACGAAAGACCACGAGTGGGTGCGCATCGACGGCAGCACGGGCACCGTCGGGATCACGAACTTCGCCCAGCAGCAGCTCGGTGACGTGGTCTACGTCGAGCTGCCCGAGGTGGGCACGACGCTTACGATCGGCCAGCCCTTCGGCACGATCGAATCGGTGAAGGCGGTGTCTGAGCTCTTCGCGCCGGTCTCCGGCACGGTCACCGCGGTCAACACCGACATCAAGGATCGGCCCGACGCGGTCAACAGCGCGCCGCATGACACCTGGATGATCAAGGTCGAGCTCGCCAACACGGCCGATGCCGACGCGCTCATGAGCGCCGCCGACTACGAAGCCACGCTCGCGCACTAACCCCCGTTTCCCTTTCACGTCTGGCCCCGCCGATGGATACGTTCGTTCGCCGCCATGTAGGTCCTCGTCCGCACGACCTTCCCGAGATGCTCGCGACCATCGGGGCGCCGTCGCTCGATGCGCTCATCGACGAGGCCATTCCGGCTTCGATCCGCCGGCCGGGTCCGGTGGCGCTGCCGCCGGGTGAGAGCGAACACGGGTATCTGACGCGGCTGCGCGGCGTGGCGGCGAAGAACCGCGTGCTGCGGTCGTTCATCGGTCTCGGCTATTACGACACCATCACGCCGAGTGTCATCCGCCGGTGTCTGTTCGAGAACCCGAGCTGGTACACGCCCTACACGCCCTACCAGGCGGAGATCGCGCAGGGCCGGCTCGAGTCGCTGCTGAACTTCCAGACGGTGGTATGTGACCTCACGGGCCTGCCCGTGGCCACGGCGTCGCTGCTCGACGAAGGCACGGCGGCGGGTGAGGCGATGACGCTGCTGCACCGCGTGTCGCCGAAGAAGCTCACGACCGGCGGCATCTTCCTGGCGGCCGACACCGTCTTTCCGCAGACGCTCGCCGTGTTGCAGAGCCGCGCCGAACCGCTCGGCATCGAGCTGCGCGTGCAGCCGGTCGGGGCGATGGACTTCAACGACGCGAACGTCTTCGGCGTGCTGCTGCAGTATCCCGACGAGCAGGGCCAGGTCGTGGATCCGACCGCGACGATTGCGGCGGCCCACGCCGCCAAGGTCCTCGTCGCCGTGGCCACCGACCTGCTGGCGCTCACCGTGCTGACGCCGCCCGGAGAACTCGGCGCCGACATCGTGCTCGGCAACTCGCAGCGCTTCGGCGTGCCGCTCGGCTACGGCGGTCCCCACGCGGCGTTCTTCGCCACGCGCCAGGAACACGTGCGTCACGCGCCGGGCCGCATCATCGGCGTGTCGGTCGATGCGCAGGGCCATCGCGCCTACCGCATGGCGCTGCAGACGCGCGAGCAGCACATCCGCCGCGAGAAGGCGACGTCGAACATCTGCACGGCGCAGGCGCTGCTGGCCAACATGGCGGCGATGTATGCCGTGTACCACGGCCCCGATGGCCTCACGGCGATTGCCCGCCGCGTGCACGGCCTCACGCAGTCGCTCGCGGCTGGCCTGACGGCGCTCGGCATCACGCAGACCAACGCGCACTACTTCGACACGCTGCGCGTCACGCTCACGCCCCAGCAGGCGGCCGCCGTGCGCGCGGCGTCGGTCGAGGCCGGCTACAACCTGCGCCACATCGGCGACACGGGCATCGGCATCTCGCTCGACGAAACGGCCACGGCCGACGATGTCGCCGCGCTCGTCGCGGTGTTCGCGAAGGCCGTCGGCAAGACCGCGGGACAGGGCACGCTGCCCGCCGGCGATGCCCTGCCGGAAGCGCTTCGCCGCACGTCGGCGTTCCTGACGCACGCGGTCTTCCACACGCATCGCTCCGAGAGCGAGATGATGCGGTATCTCAAGGCCCTCGAGCGCAAGGACATCGGCCTCGATGTCTCGATGATCGCGCTCGGTTCGTGCACGATGAAGCTCAACGCGGCCGCCGAGATGTATCCGGTGACCTGGACGGAGTTCTCGCGGCTCCATCCCTTCGTGCCGGCCGATCAGGCCGAAGGCTACGCCGAGATCTGCCGCGAGCTCGAAGCCGCGCTCGCCGAACTCACCGGCTTCGCGGCGACGTCGCTGCAGCCGAATTCCGGTGCGCAGGGCGAACTGGCCGGGCTGCTCGTCATCCGCGCCTGGCATCAGGACCGCGGCGAAGGCCACCGCAACGTGGTGCTCATTCCCGCCTCGGCGCATGGCACCAACCCGGCCAGCGCCGTGATGGCCGGCTACAAGGTGGTGGTCGTGGCCTCGGACGCCAACGGCAACATCGACGTGGCCGACCTCAAGGCGAAAGCCGCGGCGCACAGCGCGAATCTGGCCGCGCTGATGGTCACGTATCCGTCCACGCACGGCGTCTTCGAAGACGCCATCATCGACATCTGCGCCACCGTGCACGCGCATGGCGGCCAGGTCTACATGGACGGCGCGAACATGAACGCGCAGGTGGGCCTCACGAGCCCGGCGCTCATCGGCGCCGACGTCAACCACATCAACCTGCACAAGACCTTCGCCATCCCGCACGGCGGCGGCGGCCCCGGCATGGGCCCAATCTGTGTCGCGGCGCACCTCGCGCCGTACCTGCCCGGGCATCCGCTCTCCAAGGTCGGCGGCGACAAGGGCATCCTGCCGGTGGCGGCGGCGCCGTGGGGCAGCGCGAGCATCCTGCTCATCTCCTACGGCTACATCCGCATGCTCGGCGGCGAGGGCGTGACCGAGTCCACGAAATACGCCATCCTCAACGCCAACTACATCAAGGCGCGCCTGACCGGCCACTACGACGTGCTCTACACGCGGGCCAACGGCCGCGTCGCGCACGAGATGATCTTCGACCTGCGGAAGTTCAAGGCCGCCGGCGTCGAAGAGGGCGACGTGGCCAAGCGCCTGATGGACTACGGCTTCCACGCGCCCACGGTGTCGTTCCCGGTGCCCGGCACGCTCATGATCGAACCGACGGAGAGCGAAGACAAGGGCGAGCTCGATCGCTTCTGCGACGCCCTCATCGCGATTCGCCAGGAAATCGACGACGTGGTCACGGGCAAGGCCGACGCGAAGGACAACGTGCTCAAGAACGCGCCGCACACGGCGGCGGTGGTCACGGCCGACACCTGGGCGCACCCCTACACGCGCGCGCAGGCGGCGTACCCGCTGCCGTGGGTGAAGGCCAACAAGTTCTGGCCGAGCGTGGGCCGCATCGACAACCCGTACGGCGATCGCAACCTCGTCTGCATCTGCCCGCCGATGGAGGCGTACGAGTAACGGGGGCGGACGGCCCGATCCGATGGCTGACTTCCGCCGCGTGCGGCCGCTCCGGGTGCTGAACGCGCGTCAGATGCGCGCCGCCGATCGCCGCACCATCGACGAGGTGGGCCTGCCGTCGGTCGTGCTCATGGAGAACGCCGGCCGCCAGGTGGTGGCCGCGCTCGAAACGCTCGTCGACGATCTGCCCTCGCGCACGGTGGCGGTGCTCTGCGGTACCGGCAACAACGGCGGCGACGGCTTCGTCGTGGCGCGCGTGCTGCAGCAGCGCGGTCTCACCCCGGCGGTGTTCCTCGTCGGCGCCGCGGCCGACGTGCGCGGCGATGCGCGCATCAATCTCGACATCCTCGGACAGCTCGGCACGCCGGTCGTCGAAGTGGGCGACGCCTCGGCGTGGGAACTGCACGGCTCGGAAGCGACCGGCGCCGATCTCATCGTGGATGCGATGGTAGGTACCGGACTCAACCGCGCCCTGACCGGCCTCCACGAGACGATCGTCGCCGACGTGAACGCCTCGGGCACGACAGTGGTGGCGATCGACCTGCCGTCGGGACTGTCCGCGGATGCCGCCGAGCCGCTTGGCCCGTCGCTGCACGCGGCGGTCACCGTCACGCTGGCCGCGCCGAAGGTGCCGCTCGTGCTGCCCCCGGCCGAACACACGGCCGGTGACGTCGTGATTGCGGACATCGGTATCCCGTCGTTCGTGCTCGATGAGGTCGAGGGCCCGCGCCTCTACCTGCTCACGCGCGAGTACGTGCGCACGCTCGTACCGCCGCGAAGTCCCGACGCCCATAAGGGCGACTTCGGCCGCGTGCTCGTCGTGGCCGGGTCGGTCGGCATGACCGGCGCCGCCGCGCTCACCGCGCGGGCGGCGCTGCGCACCGGCGCGGGGCTCGTGACCGTGGCCACGCCCGCGTCCGTGCAACCGGTCGTGGCCGGGCTCGGCGCGGAATTCATGACCGTGCCGCTGGCCGAGGCCGAGGGCCGTGTCGTGGCGGAGGCCGTGGACCGCGTGCTGGATCTCGCGGCCGATGTGGTGGCGATCGGGCCCGGACTCGGGGCCGGACCTGGTGTCGCGGCCTTCGTGCGGGCGATGCTGGCGCGCGCCGAAACGCCGCTCATCCTCGATGCCGACGCGCTCAATGCCTGCGCCGGCGATCCGGCGATGCTCGTCGGCCGCGAAGACCGTCCGGTCATCATCACGCCTCACCCCGGCGAGATGGCGCGTCTCGTCGGCTGTGCCACCGAAGACGTGCAGGCCAATCGGCTGGGGCTCGCCGCCGAGTTCGCGGCGCGGCACGGCGTGACGGTGGTGCTCAAGGGCTACCGCACCATCATCGCGACGCCTGGTGGCGACGTGTTCGTGAACCCCACCGGCAGCCCGGGGATGGCCACGGCCGGCAGCGGCGACGTGCTCACCGGCATGCTGGCGGCGGCCCTGGCACAACTGCTCGATCCGGCCACCGCCTGTCAGCTCGCTGTGTACCTGCACGGCGCGGCGGGGGAACTGGCGGACGCCGACGAAGGCGAGATGTCGATGGTGGCGGGCGACATCGTGACGCACATCGGCGATGCCGTGCAGGAACTGTCGGCGCGCGAACACGCGGCCACGCACGGCGAATGAGCGGCGCGGTCACACATGTCACCGTGGGTGAGGCGGAGACGCGCGCCGTCGCCGAAGCGCTCGCCGGCACGCTCGTGCCCGGTGACCTGGTGCTGCTGCACGGCGACCTCGGGGCCGGCAAGACCGTGTTCGTGAAGGGCCTCGCGCAGGGGCTCGGCCTCGATCCCGAGGCGGTGACCAGTCCCACCTTCACGCTCGTCCACGAGTACCTCGGCGGTCGATTGCCGCTCATCCATCTGGATCTGTACCGGCTCGCCTCGACCGACCTCGACGATGTCGGCCTCGATCCCGATCTCGCCGCGCGCGGCGTCGTGGTCGTGGAGTGGGCCGAGCGCCTCACGCGACGTCCGCCGGCCTCCGTCGTGGTCCGCATCGGCGACCTCGGCGCGGAGGCCCGTGAGGTGCTCGTGAGCCCCGTGACTCGCGGCGCCTGAGCGTTCTCTAGCAGTTGCGTTCCGAGCCGCTTCGCGGTCGATAATCGGGCGTGCGCTGTACCGCTGCATTGCTCGCCGTCGCGCTCACTGTGCCACTGGCGGCCCAACCCAATGGACGCGACCTGTGGGTTGGCGTGTTGACCTACGACGGCGGCGAGGAATCCGTAAGGCGGCCGCGCTCAAGGCTCGGGCTGCGACCGGTGGCCGCCCTCACCGACGGAAACTGGTCCTTCGACGACGCGGACCACTCAGAGCCGTGGCACGACCAGGACGTTGCGCGGACCTGGGAGCCGGCCGCCCGCCCGCTGCCGGGACGGTGGCGCGGGTGGTTTGCCGACGGGACGCGAGGTGTCTTCGCGCTCGTCGGGACGCTGCATCCCGGGGGGCTCTTTCATCAGCCGACCGTCGCCACCAACCTCCGACCGCGGCTCGTGGGCGGCGACGCCTCGCACGACGACGTTCTCGGCGTTGGCGTGGCGGGCGGCGCACGGGTGGCTCTCTTCGCGGAGCGTCAGGCCGACGCGCGAGCGGCGTTCCCGAGCGCCCTTCGCGGGGCGCTCAGGCAGGCTGAGCGTTCGGAGGTCGAGCACGCGGTGGGGCGCGGCTGGCGACAGACCGAAAGGCAGCCACCGCCGCCGTGGCACCGCCTCGACGTCGCCGCCCGGAGCGTAGACATGCATCGTGTCCTCGGACAGCCCGATGGTGGACGGGTGCACGCCGTGCAGACCGTGGTGCCGTTCGATGAGGCAGGGCCGTGCCGAAAGGTCGTGGCGTTCGGCATGGTGGCGGTGTCAGGCGCCGGCAAGTCGACCGTCCTTGCCGTATCGGCCGCGTGTGGCGGGCCGTCCGTTCTGCAGCGGCCAGTGGCGGCCATCGACCGCGACGGCCGGACGTGCTGGCTCTTCGAGCGCCACTACGAGGACGGCATCACATACGTGCTCACGCCGCCCAAGCCGCTGACGGATCTCATGGAGCCGCCCGCGTGCGACATCCGTTAGCGCCCGAGTCCCGAGCCCCGAGCCCCGGCTTTACTCCGTGCGGTAGTTCGGCGCTTCCTTCGTGATGGTCACGTCGTGCACGTGGCTCTCGCGCTGGCCGGCCGGCGTGATGCGCACCATGCGGGCGTCGCGCTGCAGGTCGGTGATGGTGCCGCAGCCGCAGTAACCCATGCCGGCGCGCAGACCGCCGACGAGCTGATGCACGAGCGAGGAAAGCGACCCCTTGTGCGGCACGCGGCCCTCGATGCCCTCCGGCACGAGCTTCTCGGACGTCGCGCTGACCTTGCCTTCGAGCTGGAACTCGTCCTGGAAGTAGCGGTCGCGGCTGCCCTTGCGCATGGCGCCAATCGAGCCCATGCCGCGGTATTCCTTGAAGCTGCGGCCCTGGAAGAGAATCAGTTCGCCCGGGCTCTCGTCGGTGCCCGCGAACAGGTTGCCGATCATGACGGAACTCGCGCCCACGGCGAGCGCTTTCACGATGTCGCCCGAGTAGCGGATGCCGCCATCGGCGATGACCGGCACGCCATAGGGCTTCGCGACGTTCGCACACTCCCAGATCGACGAGATCATCGGCATGCCGATGCCGGCGACGACGCGCGTCGTGCAGATCGAGCCGGCGCCGATGCCGACCTTCACCGCGTCCACGCCCAGCTTGATGAGCGCTTCGGTGGCTTCGGCGGTGGCGACGTTGCCGGCGATGAGATCCACGTCAGGAAAGCGGTGGCGGATCTCCTTCACGATGTCGAGCACGCCCTGGCTGTGGCCGTGCGCGGTGTCGACGATGATGACGTCGACGTGGGCGGCCACGAGCGCCGCGGCGCGGTCGAGCGTGTTCTGCGCCGTGCCCACCGCCGCCGCGCAGCGCAGCCGGCCGAGCGAGTCCTTGCAGGCGTTCGGATACTTGATCGCCTTCTGGATGTCCTTGACGGTGATGAGCCCCTTCAGCCGGAACGCCTGGTCCACGACGAGGAGCTTCTCGACCTTCTTCTTGTGCAGGATCTCGCGCGCTTCGTCGAGCGTCGTGCCGACCGGCACGGTGATGAGGTTCTCGCGCGTCATCACGTCGGCGACCGACTGGTTGACGTTGGTTTCGAAGCGCAGGTCACGGTTGGTCAGGATGCCGACGAGGCGGCCTTCCTTGCTGCCGTCTTCGGTCACCGGCACGCCCGAGATCCGGTAGTGCGCCATCATCTCGAGCGCTTCGTGGATCTTGTGGGTGGGAGAGAGCGTGATCGGGTTGACGATCATGCCGCTCTCGGAGCGCTTCACGCGGTCCACTTCGGCGGCCTGTTCCTCGATCGACAGGTTCTTGTGGATGACGCCGATGCCGCCCTGCTGGGCCATCGCGATGGCCATCGACGACTCGGTCACCGTGTCCATCGCGGCGCTGAGCAGCGGCACGTCGAGCGGGATGTTGCGCGTGAGGCGCGTCGAGACGTTGACCCGTGCCGGCAGTACGTCCGAGTAGCGCGGCACGAGCAGCACGTCGTCGAAGGTGAGCGCCGTCGAGAGCATGGCGTCGAGCGATGGGGTGGCGGTGGGCAGCGTCATGGGCGGCAGTCTCTCGGGTCAGATACGCGAAAGGCCGACGCAGGGGTCGGCCTTGGGCACGCGCGGGGCACGGGGAACAACACGGGGAAGGGGCACGGCGTCAGTTGGCTCCGTGGCACTTCTTGTATTTCTTGCCGCTGCCGCACCAGCAGGGATCGTTGCGGCCGATCTTCGGCTCGTCACGCTTCACCTGGGTGACAGGGGCGTCGTCGCCGCCCACGCGGGCGGGCGTGGGTGACGAAGGAGGCGGGAAGCCGCCGGCGGCCGGCGCGGCCGGGGGCGGGAAGCCCGATGACGGCGTGTCGGACGGGCCGCTGTAGGTCAGGGGCGCCTGGCGGCGCGGCTGCGGCCGCACGGGCACGTTGACGACGGGTTCGCTCTCGCCGCCGCCGTCGACCACCGGGCGCAGCCACCACAGGTAGCGCACCATCTCGGCTTCGATGCGGCTGCGCATGTCCTGGAAGAGCGTGTAACTTTCCTTCTTGTACTCGACGAGCGGATCGCGCTGGCCGTAGCTGCGCAGGCTGATGCCGTCCTTCAGATGGTCGAGCGAGTAGAGGTGGTCCTTCCACTGCGTGTCGACGATCTGGAGCATCAGGTCGCGTTCGACGCGGCGCATGATGTCGGCCGGAATCACCGCTTCCTTCTCCGCGTACTTGGCGCGCACGCGGGCCTGCAGGGCCTCGCGGATCTCGACCGGCCGGCCGTCGAAGGGCACGCTGGCGTAGTCGTCGTCGTCGAGCGAGAAGAGCTCGGTGAGCTCGCGGCGCAGGGCGTCGAGATCCCACGTGCTCGAGTCGCCGTCCTTCACGCAGTAGAGCTCGACCTTGTCGTCCACGAGGTCGTCGGCGGTGGCAAGCAGGTAGCCGCGCGTGTCGGAGGTTTCCTCTTCGGTGACGCGGACGACGCCTTCGAGCACCTCGCGGCGGAGCGTGTAGACGCTCTCGCGCTGCTTGTTCATCACGTCGTCGTACTCGAGGAGGTGCTTTCTGACGGCGAAGTTCTGCGCTTCGACCTGCTTCTGCGCGCGTTCGATGGCGCGGCTGACCATGCCGTGTTCGATCGGCACGCCCTCTTCCATGCCGAGGCGCTGCATCAGGCCGGAGATGCGGTCGGACCCGAAGATGCGCATCAGGTCGTCTTCGAGCGACAGGTAGAAACGCGAGCTGCCCGGATCGCCCTGACGGCCGGCGCGGCCGCGCAGCTGGTTGTCGATGCGCCGGGCTTCGTGGCGTTCGGTGCCGAGGATGTGCAGGCCGCCGCTCTCGACCACGGCGTCGTGTTCGGTCTGGCACTGCGTCCTGAAATGCGTGAAGATGCGGTCCCAGTCGGGACGCGGCACGCGGTAGTTCTCGCCGCCGTGCGAGAAGTAGACGAACTCGTCGTCGTCGACGAACCGTTCTTCACCGCGCTCGAGCTTCTGGGCCACTTCCTCGTGCAGGCACTGCGACCGCGCCATGTGATCGGCGCTGCCGCCGAGCAGGATGTCGGTGCCGCGGCCGGCCATGTTGGTGGCGATGGTCACGGTGCCCTGGCGGCCCGCCTGCGCGACGATCTCGGCTTCCTGGGCGTGGTACTTGGCGTTCAGCACCACGTGCTTGATGCCGCGGCGCTTGAGCATCGCCGAGATCTTCTCGGACTTCTCGATGCTGACCGTGCCGACGAGCACCGGCCGCCCGACCTGCTGCTTCTCGATGATGTCGCCGACGATCGCTTCGTACTTCTCCGCCGCCGTGCGATAGACGAGGTCGGGTTCCTCGATCCGCCGCATCGGCTTGTTGGTCGGGATGACGGTGACGTCGAGCTTGTAGATCTTGTTGAACTCGGGGGCCTCGGTTTCGGCCGTGCCGGTCATGCCGCCGAGCTTCGCGTACTTGCGGAAGTAGTTCTGGAAGGTGATGGTGGCGAGCGTCTGGTTCTCGCGCTCGATCTTCACGCCTTCCTTGGCTTCAACGGCCTGGTGCAGGCCGTCGCTCCAGCGGCGGCCCGGCATGAGGCGGCCGGTGAACTCGTCGACGATGACGACCTGGCCGTCCTTGATCATGTACTCCACGTCGCGGCGGTAGTGCGTGTGCGCGCGGAGCGCCTGCTGCACGTGGTGCAGCAGCGGCATGTTGATCGGATCGTAGAGCCCGC
>CADEFD010000080.1 GCA_902826515.1 uncultured Acidobacteriota bacterium
GTGCAACGTGCTCTTCGCTTGGCCGGATTGCATCGGCAGCGGCGGCGCGAAAAAGAAGGCGACCTTTTCGTCGTCGGTCATCTGTTCGAACTTCGCTCCCTCGTTCATCGCCCATCCCCCCGGCGGGAGTCGCGTTCATGATGCTGCTGAACGGCCTCCATGCCGTCGCGGCCGCGGCCGTTCGACGCGTCACGCTCGCGCTTGAGCTGCGCCAGTGCTTCATCGACCGTAGGAGGCGTGAACCAAGGGAAGGTAAAGACCTTGTGCGTATTGAACTGCGGCGCAGGCTCGAGGCCGAATAGCGAAGACCCTACGACCAAGGCGTGGTATCGCTGATAGACGCGCTCGATCTCGTCGAGCAAGTCGTCGACCTCCTTGAACGTGACTACTCCAGCCGGGGCGCGGTGCTGGTGGTGGATGAATCGCACATTCGCGACGTGAACGATTCCCTCCCCTGCCGCAAACAGAGCGGCGGCGTCACGAATGAATATCTCCGCCTGCGCGCGTTCGGCCTGAACCTCGCCCCCCGCCCATTGTTTGGTGAAGTACTCGTCCGCGACCGGACCAAGCCAATCTTGCTTCTCGACCGCCCTTGCGACGATCCGCTCGCGCGTGATCACCTCGGGGCGTTCGCCAAGGGCGAGGATCATCCGACGGAGACTGGCCTCATTTCGCTGGCCATCCGTGTGTCGGCGAATCCGTACCAGCATCGTGTTGACGTAGCACGTGCGCATCCAACTCCACACGTGGCCGCCATGTTCCCGCAGCTCGGAGTTCTCCTCGAATAGTGCCATGAAGTCCCGAAACTGCCGGCGCAGAGCGAACGTCTCAAGGAGCTCGTTGAAGATCTTGCCGTCCAGCTCTGCCCACTCCGCCCAGGTGCGATCGTCGTCGGTCATCGCCGCGCCTCCGCAGTCACAGCCCTACAGCGGGCCCGGTGCCAGTCGCTGGCTAGCCGTGAAGTCTAGGGCCGTCCGCGCGGCCGCCACGTCTTCTCTGATCAGTCCCGCCACGGCGAGCAGGCCCTCGAAGAACTCGGGATCGGAACTGAAGTCGTGGCCGCTCGCGTTGTGCGGCAGGACGGCGGAAACATTCTCGACGAGGGCTGCCAGTGCGCTCGCGCGCAGGAGGCGCTCTTCGACGTTCATTGCGGCTGGCTTCGGAGCTACGTGGGTCTCGGACATGGGCTTCGCCTCTCGGAAAGCCCGGCCGGTGCTACCGTGATGGCAGGGCACCTCAACCGGGTACGGTTGTCGCTGTCTCAGGAGCGCTTGCGGGTGGCCGCCCGCTTGCGCTCCGCCTTTGCGATGACGCCCTTCAACTCCAGCCACATCCGGATCGCGCGTCGGACCTGCTCGCTGATCGGCACGCCCTCCAGTTGGTGATAGGCGCGCAAGCCCTCGAGGAGCTCTTCGTCGATTCGAAACGTGGTCATGGGTCGTGGGGACATCGCATATCACCGTAGATCAATTGATTTACGTTTGTCAACGCCCTGCGGATCGTCTGCCAAGTCTTCGAGCGCCTCGCGGATGATGCGATCGACGTGGACGAGGTCGTCGCGCGACATGTTCGGGCGCGCGGCCTTGAGCTTCGACGGCACGCCGAGCAGCTTCGTCCGGCATCTCGTGATGCTCTCGACCCACTTCGACTCGACGGCCGCCGCGTCCACCAGTCGCGCCGACCGTTCCAAATCTTCGAGCTCGGCGCGCTTCGCCCGCCACTCCATCGCGAGCGCCGAGGCGTCGCCGAGCGACATCGTCGGCGCGGACTGCGCCGGTGGACGGCTCGCCGCTGCGGCGGACTCCGCCTGGCTCTCAACGTCGCGCGGGCCGTCGCGTGCGGCCTCGCGGGCCTTGACGTAGGTCGGCGCCCGCGTGTGATCCGTGTTGGCGGCCCACTCGCGATCGGCCAGTTCCGTGTCGGCGATCTTCGGGCCCTCGGCCGTGTGAACAACCGAGGCCGACAGGCGCCCAGACCGGATGGCTAGGACCACGGATTTCGCGGAAACCCGGCGCTGCCGTGCGTAGCTTCGAAGCGAGATCGGATCGGCCATGTTCGGTGTTACCTGTTACCACTCAACAACTTGCGGACCTAGTCGATCTGTGCGGTCCGTCTCACCCGCATGGGAGGCATCGGCGGAGAACCTAAGGCACCCGGCCCCCTTCGACGATCCGATCGACGTCGAGCGAATGAAAAGTTGCCGCGTGCTCGGTCCTCATCCTCGGAGCGAGTGATGATCCCGAGCTCTCGAGCCGCGGCGCTCGGCCGTGACCTCGCCCATCGCGGCGAGACCTAACGCAGGGGCGGCGCTCCCTGATCGACCCGGCCCGGCCCTTGGCGCGACGGCGCGCACAGGAACGAACCCGGTCTGATGCGACGACGTTCGGCCACTGCCGCCGACGTCGGTGGCGCGGCGTCGTCAGCGCCTCCGGTGGGCCAGGCACATCGGCCAGACGACGGACGGCAACCCCGAAGAGTCGCTGCGAAGGGCGCGGCGCGTGGCAGTATCGAGGGCAAGCTCGGCATCGTTCAGGGCATCGAGCGCCGGCGCAAGGCAACCCGCAATCCGTTCGAGGTTGTTATTCCGGCGCTTCGCTTCCTCGCGGAGCTTCTCGCGCGCGACCTGCTCGCCGCGGGCGCGCGACGCCGTCGCTTCTGCGAGACTTCGCTCGGCGGCGACGATCCCCACGGCGATGGCCTGGCGCTGCCGGAGCGCCTGCTCGAGATCTGCGGCGGCGGCTCGGCCGGCGTGCACGTCCCTGCCCACCGAATCGACAGCGTCGATCGCGCGCGCGAGGTCGCCCCTGGCACGCTCGAGATCCTCGGCGCGTTGGCGCTCGGTGACCTCGGCGTCCGCGAGCGCCGGGTGGATCTCGTGGAGGTCCAAGCCGGCCGCGATGTCCTCAACGCTTGGTACCGTTTCCCTCAGTGCTATTTTCACGCGCGTGCTCCTTCCCTGATGTAGTTGCGCGAGCCGTCCCGTCGAAGTTTCCCGATGTCTGCGCCCATGCCGTTGAAGCCCCACTGCGCCGCCAGCAGGTGCGCGAGCTCCTCCTGCCTGGCAACCCGCTCGAGCGCCGCGGCGTGCTCAGTGTCGGGAGTGCCGTCGAAGGCGGCGGCGACGGTCCGCCGGATCTCCTGGTACGCCCGGGAGTTTGCGGCGCGGGCGCGCGTCTGGATGACGCTGGTCCAGCCGTGCGCCACCTCGTGCGCCACCACACTCGCGAGGTCCCGCGGCGACAGGTGCCCCGACACACAGACCATTTGCAGTTGCTGATCGAAGGTCGCAGCGACGGACAGGCGCGGGGCGTATCCGCTGAGTCCGGCGCACGGCCAATCGACGCCGGCAATCACCGTCCCCGCGGACGCGTGCCAGGCCACCGGTGGAGGAAGCCTGCGCCACACTTCTTCGGCAGCGTCGAAGAGTCGATCGGTCCAGCCGAACACGTTCGGTTCAAACGGGCCCGAGGGCCGACCCGCCGCGAGCCAGTATCCCAAGCGCACGCGGGCGCCCTCGGTCTCGACAAGTTGCCGGGTCATCCACTCGAGAGGGCCGAGCGCGACGGCCTCACGCATGGACAGCGCGCCGCCGAAGGCGTCGACGCGTTCCTCGATCGTCACGACGCCTGATGGCCCGACACGGCCTCGGCCGCTTCGGTCTCGAGCTTGAGCATCCGGAGGGCGTCAAGGGGCGCCGAGCCGAACTCCTGATCGACGATGTCTCGAGCCGCCTCGCCGGCAGCGATAGCCGCAATGCCCAAGCCCGAGAAGATCCGCGCGCCCACGCTGAACGGGCGCGAGCCGCGCGCGCCAAAAAACTGAATCAGATCGTCACGGAGGCGCCGTTCCTCGGCGGCCAGTGCCTCATCTGCCTCGGCTTTCTCGGCCTCGATCCGCTCGATCTCGGCACGCGCGTACTGCTCGTGGCGGGCCCGTGCCGCGTCGAGGCGTGCCTCCATGGCTGGCACGTCGGTCGCGAGCACGGTCGCCGCGGGCTCGAACTCCTCCGTGCCGGCCAACTGGCCGGCGACAGCCTTGCTCAGTGCCTCGACGAGCTCGCGCCCGACGTCTTCGGAGGTGCGCATCTGCCGCTGAGCAAGCGATGCCGCCACCCGTCGCACCCGTGCGAGAACTGCCGGTGACCGCACGAACGCCGCCAGTTCCGGATAGGTGCTCACGGCGCGCGCGTGCACGTCGGCGAGATGGGAGACGTAGCTCGACAGGTCCGCGTCCTCCTCCAAGAATTCGAACGCCGCGAAGACTTCCGGATCAACCGGCCGGATTTCCGATGGGAAGAGCGCTTCCCGGGCGCGCGCCTTCACGTCGGCGACTGCTCGAGCGGCCTCGGCGTCGAAGGCGGCCCACGGCTCACCCAGGGGCGATGCTTCGAACGCCGGCAGCGCGACCCTTGCAAGGTTCAGGGTCGCGTCGATCGCGCACTGCTTCGTTTTCGTGCTCATCGGTCTTTTCCTCTCCTGTTGAATGGCCGGGTCTAGTCCCGGCAGTGATGCCCGGGGGCCTCGAGCCGGATCGGCACGACAGGCCCCCGGTTTTCAGGTCCTCAGCGATGCAGGAGCGACGCCGCTACGGCGATCGGGCGGCCGGTCCCGTCCTGGCGAACGTCCAGCCGCACGAGGTCGCCTCGGCGGAGCGCAGCGCGTCGGGCGACGACGCCGGCGGCCACCAGCACCTGGCGATCGACGCCGGGGACGTCGGCGTAACCAAACGAACGCCGATCGCGCTTGGTCCAAGACACGATCCGCCCTGTGACCTCGTTCATGGCTGGCCTCCATCGACTCGCTTCGCGAATCGGGAACTGGATGTGCTCTTTCGATCCGGAATGGTTCCGGTTCCGGTCCCCCAAGAGGGGACCGGGAACCGAACGGAATACGGGTTCCGGGAACCGGTTGGGAACCCTATGGGAACCGGGAACCCTTTGGATGGGAACCGGTTCCGGGAACCGACCGGGAACTCGTTGACGCAACGAGCGCGCTGGCTTGCGGGCCGGGTCACTTCGCGGCCTCCAATAGGGCCGTGCGCCCCTCGTCCGTGACGGTGTATGGCTTTCCTCGACCGGATGGCGGATTGACCCAGCCAGCGTCGAGCAGCCGGCTCATCGCGGCGCCCAGCGCCTCCTTGCGAACGCTGAGCACCTGACGTACTCGATCAACGGTGGTCGCGACGTCCGGTCGCAGCATGATCGTACGGAGCACGCGGAGATCGAAGGCGCCGGCCTCGGCGACCGTGGCCGCTTCTTGCCGCGTGGCACGTTCGCGAGCGTTCCGGTCCGCGTCGACGATGCAGGACGACAACGGCCGACCGTCGGCGCCGAAGCCCAGGTCGATCACCCTGCGAACCAGCCGAAGGTCGGCCGGGCGGTCACCATCGCGCACCTTCAGCGCCTCGATTGTTATCGGCGTTTCGCGTGTCGACGGATCGGGCTCGCCAGCCTCAACGAAGACCGTGCCGTCGACATTTCCGCGCCACGCGCTCGAACCGCGTTCCCGGCGGCGCTTCTCGGGGCCGTCGTTCCACCCGGAGTGATGCGTCACGAGCACGGCGGCATCCGGACATGCCCGCCGAGTCATCCGAACCAGCGCCCGGAGATAGGCCGACACGTTGTCGCTAGAGTCTTCCGACCCGGTCATCGAGGCCCGAGCCGTATCGACGATGACAAGACCCAGCGGCGGCGCGCCGGCGCGCTCGAGATCGGTGCTCAGGTGTTCGAGTGCGTCGGTGGCGGCCAGTTCACCGGGCGACGGCAGCTCGAGGCCATCGCGTCCGATCCGCGGCGACAATGGCGCCTCAGCATGGACCGCGTAGAAGTTTTCGAGCGGCCTGCGGTGGAATTGCTCCAGCGCTCGCAGACGCAGCCCTATGCCATCGCGCTCGTATGCGAGATTGGCCACGGAGGCACGCCGAACGCGGCGGCCGTGCAATCGCTCGCCCCAGCCCACGTGCGCACCGATGCTGTAGGTAAAGAACGTCTTGCCGCTGCCGCTCGAGCCGATCACGGCGGTCACTTTCGACGCCCAGGCGATGCCTTCGACGACCTCGGCCGCCGGTGGCGCGTCCATCACTTCGGCGGCGCTCGAGAATCGCAGTCGCGGCGTCTCCGTCGGTCCTCCGATCCGGCGAAGCGCTTCGGCGAGCGGGCCGAGGATGTCTGGGCTCGCCCCGTTTGCTGCGACCTCTCGTGCAGTGTGTGTGAGCGCGCGAACGACGTCGCGAGACTCAGACAACTCTTTCAGCCGGGTGACGGATTGCGGAAGGTTCGTCCCGCGCGGAACGCCATCGGTCAGCGTCGACAGGTAGAGCACGCCGCCAGCGCGCTCCAGGACGCCTCGGCGCTCGAGTTCACCCTTTAGCGTGAGCAGATCAGGCGCCGCGCCGGCCGCGTGTGCCGCATGGGCGGCTTCCGCGATCAACCGATGCGCGTCTTTGTCCATCACGCTCGGCGTGAGGGCTGAGGCAACCTCTGTGAATCGCTCCGGCTGGATAATTATCGCGCCGAGGACCGCGGCCTCGATCGAATGATCGCGCGGGAGTGGCAGGACGGCGTCCACGGCCTACGCCCGATCCGCCGCAAGCTGCCGGCGGCGCCAGTCGGCGGCAAGGGCCGCCGCAAGGTGAGCCACGAGCGGTGGGCGCGCGCCGGCCACATCGATCGGGACGGCCGCCTCGAACATGGTGGGAAGAACCGCCGGATCGCCTGCCGCTGCCGTGACCGTGGCGGCGTTCGTGCTAGGCGACATGCCCGGCCTCGAGTTGAGCCTTCAGCCGGTCAACGTCGGCGCGCCGGAAGATCCGAACGTTGCCGGACGTTCGAACCGCAGGCAAGATGCCGAGCCGGTCGTACTTGCGGATGGTGCTCTCGGAGCGGCCCAGTTCCCGCGCCGCCGATCCCGTTGTGAGAAGGTCTGAGGGGCCGTCTTTGGTGTCCACGGGCCTAGAGTGCAGCCCGCTACCGCTCTACGAAAGGATCAATGGTGCCTATTTGATCCGGCGCGGTTTTCTGACCTTCGCGGGCTTCCGGCGTGCACGGGCCAGGCTCTCCGCCTCGTACCCGGTGTCCCTTTCGACGAGCAGCGCAGCGAGCTCGTCCGACGGGAAGTCGTCGATCTTGAGACTCGCTTTCTCAAGCAATGTCGCAACCGCGGGAAAGTGTTTCGCCAAGTAGTCAGCGCGCCGATTTTTCGGCCGGCGTAGAGCCTCCCGCAGTGCGCGCCTGTAGTAGGTTTCAATCTCGGCTCCCACGGCGGCACCGCCACGGATCAAACGCGGGGGGCCCTGCTTGGCCTTGAACAGAGCGCGCAGGCGCGTTCGTTGCTGGCCCGTTCCGAAGTGAAGAACATCAGCGATCGCCCTTCGGACCCAGACCAACGCGAGTGCGGGCCAAGGCTCCGTGTCCGGCCCACGCTCTTCAGCCCTTGCGGCCGAATTGTCCGGGTCTTTCCCCCACGGGCCCTCGAGGGCTGAGAGAGCGTGAGCGATCCGGTCCCGGTCTCGGTGATGGGGCAGCATTGCGTCGCGTCCGGCATCCGCGTCGGCCTCGAACCATTCCGATTCGAGAACTGCGTCGAACGCGCGACGGCTGATCACATGTCGAAGCCTACCGACGGCGAACTTGTTCGCAGCGGGCGACAGTGGAGCGGCGAAGCCGTGCGGTTGCGCGACCATACCCGCCAGGGCTCCGACGTCGACGGTCACAACGCCGATCCGTGCGCCGAAGAATCGCAGCGGAACGCGGATGACGCGTCGCGGCGTGCGTGGCGCAGTCATGATCGGCGCGCCTGACAGAGGCCACGCCGGTTGGCGTGGCGGTCCCGTTGAAACGTCATTATTCCCGCCTCCGCGCGGGTCTCCGCTTGTGATTGGTTCGGCGGCAGTCGGTGCGGAGGACCAACGTTCGGGAGCTACCCTAGCCGCCGGACATCGAGTCTACGGCGAGAGCGCCCCCCCGGGTCGTGCGCGCCCGATGCCGGCGCAAAATCCCTCGAATTCAGCGCCCCAAGGCGCGGCGGAACCTGTCGGGGACGCCATCTCCCTCGCTCTGCTCGGTCGACGGCCGTCCCGCGACGGCCCTCAGGCACGCCGCGTCAGGCAGGCCTGACGCGAGCGGGCACGAATCCCGTACCCGGCACAACCCAGGCTCCGTCCTGCTCGGTCGACGGCCGTCCCCCGACGGTCCTCAGGCACGCCGCGTCAGGCAGGCCTGAGACTCTCGCCTTCGCTTCGCTCGGCTCGCTCTTGAACGTGAGGGCTTCCGGGCCCTCCTGAGGGTGCCGGCCTGAGATCGGCGCTTTGTCTCCATAGTCCGGGGTTGCCGCACGCAGCCCCGCGCACAAGGGGACGAGTGATGACGCCCACGACGAGCACCGCCGAGTCTCTGGACCACCTGGACCCCTGGGGGTTCGGGCGCGCCGGCACCGAAGACCGCACGGCCGTCGTCGAGTACTTCGAGCCGCTCGACGAGCCGGTGGACGACGACGAGCCGATTCTCGTGAACCTGCCCGGCCTGACGCTCCCGGCCTCCTACGTTGCGGCCGCGCGCGTGGCCGCCCAGCCGCTGCCGGGCCCCGGCGACCGCGGCAGGCGCCTGCCGTTCCCGAAGCAGATGATGAGCGTGCTCGCCATCTTCGCCGCCGTCATCATGGCGCAGGCCTTCTACATCGGCTTCTCGCTCACCGGCGAAGCCTCCGCCCGCCCCGACATGGGCGAGGCGGTCATCTCCTCCCATCCCACCGGCGCGCAGGTGCTCGTGGACGGCCACGTGCAGGGCACGACGCCGCTGGTGCTGCCGCTCTCGGCCGGACGTCACCGCGTCGAGGTGCTCGGCCCGGTGGGCGACCCCGAACTGCTGCAGGCGGATGTCGTGGCCGGCCAGCGCTGGGCCCGCCACGTCGTGCTCGCCGGCACGGCGGCGCCGGGCGCGCGCCTCGGCGCGCTGCGGGTGGATACGGGCCGCACCGCCGCGCAGGTGCTCATCGACGGCGCGCTCGCCGGCTCCACACCATTCAGCCGCGCGGACCTCGCAGCCGGCGACCACACCGTGCGCGTCGAGTTCCGCACCGGCGCCGTCATCGAGCGCACCATCACGGTGCCGGCCCGCGAAACGGTGTCGCTCGTGCTCGACGCGCCGCTGCCGGCGCCCGCGCGCGCCGTCATCCCCGCGGCCCCTGCGGCCGGATGGGTGCGGGTGCAGGCCGCCTTCGAGGTCCAGGTGTTCGAGGCCGGGCAGCTCGTCGGGTCGAGCAGCACCGAACGCATCATGCTCACGCCCGGCGCGCACGACCTCGAACTCGTGAACGCGGCGCTCGGCTTCCGCGCCACCGTGAAGGCGGTGGTGGTGCCCGGCAAGCTCGTGCCGCTCGCTCTCGACACGCCGCGAGTGCCTGTGGCCATCAACGCCCAGCCGTGGGCGGAAGTGGTCGTGGATGGCCGCGTGCACGGCGAGACGCCGCTCGCCAACCTGATGCTGCCGATTGGCGTGCACGAAATCGTGCTGCGCCACCCCGACCTCGGCGAACGCGCCGAAACCGTGACCGTGCGCGCCACCGGCGCCAACCGCGTCTCGGCCGACCTCCGGAGATAAACGATGTCACTCACGCACCTGACCGTGGCTGCCGGACTCGCGTGGGCGCTCGCCACGCCGCCGCTCGCGCAGGCGCAGGCCGGCGCGCAGGCGGCGTCACAGACCGCCTCGCCCCTGCAGGCCGGCATCGCGCTCTACGCCTCGGCGTCGTATGACGAGGCGCTCGACGCCTTCGACGCCGCGCGTCAGATCGACCTGGCGCTCGAGGATCGGGTGGCGCTCGACCACCACCGGATGTTGTGTCTGCTGGCGCTCGGCCGCACGGCAGCGGCCGACGACGCCGCGGCCAGCCTGCTCGAGACCAAACCCGATTTCGTGCTCACCGCGAGCGACGCCTCGCCGCGCGTGCGCGCCCGCTTCGATGAAACACGCCGGCGCGTGTTGCCGGGGGTGGTGCGGCGGGTCTATACGGAGGCGAAGCGCCACTACGACGGCGGCGACTACGCGGCGGCGCGCGACGGCTTCGCGCAGCTCTCGCAGATGCTCGCCGACCCGCAGGTGGCCGCGGCCGATCCGTCGTTTGCCGATCTCGGCACGCTCACCGACGGCTTCCTGCAGCTGAGCGCGGCGGCGATCGACCGGCGTGCGGCGCGCCGCGACTACGACACCGTGCAGGCGGCGCTCGCCGTGCTGCAGCCTTCGGCCTCAGGCTTCCTGCCGATGGCGTCGCCGGTGGCCGCCGCGATGTCCGCGCCGGCGCTCGATGCCGAACCCGTCGCCGACGTCGTCACCGCGCCGCCTGCGTACACGGCGCCGCCGTTTGCGCCGATCGGCATCTTCACCTACGACTGGCGCGACAAGGACGTCACGCCGCCGGCGCCGGTGACGCAGGCGGTCTCGGGTTGGTGGGGGTCGATGGGGGAGCCCGCGGCGGGCACGCCGCTCGGGGCGATCGAGGTGGTGGTCGATGAATCGGGCCGCGTCGTGGACGCGCGCGTTTACCAGTCGGTCAATCGCGTCTACGACACGGTGCTGCTCGAGTCGGCCCGGCACTGGCGCTATCAGCCGGCGACGAAGGACGGCCGCGCCGTGAAGTACCGCCGCATCACGGGTGTGGTCTCGGGCCGCTGAGCCGCCCGGCCGTGCGCGCCGCGCGCCACGGCCGGGAGCGGTGGAGCCGGCAGCGGGAGTCACTGCCGTCCAGGTGGCCGCGTCTAGCGGCTTTCGGCCATCGTGACCTGCGTAGCGACGCGGCGCACGCCGGCCACGCCCTTCGCGGTCTCGATCGCCTTGAGGTGCGCGTCCATCGTCTTGGCGCGGCCGCTCAGGAGCACCACGCCCTTGTTGACCGACGTGACCGAGATGCCGCTGTCCTTCAGCATGGCGTCGGCCTTGAAGGCGTTCTTCACGCGGTCTTCGACGTCCTTGTCGTTGACCTCGGTCCGCTCCTCCGTCGAGGCCGGCACGACCTGCAGGAGGTTCTGCACCGACTTCACGCCGTCGATGCTCTTGGCCACCGTCTCGGCGTTGGCCTTTTCGGCCGCGGTTTCGACTTTGCCGTGCAGCGTCACGGCGCCGCCGACGGTGTCCACGTTCAGATCGGACGTGCTGACGTTGTCGGCCGTCATCAGCGCGATCTTCGTCTTCATCGTGATCCACGCATCCTGCTGCGCGAAAGCATTCACGGGGCCGGCGGCCAGCGCCGTGAGAGCGAGAGCCGAGGCGATCATCCACTGTTTCATGTGTCATTCCTCCGATGCGCCGGGATGGCGCGTGTCGTTACGAGGCAGGAAAGAGCAACCGACGTGCCATGCCGCCAGCGCTGGCACGATCGCCCAGTCTGTGGTGCGCGTTCCCCATCCACGGCAACCGCCGCCACAACGCCGCGATTGAGTCGCCGTGGCGGCGCCGCGGCTCCCGAGCGCCCGTCCGTCCGCGCTGAGTAACGCGCGACCGGTTCTGAGAGGCGCGTTGCCGTACGTCGTCCGTGGCGCCGGCTCAGCGATCGCGCAGGTGCGGCGTCGTGACCGGTACGAACACCCGCAGCGCGGCCGGAACGAGGCGCAACTGCACCGTCTGTCCGTCCGTCTCGAGCACCGTGTCGTCGGCGTGCAGGCGCGCCGGCGTCGTGATCGTCACGGTATTCGCGTGCCACGTCGGCAGCGAGGGCGGAGGCGCGTCGCCGCGCACGCGCCGGCGCAGGTACTCGTCGAGGCGGGCGCGGTCGTCGAGGCCCGCGGCCACGATCGTGAAGGCGCCGTCCCAGGGCGATGCCGCCTCAGAGAACTGCAGATTGGGGCCGATCGCCGCCATGTTCAGCACTTCCACGAGCACGAAATCGCCGCTGATCGTCTGGCCGTCGCACGCGATCTGCCACGGCTCGGCCTCGACGAGCGGCAACACGTCGGCGTGGGTCGTGAGCGCGCGCGCGAGCTGCGTGGCCGTGTCCGCGCCGGGCATCTTCGCGCGGTCCATCACGACGATGCCGTGCGTGACGAGGCCGCCGCCGACGCTCTCGAGAAACCAGCGCTCGCCCCACGGGCCGGTCGCGACGCCCAGATCGAGGGCGCGAACGCCTGCCGTGGCCCAGAGATCCACCGCGGCATCCACGTCCAACGGCACGCCGAGGGTGATGGCCGTGTTGTTCGCCGTGCCCATCGGCAGGATCGCCAGTGGCACGTCGTGCGCGGCCAGCCGCGCCGCCACCGCCCGCACGGTGCCGTCGCCGCCGGCGGCGGCCACCGCATCGAGGCCGTCGAGCGCGAGCGGCGGGAACGCGTCTGTCAGGTGGCGGAGCCACGCGACCTCGTGACCGTGCCTCGCCATGAGCGTGGTGAGCGCTTCGCCGGCCACGGCGTCGCCGGCGTCGTTGTTGTGGATGAGTCCGATGCGCACACTGCCTCCGTCGTGACGCAGGTGCAAGAGGCGCGCCGCGCCCGCCCCGCGTATACTCGCTTCCGTGTTTCGCATGACCGCCACGACCGTGGCGATCTGGAGCGTGTGCGTCTCGACGGCCTTCGCGCAGGCGCCCGTGCTCCGCTGGGGCGCGGACGCGGAAGGCGGCGCGCCGTTCGTGGAAGCCGATCCCGACAACCCCGAGCGGCTGCGCGGCTTCGACGTGGAGGTCGCGGAGCTGCTGGCGAAGGCGCTCGGCCGTACGCCGGTCTTCGTGCAGGCGGCGTTCACTGCGCTCGACCAGTCGGTGAAACGGGGCGACTTCGACGTCGCCATCAACGGCCTCGAGGATTCCCCGGCCAAACGGGCCGAGCTCGCCGTGAGCGTGCCCTACTACCAGTTCCGCGAGGTGCTCACGGTGCGCGCCGCCGATGCCGGCCGCTACCGGTCACTCGCCGACCTGCGCGGCCGCAAGGTGGCCACGCTCGGCGCCACGCTCGCGTGGGAGATTCTGTCGGAGGCGCAGGGCACGCACGGGCTCGAGCCCGTGTCGTACGACGACGACGTTCATCCCTACGAAGACCTGCTGCTCGGCCGTGTGGACGCGGTGCTGCTCGACAACGTACTGGCCGAGCGCTCGATGCGGCGCCAGCCGGGCCTGGTCACGCAGCCCGAAGCCGCCGCCGTTGGCTACTACGTGGTGCTCATGGCGCCCGCCGACGTGGCGCTGCGCGACCAGGTGAATGCCGAGCTGCGCGCGGCCATGCGCGATGGCCGGCTCGAGGCGATCTTCCGCACGTGGCAGGTGTGGAACGACGATCAGCCGGCGATGTACGCGCGGGTGCTCGCGGGCGCTGACTCCTTGCTCGAGGCGCCGGGCGGCGGCGCACCGGCGCGTCCTTCCACCTGGGACCTGACGGCGCGGTACCTGCCGGCCCTGCTGCGCGCGGCCCTCATCACGCTCGTGCTCTCGTGCGCGGCGATGCTGCTGGCGGTGTCGCTCGGCGCGGCCATCGCGGTGGGGCGTGTCTACGGCCGTGGCTGGGTGAGGGCGCTGCTCACGACCTGCGTCGAGGTGACACGCGGCACGCCGGTGCTGCTGCAGCTCTTCGTGCTCTACTACGGGCTGGCGGCGGTCGTCAGGCTGCCGCCGTTCGTGGCGGCGCTCCTCGGCCTGGGGCTCAACTACGCGGCCTACGAGAGTGAAATCTACCGGGCAGCGCTCGAAGCCGTGCCGAAAGGGCAGCTCGAAGCCGCGCGCACGCTCGGCTTCAGCACCTGGCAGACGCTGCGGCTCGTCCGCGGGCCACTGGCGTTTCGCTACGCTCTGGCGCCGATGACCAACGACTTCGTGGCCCTGCTCAAGGACTCGTCCCTCGTGTCGGTGCTGACGGTGGTGGAGCTCACCAAGCAGACGCAGATCTTCGCGGCGAACCTCGGCACCTGGGCCCTGCCTGGCGCGCTCTGCGCGGCGATGTATCTCGCCCTCTCGTGGCCGCTCGCGCGGCTGGCGGCGCGACTCGAACGGCGCTGGGCGGCGCCGGCGGCATGACGCCGGTGCTCGGTGTGCAGGGGCTGGAGCTGGCGCGCGGCACCCGCGAGATCCTGCGCGGCGTCGATCTCTCGGTGCATGGCGGCGAACTCGTGGCGCTCATGGGGCTCTCGGGTTCGGGGAAGACCACGGTGCTGCGCGCGATTGCCGGAATCGAAACCTTCGGCGGGGGACACATCGAGGTGGACGGCCTCGTGCTCGACGGCTCGGCGCGGCACGTAGGCGACCTGCACCGCAAGGTCGGGATGGTGTTCCAGTTCCACTGTCTGTGGGATCACCTGACGGCGGTCGAGAACATCTGCCTCGCCCCGGTGCACGTCTACGGCACACCGGCGGGTGAGGCGACCACGCGGGCCCGCGCGCTCCTGGCCGAACTCGGCGTCGGGCATCGCGAACAGGCGCTGCCGCGCGAGCTCTCGGGCGGGGAAGCGCAGCGCGTGGCCATCGCGCGGGCGCTCGCCGCCGATCCGCGGCTGCTGCTCATGGACGAACCTACCGCCTCGCTCGATCCGGCGCGGCGCGGCGAACTCGGGAACACGCTGCGGCAGTTGACGGCCAAGGGCCGCAGCCTGCTCCTCACCTGTCACGACGACGACTTCGTGCGCGACTTCGCCACGCGTGTGGTGGTGCTGGCCGACGGCCGCGTGGTGGAGGAGGGCGACCCGGCCGTGGTGCTCTCGACCCCCGCGCACGAGGCCACACGCCGCCTGCTGGATCTCAAGGGCCCGGCGGCCTGACCAGTTAACCTTCCGGCCCCGGCTGCGTATTGGATGGGTATGACGCGCCTTGCCGCCCTCGCCCTGATTCCGTGCCTCGCCGCCAGCCCGATGGCGGCCGCACAATCCACGACGCCCGCCGTGGTCACGCCCGCACCTGTCGCGGTGCTGGAAGACCGTGTGACCGCCAACGAAACCCGCCAGGACCTTCAGGAGATCCTCCGGGAGCTGCCGCCGGCCGTGACCGCTGTGCTGCGCCACGACCCGTCGCTGCTGACCCGCACCGACTACCTGGCGCCGTATCCGCGCCTGGCCACCTTCCTGCAGGCGCATCCGCAGGTCGCCCTCAACCCGGCGTATTTCATCGGCACGCCCGAGACGGGCGAGACCGAACCGAACGGCCGCGCGATGCGCATGGCCGAAGAGGTCATCGGCGGCATCGGCGTCTTCGTCATCATCGGCTCGGTCATCAGCTTCTTCGTCTGGGTGGTACGCACGATCGTGGACCACCGGCGCTGGCTGCGGCTCTCGAAGATCCAGGTCGAGGTGCACACCAAGGTGCTCGACCGCATGTCGTCGCACGACGACCTGCTCGCCTACATCCAGAGTCCGTCGGGGCGGCGGTTCCTCGATTCCGCTCCAATCGAGGTGGGTGATGCCGCCCGTCCGAGTTCCGCGGCGCTGACGCGCGTCGTGTGGTCGCTGCAGGCCGGCATCGTGCTCTGCGCGGTGGGTCTCGGCTTCTGGGTGCTCGGCCGCACGGCGCTGGCGGAAGCCGCGCAGGGCCTCTCGATCATCAGCACGCTGGCCCTCGCGCTGGGACTCGGCTTCGTGGTCTCGGCGGGGGTCTCCTACACCATCTCGACGCGGCATGGCCTCATCGGCTCCGAGCCGCGGGCGCAGCATGAGTGACGCGCGCGTGACGGCTCTCGATCGGCTGGACCTCGCGGCCAGCGCCGAGCAGGCGTTCCAGATGGACGAAGACGGGTTCGGTGCGTTCTACGAACGCACGTCGCGGCCGCTGTGGCTCTATCTCGCCCGCACGTCGGGCGACGCGCGCCTGGCCGACGACCTGCTGCACGAAACGTACTACCGGGTGCTGCGCTCCGGCACCTCCTTCGAGAGCGACGACCATCGCCGGCACTACCTGTTCCGCGTGGCCGCGAACCTCGTGCGCGACACGAAACGCCGCCATGGCACGCAGCCGGTGGCGCCAATCGCGCCCGAGGAAACGCTGGTGGACGACGCCAGCGAGCGCGGCGCCGACCGGGCGGCCGAGCGACTCGACCTGCAGCGCGCGCTCACGCAGCTCTCGGCCCGGGAACGCAGCCTGCTCTGGCTGGCTTACGTGCAGGGCTGCAGCCACGAAGAAATCGCGGCCACACACGGCGTGAAGCGGGCGAGCCTCAAGACGCTGCTGCACCGGGCGAAGCGCCGGCTGCTGACGCTGCTCGGACCCGACGCGCGGGCGCGGGGAGGCGCGTGATGGTGCCCGACTGCCGGCACGAATTCGAAGTGGCCGCGCTCGTGCGGGCCGGACGCTGGCCCGATGCCTGCGAGCCCGAACTGCGCGCGCACGTGGACGGTTGCGCGGAGTGCCGCGAGGCCGTGACCATCGCGGCGTTGCTGCTCGAGGCCGATCGCGGCGCCGAGGTGCACGTGCCCTCGGCCGCGCAGATGTGGTGGCGCCTGGCGGTGCGGGCGCGGCTCGAACGGGAACAGGCGGCGGCCCGGCCCGTGGTGTGGCTGCAGGGCATCGCCGCCGCGTGCGGCGTGGGCGTCGTGCTCACGGTGCTCGGCCAGCTCGCACCGGTGCTGAGCGGAGCCGCGGCCTCGGTCGCGGGCCGCGTCGCGGCCACCGTGCCGACGGCGCTGCCGGCCATGGAACTCGCCGGTCGGGTGCCGTCGCTGCTCGTCGTGGCCGGCGCGCTGGTGCTCGCAGGACTCGCGTCCACGGCCGTGTACTTCTGGGTGGCCGACGAGTAGCGGGGCCGCGATTCCACGTCGCACGGGCGAGTCGCCCGCGGACCGGGTAGAATTGAGAGCTGCGGGCCGCTAGCTCAGTGGTAGAGCATCTGACTTTTAATCAGGTGGTCCCGGGTTCGATCCCCGGGCGGCCCACCACTGACTCGGTCGTGAGCATTCGCTGAGCGTCCAGGACGGCAGCCATCGCCGCTGAGCGATACGAAATCGGCCCGTCCTGTTCATCGCCCCCTCGACGCTCGGAATCCGGGTGCAATTTCGCTGACCGAGGAGTCGGGGGCTGCACAACCCGTGTTACAAAGGTGCCGTGAAATTGGCTTACGGCATTTACGCCGTCCGGGTGGACGTCGTCGACGCGGTGGCTGAGATACCGCCACGGCGGACCTGACCGTAACCTGAGGAGCTCCCGAGCCCATGGCCGACGCTCCAAATCGATTGACACCATCCCCCGCCGGCGCCGGCCCCGTGCCGATGGCGACCGTGGCATGGACGCTGGCCGCCCTTGCGCTCGTCGGCGGACTGGCGGAAGTGGCGATTGCCATCGCCAGAATCCGCGCCGGCAGCATTGAACTGCTCGACCCCCGCAGCCCCTGGGCCGCACCCATGGGGAACCTCCTGATCTTCGGGCTGATAGCGCTCGGGGCATGGGCGCTCCGCGCCCTCGTGGGACGAGACGGAGCTGTGCGGATGACGCTCACGGGCGCCGCGGCACTGGCCGTCTTCGCGGCCGTGTCGATGCTGCCGACCCGCGTGCACGCCGGAGCGCTCGCGGTGCTGGCGCTCGGCGTGGGAACGCAGGTCGGGCGGTTCGTACTGCGTCAACCGCGGGCCCTGGAGCGGTGGTCGTGGCGGGTCGCCTGCGGGCTGGGCATGGTTGCCCTTGCCGGCACCGCGCTACTGGCCCGGCCCACGGGATGGACGGCACCTCCGGTGCCGTCGGCGGCGCTGCCGCCCGACACGCCCAATGTGCTGCTGCTCGTGCTCGACACGGTCCGGGCGGACGAACTCGGCGCCTATGGCTACCACCGTCCGACGTCGGCGTTCATGGATCGGCTCGCGGCGCGCGGGACGCGATTCGCTGAGGCCGTTGCGACGGCACCGTGGACGCTGCCGACGCACGTGTCGTTGCTGACGGGCCAGTATCCGAAGGACACGACGGTGTCGTGGACCAGAGGCCTGGACGACACGCATCGGACGCTCGCGCAGGTGCTCGTATCGCAGGGCTTCCGCACGGGCGGATTCGTGGCCAATCTCGAGTACGCCTCGAGTGCCGTGGGGCTCGATCGCGGCTTCGAGACCTTTCGCGATGTGGGCCGCGGCATCCCCCACGTGCTGGCGTCGTCGCATGCGTGGCAGTGGGCCGCCTGGTTCTACAACAAGCTGCACGACCGCACGTTCTATCTGACCCGTCGCACTGCCGCCGACGTCAACGACGACTTCCTGCAGTGGGTGGACGAGGCTCCGCGGGCGCCGTTCTTCGCGTTCCTGAACTACTTCGACGCTCATTCGCCCTCCTCGCCGCCGCCGCCCTACGACCTCATGTTTCTCGGCCGCGAGCCGGAAACCCGCGACCTGCCCTTCGTCGGAGGGGCACCGCCGTCCCCCGAGGCCACTCGGCAGCTGCGCGACGCTTACGACGGCGGCATCGCCTACATCGACGCCGAGATCGCGAAGTTGTGGGCGCGGCTCGAGGAGCGGGGGATTGCGGGACGCACGATCATCATCGTCACCGCCGATCACGGCGAGGAGTTCCAGGAGCACGGCCTGGTCGGTCACGGCGACTCGCTGTACTGGCCCGCCCTGCACGTCCCGCTCATCATCACGTACGAAGGCTGCGTGCCGCCGACCACGGTGGGCCGCGCCGTGTCGCTGCGCGACCTTCCGCGCACGATTCTGGACTTGACGGGCATCGATTCGCCGGACATTCCCGGGCATTCGCTCGCGCCGTTGTGGGCCTCCGCGCCTTACAACGGCCCGTTGTCGCCGGCGCTGGCGGGCGTGAACTCCGCCCCGACCGTGGCACCGGGAACGCCTCTCGCGAAAGGTGATATGCGCTCGATCAATGACGGCAACGCGCACCTCGTCGTCAACGGCGACCAGACGCTCGAGCTTTACCGCCACCGTGAGGATCCGCTCGAACGCGTCTCGTTGGTCGGCAAGGGAGCCGCGGATGTGTCATCCACGCTGCTCGCCAGGATGCGCGAAGTACTTTCCCAGCCGGCGCCGCCACGCGCCACCCCGCACATCGAGTCGACGCGCGTCCCGCGTGCGGTGTGCGAGGCGCGCTAACGTGCGGGGGTGGCCCTGGGAACTCCATTCGTGGGGTCGTTCTGGTCCCCCGCTTTGAAAGGTGTGTGTTCATGGACGTCGCAACCCTGGTGTCACGCGCGACAGCCGGCAACCCCATTCCGATGGTCCTTGCGTATATCGGGCCTGACGTGTTTCTGCCACTGCTGTCGGCCGGCGCCGCTGTGGTCGGCGCGCTGCTGGTCTTCTGGCAGCGCTCGGTCGCGATGGCCCGGGCCGCGTGGCGCTTCGTGTTTCGACGCGGCCAGGCCGCCGATCCCCGATCCGAGTGATGGCACTGCTCGAGCTGACGTGGCCGGTGGGCATCGGCACCCTTGTGCTGGTGGTCCTGAACTTCGCGTATCTGGCGTGGTACGTGCGCTGGGAAGCCAGGAACACCGCCGGCATGGCGTACTACGGACGGCCCCTGGCGGAACGTCGCGCCCTCAAGACACGCATGCGGCGCTACGCCGCGCCGGCCATGCCGCTCGTGAAGCTGCTGGCGCGGGGCGGCGCGCCGGCGGCCATGCCCACATTCGAATACGACGGCGTGTGCGGCCCGCCCAAGGTGAGCAGCCCGCAGGTGTTCGAGCGGGCGGCGCGGTATGTGCCCCGACCCGAAGACGTCTTCGTGGTCACGCAGATGCGCTGCGGCACGACATGGATGCAGCAGGTCGTCTTCGAGATCGTGACGCGCGGTCGAGGTGACCTCGTCGAGCGTGGTCATCATCTCTACGCGGTCTCGCCGTGGATCGATGCGAACAACAGCGTCGACCTCGACGCAGCCCCTCTGGTGGGCACACCGCCCACGCGCATCATCAAGAGCCACCTGCCGACGAAGTTGTGTCCCTACGGCGCCGAGGCGAAATACATCTACGTCACGCGACATCCGGCGAGCTGTTTTGCCAGCATCGTGGATTTCCACCGGTCGCTGCAGGGGCCGTTCATGCCGTCGGTGGCGACGCAGGCCGACTGGTTCTGCAGCGATCGCATGTACTGGCTGCCCTGGCCCGCCCACGTGGGGCCGTGGTGGGAATGGGCCCAGGAGCGACCTAACGTCCTCTTCGTGCACTTCGAAGAGATGAAGTCGGACCTGCCGAAAGTCTGCGCGCAGGTGGCAGCCTTCCTCGGAAAGCCGCTGTCGGATGACGAACTCGCGCGGGTCGTCGACCGCAGCAGCTTCGACTACATGAAGACGCACGAAGCGGTGTTCGAGATGGCCCCGCCGACGATGTTCTCGGCGGCCGGCGGCGAGTTCATGGTGAGTGGCAAGTCCTCGCGTCACGACGACCTGCCGGCCGCGCAGAGGCAACACATCGTGGAGTACTGCCGGGAGTCGCTTCGCGGCACCCCCTACGGTCTCCACACGGCCTATCCCGATCTCCGCTCGACGCCGGACCCGCAAACGGGCGGTCCCGCCGATTCGTCCGGGTCGTTGCCTCCTGCGCCGCCAGGGCCGTAGCGGGCGCCCCTGCGGATCACTCCGGCGTCGCGAATACCTTGTGTCTGCTGGCCCGGCCATCGTCCAGCCGTCAGGCCGCTACGGGATCCCGGGCACTGACAGTCCGGCGCGGCAGATCGGCACCTGCGCCACCTTCCGCGCGTAGGCGAACACCCGGCCCGTGGGCGCGTGCCACACGGACCGCACGTCGTCGAATCCCGCTTCCCGCATCATCCGGCCGAGGGCCGACGGCGACGGCATGAACCAGTTCCAGCCGGCCCGGTCGCGTGACTCGCGGCTGCCGTGGGTCACGACCAGGCTGCCGTCGAAGCGGCAGTACGGTTCGTCGGTGTCGATGCCCGCCGATTCCACCAGGATGTCCCCACCCACTCTGAGCGCGTTGTACAGGATGCGCAGCGCGATCAGCGGATCGGACAGGTGGTAGATGACTCCGGGGAAGTAGACGGTGTCGAAGCGTTCCCGGAACGTGTCGGTGTTGCAGCCGTAGATCGAGAGCGGACGCACAGTCACACGCGCGCCGAGGCCGAACGATGTGGCCAGGAACTGCGCCGTACCGGCGTACTTCCGCACTTCTTCGAGCGCGACCACGTTTGCGCCGAGCGCCGCCAGCAGCAGCGTCGTGCCGCCCGTCCAGCAGCCCACGTCGAGCACGTCCCTGCCGCGCAGGTGCTCCGGCGGCAGCTGGAACAGCGTGAGGAAGTTCGCCATGAGCTCGATGTGCCGATCGCGCATCTCGCCAGGCATCGCGAACGTGCCGAAGTCGTGGTTGTGTCCCCAGCGGAAGCGAATCGAGAAGTCGCGCTGCCGTTCGAGGTCGTCGGCGCTGTAGCCTTCGGCCGCGGCGTCGTCGATGCCGACCCGCGACTGCACCGCATGCGTGAAGTCCGCCACGTCGATGTCCACGAGCGCATCGGTGCGATACGCGGAGAATGCGCGGCGCAGTTCCGCCGCCTTCGTCTCGGCAGCAGACGACGCGAAGGGGCTGCTCGCCGCACCCCTGACGCGACGAGCGACACGGCCGGGCAGGCGGCGCAGGTCACGGCCCAACCTTGCCATCGACGTCGCCATCACCGGGCCTCACCGGTGTCGCGGGACACGCGGGCCGTCGCCGTCCTGAGCAGCGACAGCCCCGCATACAGCACCACGATCACCACGAGCCAGCGAATGGCCTCGAGCGGCAGCGACTTCACCACGTAGGCCGCCACCAGCACGCCCGGAATGCCGCCGAGCGCCATGCCGAGGGCGGCGCGGCCGTCGTACTTGTCCGTGCGCGCGAACTTGATGCCGGCAAGCGGCAGCCCGTAGGCGGCCGAGCCCATCATGATGGGGAAGGCCGACCGCGGGCTCATGCCGAGCAGGCTGAACACGATGAGGCTCGGCGCGTAGCTGCCGATGCCGAGGGCGTTCAACGCGCAGAAGCCGAAGTTGAGCAGCGTCGCCACGACGAGGGTCGGCCCAGAGAAGCCCGTGGCCTCGCCGCCGCCGGGAATCCACTGCAGGTTCGTGACGGTCATGAAGATCGCGCCGACCACGAGCGCGATCGCCATGCCGAGCTGCACGCGGCGCCGTGGCAGGCGCGAGACGATGCCGGCGCCCACGTACCCGCCGAGTGCGCCGACCGGCACCATCAGGGCGAGGGTGAGCGGATCGACGGCAATCGCCGTGACGAACGCAAAGGCCTCGAGGGCGACCGGCACCGACGACCCCACGTTGAGCGTGCCGGGAATCCACTCGTCGCGCACCATCTTCGTGAAGCGGAAGGTGGCTGTGGTGGGCGCGTAGTTGCCGATGCCGAGCGTGTCGAAGAAGAGGCCGACGGCGCCAATCGCCAGTTGCAGCGGCGTCGGCCAGCCGTGCGGATGTCCGCGGCGCGCGCTGCGCCACCAGGCGACGAGAAACCAGAGCGTGACGAGCGCGAGGCCCGCGAGCAGGAGGGGAATGGGGGAGAGCATGCGGCGGGGGCTATCTTGTGCCGCAATGCGCGGAGCGGCAAGGCCCCGCGCGGAGCCTTGGCCGCCCCGGCGGACACTACATCGTTTCGAACGCGAGCGTCGCCTTGGTGGTTTCCCACTGCATGACGAGGCGGCCGCCCTTGCCGGCGGGGTTCTTCTCGATCGCGACCGTGAACTGCTCGACCGGTGCCGGCAGCATCTCGACGCGCATCGGCACGCGGCCGAGGTCCTGCGCCTGGGCGTACTCGGTGCCCCACTGGCCCGTCTGCTTGTTGATGACGAGCGTCCAGGTCTTGTCGGTCACGAGCGAGTAGAGCGAGACCTTCCCGGGGTTGATGTGCAGCGCGCCGATCATCAGCGCCTTGTCGGTTTCGAGGATGGTGGCCTCGTCGGCGCCGGTGCGCCACACCTGGCCGTACGGCACGATGCCGCCGAAGATCTTGCGGCCCTTCATGTAGGGCCGGCCATAGGTCACGCTGACGTTCGCGCCATCGATGGTGGCCTTGACGGTTTCGTGCGGGCTGGCGCGCTTCTGCTGGGCGGCCACGAGGCCGGCGGGCACGGCGAGGGCGGCCACGAGGGCCGAAGCCACGAAGGCTCGACGATGAATCACTGGACTGCTCCTTGAGGGACGATCGACGCGTTCCGGCACGGACGGCGCCGGGGCGAACATTCTTTGGACTATAACACCCGCTCCGTGGTTCCCCGGTGGGCGGGCATCCTCACAGAATACGCTTGCCGAAGGCCGACAGGGCCAGCTCCGTGGCCAGCTCCGCCGTCGCATTCCGGAGGTCGAGCGCGGGGTTGACCTCCACCAGGTCGAGCGCCACGAGCCGTCCCGATTCCGCCACTGCTTCCATCACGAAATGGGCCTCGCGGTAGTCGAGGCCGCCCTTGACAGGGGTGCCCACGCCGGGTGCGATCGTCGGGTCGCAGACGTCGAGATCGAACGACACGTGCACGCCGCCGGTGCCATCGGACGCCGCGGCCAGCGCGCGGTCCATCACTTCCGCGATCCCCAGCCGATCGATGTCCTTCATCGTGAAGGCGTGCACGCCCGACGCCTTGACGATCTCCTTCTCGCGGTCGTCAAGATTGCGGATGCCCACGAGCACGGTGTGTTCGGGGCGGATGGCCGGTTCGGCCCCCGAAATGCGGGCCAGTTCCGCCGGCTCTCGGCCGAGCAGCGCGGCGAGCGGCATGCCGTGTACGTTGCCCGACGGGGACGTGGACGGCGAGTTGATGTCGGCGTGGGCATCTACCCAAATCACGCCTACCGGCTGACCCTGCGCCTGCAGCCACGCCGCGCTCGCGGCGACGGAGCCTGCCCCCAGCGAGTGGTCGCCGCCGAGCACGATCGGTAAAGCCCCCTCGTGCAGAGAGGCCATGGACGTCTGGAACAGCTTCTGGCAGACCTTGGCGATCTCCTTCACGTAGCGCTTCCGCGGGTCGCCCGGGCCCTTCGTCTCGGGCAGGGGCGTGGGGATGTCGCCTTTGTCGGTCACCTGGATGCCGAGGGCGCCGAGGTGTTCGGCGAGGCCCGAGATGCGGATAGCCGACGGGCCCATGTCGACGCCGCGGCGGTTGCCGCCGAGGTCCAGGGGGACACCAATGAGGTGGGCAGGCTTCATGGTCCCGATTGTATCGGGATGTCCCGAGAGGACGGTGCCCACGATGTAGGGCCACCGACGCATCAACGTGCTATATTATGGGGTTTGTTTTTCAACCGCTACATCGTAGCGACTGCCGCGGAGGCATCGTGCCCATCCTCGTCCGGCCCGTGCGCGAACAGCTCGAGCACGA
>CADEFD010000081.1:0-3665 GCA_902826515.1 uncultured Acidobacteriota bacterium
CGGCCGGCGGTGATGGCGGCGCGCACCCCCGGCAGCGTCAGCGACGCCTTGTGGCTCGCCTCCGAGTCCCACACCTCGGTGATCCAGATCGCGTCGTCGCCCGCCGCGTCCTTCGCCACGATGTAACTGAGGCAGCCGGGCATCCCGCCGATGCCGTCGAGGAGGATGGCGATGAGCGCGTCGCGCTTGCCGGGTACTGCCGTCATCTTGCCGATGAGTCCGTACATGCCGCGATCGTGCCACGAAACCCCCGCGGCGTGGCAGGCTCCGCACACGGCTGAGCCGCCACGACGCGCCGTCGAGTACCATCCACCGGATGCGTGATGTCTGGATCCTCGCGCTGGCGCAGGCCTGCGCCGCCAGCGGCACGATCGTGCTCGTGACTTTCGGCGGCATCGTCGGCACCGAACTCGCGCCCTCGCCGGCCTTCGCCACGCTGCCGCTTTCGCTCTCGGTGCTCGGCGTCGCGATGACGTCGATTCCCGCCGCGCTGCTCATGCAGCGGGTCGGCCGCAAGCCGGCCTTCATCGGCAGCGCCGTCATGGCCGTCGTGGCGTCGCTGCTCTGCGCGGTGAGCGTCGCCACCGCGTCGTTCGCCGGGCTCTGCGTGGCCGGGGTCCTGCTCGGCGCCAACATGGCGTTCGTGCAGCAGTACCGCTTCGCCGCCGCGGAGTTCGTGGAGGAGCGTGACGCCGGGCGCGCCGTGTCCACGGTGATGCTCGGCACACTCACCGCCGCCATCGTCGCGCCGGAGCTCGGCAACCGGGCGCGGCTGCTCGGCGGCTGGCCGGAATTCACCGGGTCGTTCGTGGCGCTGGCGGGCGTCTGCGCGCTGGCCGCCCTGGTGCTCACGGCGCTCGGCCGTCCGCCCGTGCGCGCCGTGGCCGCCGTCCACGCGGCCCGGCCGCTCGCGGTCGTGGCCCGTCAGCCGGCCTTCGTCACCGCGGTGCTCGCCGGCGTGACGTCCTTCGCCGTGATGAGCTTCATCATGACGGCCACGCCGATCAGCATGCACGTCGTGGACGGCCTGCCGGTGGACGACACGAAGTCGGTCATCTCGCTGCACCTGCTCGGCATGTACGTGCCGTCGCTGGCGAGCGGCTGGCTGATCCGCACCCTTGGCGTGCGCGCCATGATGCTCGCCGGCCTTTCGCTCATGGGCGTGTGTGTCGGGATCAGCGCCTTCGTCGGCCAGCACTTCGTGCACTACGCGGCGGCGCTCGTGCTGCTCGGCATGGGCTGGAACTTCCTGTTCGTCGCCGGCACGACGCTGCTCACGACGAGCTACGCGCCGTCCGAACGCTACCGCGCGCAGGGGCTCAACGACTTCGTCGTGTTCGGCACGCAGGCCGTGGCGTCGCTGGCGGCCGGACCCGCCGTGACGCGCCTCGGCTGGCCGTCGCTCAACCTCGCGAGTGTGCCGCTGCTCGTGCTGATGGCCGCGGCGGTCGTGTGGTTCGGCCTCGCCTCGCGGCCTAGGACCCGGGCAGTCGTCGGGCCTTGAACACCGGGTAGACGACGGACCGTTCGGCCGCGCCGAGTGTCCTCAGCGCGTCGTCCATCAGGCCCCAGCCCACGAAACCGTCGCGCGCCTGCGGTTCGAGGTAGTAAAACGCCGCATTCGCCATCGGCTGCGCCATGTCCACGACGAATGACCCGGCAGGGAAGTCCTTCGTGAGCACGGGCGAGAACGAGCCGTCGAGCGTGGTCATGTCGTAGCCCGCGCGGCGCACGGAGTACATCCGGTCGATCGTGAACTGCTCCCCCTGCACCTTCGCGGGGGCGGTGAGGGTGGTCACCTGGATGTTCTGCAGGCGGAGCTTCGCGGCCACCGCGCTCATCATCGGCGGCAGCACGTAGGCGCGGGGTACGGTGGCCGTGCGCGTGCCCACGGGCTTCGTCAGGTCGTCCACGCCGCGCACGAGCTCCGGTGGGCCCGACGCCGTGCCCGGCTTCGTGCCGAGCACGCTCGTGCCCGGCAGATACATCGGTTCGTTGGTGCGGTAGGCCAGCAGGTCGATGGTGCCCGCCGAGCGGTACTCGCCGTCGAGGAAGTTCGTGAGCGTGCCCTGTTCCGCGCCCGCGAGCACCGCCGCCACCGTGTCGTCGTCGGCCTTCTTCGCAATCGCCAGCATCTCGGTGCCGTGCGCCTTCACGTAGTCGAGCAGCGCGGCGATGTAGGCATACTGCGCGTAGATCCGGCGCTCGAACGTGGGCTGACCGGGCGTCTCGGTGATGATGGCGAACCGGTTGCGCAAGCCGTAGGCGTTCACGAGCATCTTCGCTTCCACCGTCCAGGCGGCGCGATCGTGGCTCCAGGCTTTCGGCGGCCATGTATCGGGTGTCGCGAGTGCGTGCGTGAAGACCTCGAGGCCGAAGCCGGTGCGGACGGCGTCGCGTACGGCCGGGAAGAGCGTGTCGGTCATGTAGTCGCGGGGACCGGGCGCGGCGGCCGGGATGGTGGCCGTGCCGTACGTGTTGGCGTAGCCGTGATTCACGCGGCTCATCAGATGCCCGTCGAGGAAGAGCAGCGGGTCCCAGGCGTTCAACGTGCGGATGAGGCCCTGCGATTCAACCGAGGTGAGCTTCGCGCCCTCGCGGTTCAGGTCGAGGCCCTGCGAGTTCTCGCGCACGCCCTGGATGTACGGCGTGACGCTGCCGTAGCCGCCGTCCTGGGTCACGAACGTGTCGGTGCCGTCCACGTTGTAGACCGGCGCGATCATCACGATGACCTTGTCGAGCAGCGCCTTCCGCGCGCCCACGGCGAGGTCGCGCGCCACGACCATCAACGCCTCGGCCGCTTCGGGCTCCGGCGGATGGATGTTGCCGAGCAGGAACACGATGGGCTTGCCCGACGCCTTCGCCTCGGCCGGCGTGGTCACGCGCGGGTTGGCGAAGATCATGACCGGCGCCGCCTTGCGCAGCGGACTCAGGAACATCGTCTCGACGTGCAGGAACTCCGTCCTGAGCTTCAGTGCCGCGATCCACTCGTGGAGCTGCAGCGTGGACATCGTGCGCGTGAAGCGCGTGCGCTCGGGCACGGTGAGCAGGTCGGCGGGCCACTTGCCGGTCCAGCCGGCGGGCACCTCGTCTCCCCAGTAGATGGTGCGGGTCTGCGCGGCGGGATCGGATGTCATGGCGAGGATCGAGAGCAGGACGAGGGCGGCGGCGCGGCGGAAGCCGGACATGGTGGCCTCATTGTGGCCCATGTGTCCCCAGCGATGCCTGGCCCCGACCGCGGCACGCTACAATCGAGCCCATGGACGCCGCAGCACTCAGGCAGTTCGCCAGGCGCGACTGGGCCGGCGCCGCCGCGTCGAAAGCGGACCACTGGGCGGCCGTGTATCGCCGCGATGGCTCGCAGGCGGCGCGGGCGGCCTCGACGTCGCTCTGGCATCATGCGCGGCGCGTGCAGCCGGATTTTCCGGCGCCGGCAGAGCGCGCGCGCGACCTGGCCGACCATCTGGCCTTGTGCCAGCGACTGGACATCGCCGCCCGTGCGTTCGCCCGTCGCTGACCTGCTCGAGGATCTCGGCGCCGTGCTCGGCGCGCTCGGTGTCCGCTGGTATCTCTTCGGCGCCCAGGCGGCGATCCTCTATGGCGTAGCCCGCTTGACGGCGGACGTCGACGTCACCGTGCAGGTTCCGGCGGATCAGCCGGTCCCC
>CADEFD010000081.1:3765-16410 GCA_902826515.1 uncultured Acidobacteriota bacterium
GCGGTCGACGGCGTGCTCGTGCCGGTGGTCGAGGTCAGCGACCTCGTCGTGCTCAAGGTGCTGGCCGGCCGTGCCAAGGACCTCGAGGACGTAGCGACGGTGCTCCGGATCCAGGCAGATCGGATCGACGAGGAGCGCGTGCGGCGCGTGCTCACGATGCTCGAAGAGGCGCTCGGCCAGAGCGACCTCCTGCCGACGTTCGAGCGGTTGATAGCCGCGGCCAGGCGCCGAGGCTGAACCGCTCACCGGCAACTCGCGCCCGCCCCGCGGTCCGCATCGAAGTTGCCGCAGCGTCACAGGGTGGTGACATCAGGCCGTTAGCGTAACGGCATGCTGAGCCGCCGACAGTTCTTCCAGATGAGCGGCGCCGGCCTGCTCGTGCCGCCGACGCTGCTCGACACCCAGGACGGCGCTCACATCTTCCGCATCGGCGTCATCGCCGATTCACACATCATCGACGACTTCTACCGGGGCCCGGAGGGCAACGAGGAAGACACCTGGACGATCTTCCAGACCACGAAGCGGCTGACAACCGCACGTGCCCGCCTGAACGCGCTGACGCCGGCCCTCGACCGCGTGTTCCTCGTAGGCGATTACTTCCACGACTACTCGTCTGCCGATCTCGACTTCTACTTCACGAATACGACTCGCATCGATCATGCCAAGACGCTGACCGACGGCTTCACGATGCCGGTGCACGTCGGCTTCGGCAACCACGACTACGCGGTGCCGAAGGTGTCGCGTGAGGCGGCGCACGAACTCTTCCGGCGCAAGCTGGGCGTGGCCCCGTACTACGCGATCGACCACCGGGGATTCCGCTTCATCCATCTGAACAACTTCCTCGGCACGACGTGGGAGCCCGGACACGCCCGCTACGACAAGAGCAAGGGCAGCCTGGGGGAGACGCAGCTGACGTGGCTCGACGCGCAGCTCGCCGAACGTCTGCCGACGTTCCTCTTCGTCCACTATCCGCTCCAGGTCATCGCCGACCGTGAAGTCGCGGACCTCGACCTCAAGCACCTGCTCCGCAAACACGCCGGCACCGTCCAGCGCGTCATCTCCGGGCATTGGCACCGGTGGGTGGACGCCGGCACCGAGTTCGGCCCGCCGCACCTGGTCATCAGCTCCACCCGCTACGACGAAGACGCCTAGCTGATCCTCGAGATCGATACGCGCTCTGTGTCGCACCGGCCCCTCAACCTCGATCGCGTGGAGTGGAACACCCACTTCAGCACGCCCTACCAGGGCCGCTGACGCGTTCTGCCGGCCCCGTGCCGGTCGGCTTCCTCTTTCTTCGAAAGGCAGATGTCATGTTGCGTTCTATCGTTGTCCTCCGTGTGCTGTGGCTGCTGACAGCGCTGCTGTGCCTGCCGGCCGCGGCCCGCGCCCAGTTCGACACGGCCACCGTGCTCGGCCTGGTCGCGGACTCGTCCGGCGCCGCCGTGCCCGGCGCTCTGGTCACGCTGCGTCAGGACGCGACCGGTTCGGTCGCCACGACGACCACCGACGGCGCCGGCGCCTTCCAGTTCCTGACCGTGCGCGTCGGCACCTACACGCTCGAAGCCGCCCTCGACGGCTTCACCACGGCCGTGGTGAAGGACGTCGAAGTGACCGTGAACGCCCGCCAGCGGGTGAACCTGACGCTCTCGGTCGGCGGCATCGGCGAGACCGTGCAGGTGGTCGGCGCCGCGAAGCTGCTCGAGTCGGACTCGAGCGACCGTGGCCAGGTCATCCGCCACGAGCAGATCGTCAACCTGCCGCTCAATGGCCGGGCCTACGCCGATCTGGCGCTGCTCAGCCCCGGCGTGCGCAGCTCGTCGATCAGCTCGTCGCGCGATGCCTCGTTCAACGTCAACGGCCTGCGCAGCGCCCTCAACAACTTCACGCTCGACGGGCTCGACAACAACTCCTACGGCACGAGCAACCAGGGCTTCTCGAACCAGGTCGTGCAGGTCACGCCCGACGCGGTCGAGGAATTCAAGGTGCAGACCAACAACTTCAGCGCCGAGTTCGGCCGCGCCGGCGGCGCCGTCATCAACGCCACGTTCCGCAGCGGCACCAACGGACTCCACGGCACGGCGTGGGAGTTCAACCGCAACACGGCCCTGAACGCCGTCGGCTTCTTCAAGCCCAGCACCGGCCAGAAGCCGACCATGAACCGCAACCAGTACGGTGGTGTCGTGGGCGGGCCGCTCATGCGCGACCGGGCGTTCTTCTTCGCCAATTTCGAGGGCTTCCGCCAGGTGTCGCGCTCGCTGACCTTCTCCAGCATCCCGACGGCGGACCTGCGGGCCGGCCGCCTTGGCGTGCCAGTCGTGAATCCGCTGACCGGCGCCGTCTACGCCGACGGCGTGATTCCCGCCACCGCCATCACCGACTTCGCGCGTAAGGTGCTCGCCGGACTACCGCAGCCGACGCGCGCCGGCCTCTCGAACAACTACGACGCCCTGCCGCGCCGCGAGGACTTCAACGACAAGGCCGACATCAAGCTGGACCAGCAGTGGGGCGCCGGCACGCGGACCTTCGTGCGCTTCAGCCACCGCAAGCTCAACAACTTCGAGCCGCCGCCGATCGACGGCGAGACGAGCAGCCCGGCCAATGCCTACGTGGAAGTGAAGAACCAGCAGCTGGCGCTGGGACTGACCCGCACGCTGACCACGCGGTCGCTCGTGGACGTGCGCGTCGGGATGTCGCGCACCGACGCCGGCAAGTCGGCCTTCGGCACCGGCACCCCCGACATGCTGGCCGCCTACGGCATCAGTGGCCTGCCGAGCGGCGAGGTGTTCTCGGGCGGCCTGACGCAGCAGAGCGTCGGCGGCTGGACGGCGTGGGGACGCCAGAACAGCAATCCGCAGTTCCAGAATCCCTCGGTGTTCAACGCCCGCGTCAACTGGTCGAGCCTCTTCGGCCGCCACTCGGTGAAAGCCGGCTACGAATACCAGCGCATCAACACCGAAGTGGACGACGTGAACCCGAAGTACGGGTCAGACAGCTACAGCGGCCAGTTCAGCCGGCCGGCCGGCGCGGCGTCGAACCCGGCGCTCTACAACATGGCCGACTTCCTGATGGGCGCGCGCAGCAGCTATCAGATCGTCAACTTCTTCGTGTTCGACCTGCGGCAGCGCATGCACTTCGGCTACGTGCAGGACGACTGGCAGGTCTCGCCCCGCCTCACCGTGAACGCCGGGCTGCGCTACGAGTACGCCACGCCGCAGTGGGAAGACTCGAACTACCTGACCAACTTCGACCCTGACACGCGCACCCTGCTCCAGGCGAAGGACGGCTCGATCTACGACCGTGCCCTGGTGAACGACGACAAGAACAACTTTGCGCCCCGCGTCGGCCTGGCCTACAGCCTCAACGACCGGACGGTGGTGCGCTCGGCGTTCGGTGTGAGCTACATCCACTTCAACCGGCTGGGCGGCGAGAACCTGCTGTCGTTCAACGGACCGCACGTGGTGGACCTGTCGGTCACGCAGCAGCCCTCGCAGGGGCTCTGCAGCGGCAACCAGAGCCCCATCACCTGCTTCCGGCCGACGCAGGCTGGCTATCCGACCGGCTACAACGTGGCGGCGAACTACAACCCGATCAACGGCCGCGTGAATCACATTCCCGAGGATCTCAAGACCGGCAGCGTGCAGAGCTGGCACGTGACCGTGCAGCGTGAAGTGCTGCAGGGCCTGATGGTGGATGTGGCCTACGTCGGCAACCGCAGCCGCAATCTGATGATCCTGGGTGACCTGAACCAGGCGCGGCCGAACGCTGTGGGCGAGAACACGCCGCTGCAGGCGCGCCGGCCGATTCAAGGCTACCAGTTCATCCAGACCGCCTTTGATGGCGGCAAGGGCGACTATCGGGCGCTGCAGGTGAAGGTGGAGCGCCGCTACTCGCGCGGCCTCTACTTCCTCAACTCGTTCACCTGGTCGCGGGCGCGCGACAACGCGTCGGGTCACCTCGAGACGGCCAACGGCGACAACAGTCGCGTGAATCTCGCCAATCTCGATGGCGAGTTCGGCACCTCGGGGTACAACGAGCCCCTGAACAACACCTCGACGCTCGTCTGGGAGCTGCCGTTCGGTCGCGACCGCCGCTGGGCCACGAACATGCCGGCCGCGCTCGAACTGCTGGCCGGCGGCTGGCGCGTGAGCGCCATCAACACGATGCGGAGCGGGTTGCCGGTGAACCTGAGCTACTCGCCGTCGGCCACACAAACGGTCAGCGGCGCGCCGACCTACCGCCCGAACATCAGCGGCGACATCTACGTTGACGAGTCGCAGCGGTCGGTGAACAGCTACCTGAACCCGGCGTCGGTCACGATTCCGACCGATGTGTCGCAGCCGTTCGGCAACGCGCCGCGCAACGCCGCCAGAGGTCCCGCGATCTTCACACTCGACATGGGGCTGCACAAGTCGTTCGCGCTGCCGCTGGCGCAGAGCCGGCTCGAACTGCGCCTCGAAGCCTTCAACGTGCTCAACCGCTCGAACTTCGGAGCGCCGAACGGCAACCGTTCGGCCACGAACTTCGGCACCATCACGTCGCTTGCCACGACGCCGCGTCAGCTGCAGCTCGGGCTCAAGCTCGACTTCTGATCACGAAAGCCCGGACGGCAGGGACCCCACGCACCTGCCGCCCGGGCCCGCCGCCTCAGCGCCGGTCGAGCAGCCGTTCGAGCTGCTCGAGGCGCCTCCGCAGGTCGAGGTTCTCGCGGGCGAGCGCGTCGGCGCGATCGAGGAGCCCGCGTGTGCGCGCCTCGAGCGCCTTCACGCCGGCGAGCGCAATGCCATCGGCGTCGATCGTGCTGATACGTCGCGCGTCTTCGCCGAGGCCGAAGGCGGCGTGGAAGTCCTGCGCGGTCGGGCCGGCGTGACGCACCGCGGCATCCTGCGCCTTGTAGCTCCACGTGCGGACGGGCATCGCTGCCAGCTTGTCGAGGAGGTCGGCGCCGTCGATGTCACGGAAGTGTTCCTTGCTGTTGACGTCCGAGAGCGACGACCAGGCCCCGCCGCCGGGCGCCAGCTGCACGCCGGGGCTCGTCGGGTAGACCGGGTCCTTCGTGGACCAGAACACGATGCCGCCGGCGAAGCGGGCGAGGAACTGGTTGGGGGTCACACTTTCGATCGGCTTTGCCGACGAGGCATCGCCGAAGACGAACGACCCGCGGGCGGTGGCGTGTGCCAGCACGTTCGAGCCGAGGGCGACGCTGTCAGCGCCATACGCCGAGGCGGCGTTCCCGAGGGCAATGCTGCGCGCGCCGCCTGCGACGGCCGACACGCCCGCGGCCAGGCTGGAATCTCCGCCCGCCCTCGCGCGCTCGCCGAAGGCGGTGCTGGCAAAGCCGCCGGCCACCACGTTGTAGCCGAGCGCCACGGAGGCGTAGCCGCTGGCCACCGAGACATCACCGGCGGCGAGGCTGTTGTGCCCGGTCGCCCGCGAGCGGTACCCGAGGGCCGTGCTGACCGACCCCGACGCTTCCGTCGCCAGGCCCAGCGCCGTGCTGGCGTTGCCGCTCGCGATCGTGTTCCTGCCGGCGGCGAGGCTGTTCGGGCCGATGTTCATGTCGTCCCAGTCGGTGCCGGTCACGGTGCCCGCGCGGAACGCCGCCTTGCCCGCGTGCCACATCATCCGGTCGCCGGCGCCACTGGCCGGAATCGTGCCGGTGCCCGTGGATTCCGCCACGAAGCCGCCATCGGTCCGCAGGCGGACGGCGCCACCGAGCGCCGGCAGCGGCCGTCGCGCGCCGCCCGTGCCGGTGCCTGGCGTGAGCACGAAGGGGCCGCTCAGGCCGCTGCTGTCGCGCCACGTGCCGCTGAAGCCGCCGGGCGCGAGTGCCACGTCCACGTGCACGGCGGCGCCTCCGGGCGCCAGCACGAGCGTCAGTCCCATGCCGATCGTGCCGTCGGGGTTCTGGAAGGCCGTGCCGATCGCCGAGGCGCGATCCGTGGCACCGCCGCACTGATCGTCGGTGCCTTCGAGGCGGAATCCGCTGCCGGTCGGAGTCACGTCGAGCGCGACGACGTTGCAGTACGGCTGCATCTGCCAGCGGAACGTGCCAATCGATTGCGCGTCCGCGCTGCCCGGCAGGCACCACGCACCGAGCATCCCCACCCACACGACGTCTCTGACCTTCATCACTGCTGCGCTCCTCGTGACGGCGTTCGTGCCGCTCACCAGAGGAGATCGCAGAGCCGGTATGAACCGCGTCAGCTCATCCGCGTAGCCGACGGCGTCACGCCGAAGCGGCGGCGATAACTCGTCACGAAGTGACTGAGCGAACCGAAGCCGACGGCGAAACAGGTGTCGGTCACGCTCGCCCCGGCGCGCAGCCGCTCACGCGCCCGCGCCAGCCGCACCGACGTCAGGTAGCGGTGCGGCGGCAGCCCCTGCAATTCGTTGAACACGCGCGCGAAGTGGAACACGCTCATGCCGGCGTCGCGGGCCATGGTCGAGAGCGACAGCGGATCGGCGAAGTGCTGCTCGATGAGCGAAACGGCGCGGTCCACGCGGTCCGCATACCAGTGCAGCCGATGCGCCGGGAAGAGCGGCGTCACGGACGGCGGCGTGCCGAGCGTCCATTGCAGCGCGCCGGCCAGCGCGTCGACCCGCGCCTCGTCACCGTGGCCGCACCGCGAGAGCGCGTGATGCAGGTAGGCGCGCCGGTTCGACGGCGCCTCGACGAGTGCCGTCGGCGGCGCGAGGCCGGCGCCACGCAGACTTTCGATGGCCTGGGCGTCGTAGGAGATCGACAGGCAACAATCCGTCGGTTGCTCTTCGTCGTGCGCGCACGAGAACTCGAGACCCGGGTGTGTAAGGAAGAGTTCGCCGGCGGCGACCGGTCGCCAGGCGCCGGTCGTACGCACGCGGAAGGCGCCGGTTTCGACGAAACTCACGGCGTGGCCGGCGGCGCACTCGCGCTCGGGATCGCAGTGGCTGTGCCCGGGCGGATGGTCGAAGCGCTCGAGCCTCACGGACGCGGTGCCGAGGATCGCGGCGACGCGGTTCATCCGCTCATCTTGGCATGGCGGAGACGTTCCGCGATCGCGGCGGCGGAGATTCGCAAGAAACCGCAAGCGCCGCCTGCGGACGCGCCGCTACCGTGCCTGTCGTGGAGGATGGCATGCGCACATGGCAGGCAGGACTGGGGACGATCGGCGTGGCGATGCTCGCGGCGCTGCTGACGGCAGGTGCGGCGCCGCCGCCGGAGCCGCCGATCGATCCGGCGCTGCTCGTGGCCCGTGAACACGCGTGGCGCGCCTGGTTCGGCGGCGACGGCGTGGCGCTGGCCGAGCTGCTGCCGCCGGAGTTCATCGGCATCAGCTGGACCGACGGGCCGATGGCGAGCCGCGAGGCCACCATCGCCGCGTCGAAAGCATTCAAGGACGGCGGCGGCCGGCTGCTGCGCCTCGCGTTTCCGGAAACGCGCGCGCAGCGCTTCGGCGACACGGTCGTGCTCTACGGGCGCTTCGAGGCGGTAATCGAGACCGCTGGGCGCGAGCAGACGATCCGCGGGCGGCTCACCGAGACGTTCGTGCGCCGTGGCGGCCGCTGGCTGCACCCCGGCTGGCACCTGGACGCCTCGGGCGCGCCCGCGACGTCACCGGGCCAGCGCTGACGCCATGTCCACACCCACGACGAAGTCGCGCACCTGGCCGTCGTTCTCCATCGTGACGAAGACGTAGGCCGGGTTGTCCGCCGACGCGCCGACGTCCTCGAGCAGCTTGCGCCAGCGCGCCGGATCCGCGCTGTCGACCACCTGCGCGAACACGGCCGTCACGGTGAGCCGCCGCCGCGCCACGCGCAGGGGACGACGCTCGGCGGAGTCGTCGCGGAAGACCCGGCGGGTCGAGAGCCAGATCGAGCGGAGCCGGAAGTGCGGAAGATTGCAGAGCACGCGCACCTCGCCCGCGACCATCTGCGCGTCGTCGAGCGCCATCCGCGGCGGCTTGATCCGTCCGACGGGCGTGCGCTCGGCGAAGATCGCCAGCTCCTGTGGTCCGTCCGGCGTGCCCACGAACATGCCCGGCATGAGGTCCTGCGCGCGCGCGGGGGCCGGTGCGGCGGCGAGCAGCAGCGCCGCCAGCCACACGATGCGCCGGGCCAGCCTCGCCGTGATCATGGCCGCGCGGTCACGACCGGCACGTCGACTCGCGAGGGGTAGCGCGCCGAGCGGTGGATGCGGTGCGTGGCCTTCACGAAGTCCTTCTCTTCGGCGTCGAAGATGCTCTTCGTGAAGGTCTGCGGGTTGCGGTCGATGATCGGGAACCACGTGCTCTGCACCTGCACCATCACGCGGTGGCCGGCCTTGAAGGTGTAGTTCTGCGTGTGCAGGCTGAACGTGTAGGGCTGCACCGTACCGGCCGGAATCGGCGCCGGCGTCTCGAAGCCCTTCCGATAACGGCCGCGGAAGACCTCGTTCGACACCATGAGCTGATACCCGGCCAGGCTCCAGTTCTGCGGGTACTGCTCGGGGTAAACGTCGATGAGCTTGACGATCCAGTCGGCGTCGGTGCCGGTCGTGGAGGCGAAGAGCTTCGCCACGACCTCGCCGGCGATCGTCATGTCCTCTTTCAGCGGCGCGCTCTCCCAGCTCAGCACGTCGGCGCGGTCGTCCACGAAGCGCTGATCCTCGACCAGCCATGTCGACCACTTCGAGCCGCCCGCGAAGTACGTGGGCTGGATGGGACGCTGCCGGTAGGGCACCGGATGCGCGGGATCCGATACGAACGCATCAACGCCGGTCGTGCCCGGGGCGGGCGGCGTGCCGATGGCGAGCCCTTCGTTCGCGCCGAAGTACAGGCCCACCGTCTTCGTGGCCTTCGCCGGCGGCCACTGGTCCCACCGCTGCCACTGGTTAGTGCCGGCTTCGAACGTGAGCGCTTCGGGGAAGGTGCGCGGGCCTTTGTCTTTCAGGAAGTGCGCGAAGAACGGCGCCTGCACCTGGTCGCGGAAGTAGGCGGCCGTGTCACTGCCGAAACCGATCGGGCCGAGCGCCGTGCCGTCGCGCGTCCAGCCGCCGTGATTCCACGGCCCCACCACGAGGTAGTTCATGTTGCCCGTGTCGTACTTCTCGAGCGCCTCGTAGATCGTGAGCGGGCCGTAGAAGTCTTCCTGGTCCCACCAGCCGGCGACGTTCAGCGTCGGCACCTTCACCGAGCGGATGTGCGGCACCATCGTCTGCCGCTTCCAGAACTCGTCGTAGTCGGGATGCCGCACGTAGTCGTTCCACGTCGGGATGCTCTCGCGCAGGTACTTGCGGTTGACGGCGCCGAGCGGACCGAGTGAGAGATACCAGTCGAAGGTGTCGTAGCGGTCGAACTCGAAGTTCTTCACGTCCTTGCCGGATTCCATCATCGTCGCGTATTCGAACGCGTAGCTCAGGCGGAACGCGCCGTTGTGATGGAAGTCGTCGCCGAGCCACATGTCGGCGGGGGAGGCCTGCGGCGAAATCGCCTTGAGCGCCGGATGGGGTTCGATGGCGCCCATGATCGTGGTCCAGCCGTCGTAGCTCACGCCGAGCATGCCGACGCGGCCGTTGTGCTGCGGCACGTGCGCGAGCAGCCACTCGATCGTGTCGTAGGTGTCGGTGCCTTCGTCGAGGCTCTTCGTGTCGCCCGGCGCGCGGGCCGGGCGCTGCATCACGAACTCGCCCTCGGACCGGAACTTCCCGCGGATGTCCTGGAACACGAAGATGTAACCCTCATCCGCCAGCGCCTTGTAGTAGCGCGTGAAGGAACCGGCGGCGCCGTCGATGCCATAGGGCGTGCGGCGGAACACGAACGGCAGCGGGCCGCTCTGGTTCTTCGGCGTGAAGATCTTCGTGAAGAGCTTCACCCCGTCGCGCATCGGGATCATCTCGTCGCGCACGGTGAAGGCCGCGGCGGGATCCGGAGCGGCCGGCTGATACGCCGTGAGCGCCACGGCCGTGATGGCGATGGCGGCGATGGCGAGGACGACGCGGCGGGAGGGGCGTGGCGCGGACGGCATCGCCGGAGTATACGACTGCCCCGGCGCGCGTGGCTGCTAGCGCGCCAGCGCCGGGTAGCTGAAGAACAGCAGGTGCAGCGTGTTGAGCGCCGTGTGCGCGAGGATGGCGGCCACGATCGAGCCGGTGACCGCGTAGACCAGCCCGTAGCCGACGCCCGCCACGGTGGCGAGCGCCACGTAGACCCAGCCGCCGGCCACATGCGACAGGCCGAAGAGAGCGGCGGCGGCGAAGACGGCCGTCCAGCGCGCCTGCTGCGTGGGGCCGAGCCACGTGTGCAGGCCACCCTGGACGACGTGCCGGAACACGGCTTCCTCCGGCAGCGCCGTGAAGAACAGCATGCTCGCGAGCCATGGGGCCCACCACGCGGGCAGCTTCGGGTCCCACCGCGCGTAGCCGGCGGCCACGGTGAGCGCCATCACGGCGAGGGCGATGATCGCAAAGCGCCACGTGACAGCCGCGGCGGCACCCTTCGGCGCGCGGCGCAGCGCCCGCTCGGGCGCGTGGAGGCCGAGCAGGAAGAGGCCGAGCACCGCTTTGTCGATGTTCAGATACTTCGTATAGGGCTGCGAATCCGGACTGAGGCGCACGTTGTCGATGAGGCGCGGATTGTCGAAGCCTGGCACGGCGTGCAGCAGCAGGCCGGCCGCGAGCGCCAGCATGAGGGCCAGCGCGAAGCCGCGCAGGCCGCCGTCGGGCGCGTGATACCCCACGCGCGTGGCCGTGATGAGCACGAACATCGCCACGAGGCCCGGCGTCGTGATGAGGCCCGCCATCTGCCCCACGAGCAGCGCCACGGCGAAGGGCGCCACCCAGAGTGACCGCGCGTGCGGCGAGAACCACACCCGCGGCGCCCACAGCGCCACCATCGCGACGGCCAGCGCCGCGAAGGTCGTGACGACCGGCGCGGAGAGCGTCAGCACGCGGACCGGTGCGCCGCAGACACGGCTAGCGACCGCCCGGGCGCGCGGGCTTCTTCGCGGCCGACGTCGTGGCCGGCGCGGGCAGGCCCGTGGGCGGTCCGACGATCGCCTGGTTGACGAGTGTGCGCACGCGCGTCGTGAGGTTGGTCGTGCCGGCCGGCAGGAGCTGGCTCATGAACACGACCACGAGCTGCTCGGTCGGGTCGGCCCAGTAAGTCGTGTGATACGCGCCGCTCCACGAGAACTCGCCGGCGGCACCGTAGCGCGGGGCCCGGCCCACCTGCTCGACCACTTCGAAGCCCAGCCCCCAGCCGAGCGCGCCGTTCTGGTAGAGCGTGCCGACGTGGTTCGACGTCATCAGCGTCACCGTCGTCGGACTCAGCAGACGCACGCCCTCGAGGGTGCCGCCGTTCAGCAGCATCTGCATGAAGCGCGCGTAGTCGCGCGCGGTGGAGAGCAGTCCGGCGCCGCCCGAGAACGCGGTGCGCGGCCCGCGCACGTACGCGCCCTGGCCGGAGTGTGGCAGGGTCCTCACGGCCGGCTTGCCCTCCTCGGACCGTGCGATCGTGCCGTCGGCTCCGACGGCATACACGGCCGCGAATCGCGATTCTTTTTCCGGCGGCAGGAAGAACGCCGTATCCACCATCTTGAGCGGCCCGGCGATCCGCTGGCCGATGAAGTCGGCCAGCGTCTGGCCGCTGATGCGCTCGATGACGTTGCCGAGGATGTCGGTGTTGTAGCCGTAGACCCAGCGCTCACCCGGTTGCGAATCGAAGGGCAGCGTGGCGAGCGTGTCGATCCACGTCGTCATGGGCTCGGCGCGGTCCGCGAAGTACCACTGCGTGAAGCCGGCGCGCGAGTACCAAGGCTCGAGCGCGCCGCTGCCGTACGAGATCCCGGCCGTGTGCGTGAGCAGATCCCGGATCGTGATCTGGCGATTCGCCGGCACCACGGCCACGCGGCCGTTGACCGTGCCGAGCACCGTCGTCTTCGCGAACGCGGGGATGAACTTCGACACCGGATCGGCGATCGAGAGGCGCCCCTCTTCGACCAGCATCATGATGCCCACGCTCACGACGGCCTTGGTCATCGAGGCGATGCGGAAGATCGTGTCGGGCGCCATCGCCGCGCCGGCCTCGCGGTCGCGCGCGCCGGCCGCCTCGAGATACGCCACCTGGCCGTTGCGGACGACGAGGGTGACGGTGCCGGCCACCTGCTTCGCGTCCACCGCGTCCTTCATGGCGCGGGTGAGCCGGGCGAGCCGCTCGGTCGAGAGGCCCACCGCTTCCGGCGACGCGGCTTTGGGCAGCGCCTGCGCGTGCAGGGGAGCGGCGGCGACTGCGAGCGCGACGAGCGCGACGGCCGCGCGGACGGAGAGACGCATCATGACGACAACTCCCGGCGGTCGGCGATGAAATACAGCGGCCGCTTCATCGACTCGACGAAGCTCTTGGTGAGATAGACGCCCACGGTGCCGATGGCGAGGATGATGAGCCCGCCGAGCAGCACCAGCACCGCCGTGGCGAGGTGAATCGCCTGCAGCGCGCGGTCGGGATCCGGCGGCACCCACAGCGTGCGCGCCAGCACGACGGCGGCGAGGCCCGTGATGGTGGCGCCGAGCATCACCACGAGCTGCAGCGGCACTTCCGAGTAGCCGACGAGCACGTGGAAGGCCATCCGCGCCGAGCGATAGAGCGAGTAGCCGCTGGCGCCGCCGGCCCGCGGCTGGTGCTGCACGTCGAT
>CADEFD010000081.1:16510-18833 GCA_902826515.1 uncultured Acidobacteriota bacterium
CTGCCGTCGTCCACGTAGACGATCTGCCAGTCGTCGGTCAGCGCCGCGAGGGCCGCCGTGAGCCGCCGGTGCAGCTCCTCCAGCGTCGATTCTCCCCGGTAGACCGGCACCACCACGCCCAGCTTTGCCACGCCGGACACTATATCCGCAGGGAACAGGGAACAGGGAACAGGGAACAGGGAACAGGCGGACGTGCCGAGTAAGATCCCCCCATGGCGGCCATGCGATACGCGGCGGCGGTGGGGGTGCTCGGCATGATGGTGGGATGCGGCGGCAGTGGAGATTCGGCGGCCCCGGGGCCGGCTCGCACGGTGGCGCCGTATGGCGCGTGGGCATCGCCGCTGTCGGCGGCGCGGGCGACGGCCGGCGCGCTGCGCCTCGGGCAGATTGCGGTGGACGGCGACGACGTCTACTGGCTCGAAGGCCGGGCGTCGGAAGCGGGCCGCAACGTGCTCGTGCGGGCCTCGGCGGGCGCCCCGCCGGTGGACGTCTCGCCGCGCGACTTCAATGTCCGCACGCGCGTGCATGAATACGGCGGTGCTGCCTACACCGTGCATCAGGGCACGATCTACGCCTCGAATTTCGCCGACCAGAAGCTCTACGCCTTCATCGCCGGGCAGGCGCCGAAGGCGCTCACGCCGGAGGGCTACTTCTACGCGCAGTGCCGGGTGGACGTGGCCAGGAAGCGGCTGCTCTGCGTCCGCGAAGACCACACGAAGGGCGACGCGCAGCCGCCGGCGGCACTCGTGGCGATTCCGCTCGGCGCCACGGCGCCCGCCGCCGGTGTCGTGCTGGCCTCCGGCGCGGACTTCTATTCCGATCCCGTGCTGAGCCCCGACGGCACGCAGCTCGCGTGGCTGCAGTGGGACCACCCGAACATGCCGTGGGACGGCACGTCCCTCTTCCTCGCGGACCTGGACGCCCGCGGCGTGCCGAAGGCGCCGGTGCGCGTCGCCGGCGGTCCCGAGGAATCGATCTTCCAGCCCTCGTGGTCGCCCGACGGCCGGCTCTACTTCGTGTCGGATCGCACCGGCTGGTGGAATCTCTACCGCCAGCAGGGCAGCGTGTCGGAGCCCGTGCATGCGATGCAGGCGGAGTTCGGCAAGCCGCAGTGGGTGTTCGGCATGACCACCTACGCGTTCCAGTCAGACAACCGCCTCGTCGTGACGTGGAGCGAGCAGGGCCGCTGGCGCATGGGGCTGCTCAACCTGGAGCCGCGCCGGCTGGAGCGGCTCGACCTGGCGCTCGATCCGCTCGAGGCGCTGGTGTCGACGTCGCGCGCGGCCTACTTCGTGGGCGGCTCACCGACGGAAGGGCCGGCCATCACGCGCGTGAGCTACGGCGGCGTCGAGGCCGAGATCCTGCGGCGGTCGCGTGAAGACACGCTCGAGGCGGCCTACGTGTCGGCGCCGGAAGCGATCACCTTCGACAGCGCCGGGCAGGAGACGCACGCGTTCTACTACGCGCCAGTGAATCCGGCCTTCGAGGCGCCGGCCGGCACCGCGCCGCCGCTCCTCGTGCTGAGCCACGGCGGACCCACCGGCGCCACCGATCCGGTGTTCGACGCCGAGGTGCAGTTCTGGACCACGCGCGGCTTCGCGGTGATCGACGTGAACTACGGCGGCAGCACGGGCTACGGACGCGCCTACCGCAAGCGCCTGAACGGCCAGTGGGGCATCGTGGACGTGCGCGATGCGGTGAATGCCGCGAAACATCTGGTGGCGGCGGGCAAGGCCGATCCGGCGCGGCTCATCACGCGCGGCGGCAGCGCCGGCGGCTACACGACGCTTGCGGCGCTCACCTTCCACGACACGTTCAAGGCCGGCGCGAGCTACTACGGGATCAGCGATCTGGAAGTGCTCGCGAAGGACACGCACAAGTTCGAGTCGCGTTACATGGACTCGCTCGTCGGGCCGTATCCGGCGCTGCAGGCGACCTATCGGGAGCGGTCGCCGATCCACTTCGTGGACAAGCTCAACTGCGCGCTCATCCTGTTGCAGGGGCTCGACGACAAGGTGGTGCCGCCCAGCCAGTCGCAGATGATGGCCGACGCGGTGCGGAAGAAGGGCCTGCCGGTGGCCTACGTGACCTTCGAAGGCGAGCAGCACGGCTTCCGCAAGGCGGAGAACATCGTGCGGGCGCTCGAATCGGAGCTCTACTTCTACGGCAAGGTGTTCGGCTTCACGCCCGCCGACACCCTTGCGCGTGTCAGTATCGACAACCTCAGGGACTAGGAACTAGGGACCAGGAGATTTGTAACGGGGTCTGTCACGGTCACCGAATCGTGACATCTCGTGACCGTGACAGACCCCGTTACAAATCC
>CADEFD010000081.1:18933-24144 GCA_902826515.1 uncultured Acidobacteriota bacterium
TAGAACTTGAAGGTGAGCCCGGCGGTGGCGCGCCAGAAGTCGAACTTCGGCAGCGGCAGATCGCCGAGGCCGCTGATGTCGTCCCACGACACGTCGCCCGTCTGGAAGCGGCGGACGTCGGCGCGCAGGCCGATGTTCTCCGACGGGAAGAGGTAGACGCCGCCGCCGACGTTCCACGCCACGTCCTGGGCGCTGGCGCTCACGACGTTGCCGAGGAATGGCACGTTGACCGAACCGGTGACCTTCACCACGCCGACACCGGCCGACGCATACGGCTGCACCGGTCCCACCGGCGTGCGGACGACCAGGTTGCCCATGAAGGTGGTGACGTTGGCGTCCACGTCGATGTTGGCGATGTCGAGGTTCTCGAGGCCGCCGAGGGAGATGCGCGAGGCGTCGAATTCGATGCCGAGCAGCCCGCCGAAGGTCACGGCGGCGCCGAACGTGCCCTTGTTGGTCTCGTTGATGCGCGTGGCGCCGGCAAAGGCGGTGGCGCGCAAATCGGCCGAGGCCGGCGCGGGGGCGAGCACGGCGGCGAGGGCGGCCGTCGCAACGACGGTGCGGATGAGGTGGTGTGTGTATCGCATCGTCCTACTGTAGCGGTCCCGGCCGCCAGAGCAACAGCGGGGGCAGGGGAACATCACCGGCAGGCCGCCCGTATGGCTTCGCATGCACGACCTGCGCCTTGCGTTTCGCATGCTGGGGCGCCAGCCCCTCACATCGGCTCTCGCGGTGGTGGCGCTCGCGCTCGGCATCGGCCTGACCACGGTGATGTTCAGCATCCTGAATGGCGCCGTGCTGCGCGGGCTGCCGTTCGAGCGGTCGGAGCGCCTGCTGCACATGGCGCCCTTCGATCTGCGCGACCAGGACGACTTCGACACCACGCCGTGGGAGTTCGCGGCCTGGCGCGCCGAGCAGCGGTCGTTCGAGGATGTGGCCGGCTTCTACGTGGCGAATGCCAACGTCGTCGGGCCCGACGGCACGCCTGAGCGTTACCGCGCGGCATGGATCACGCCGAATACCTTCCGCGTGCTCGGCGCGCAGCCCGTCCTGGGCCGGGATTTCGATGACTCCGCCTGGCGCGTTGGTGCCGAGCCGGTCGTGATCCTGAGCGACCGCGTGTGGCAGGACCGCTTCGAGGGGCGCCAGGATGCGCTCGGTCAGACCTTGCGGGTGAACGGCGTGTCGATGACCGTCCTCGGTGTCATGCCGCCGGGGTTCGCGTTCCCCACCACTCAGGAACTGTGGGTCGCACTGGCGGTGAACCCGGCGCGGGCGGCGCGGAACGCCGTGCAGGGGCTCGAGGTCATCGGCCGGCTGCGCGACGGCGTGTCCCCCGCGCAGGCCGGCGCGGAGATGGCCACGATCGAAGCGGCGCTGCTGCAGGACGTGCCCGACGAACGCGACGCCATCACGGTGGAGGTCAAGAGTTACGTCGAGGAGTTCCTTGGCAGCGAAACGGTGCAGATGCTCACGATGATGTTCGTGGCCGTGCTGCTCGTGCTGGTCATCGCCTGCGTCAACGTGGCCAACCTCGTGCTGGCGCGCGCCGCCGATCGCACGCGTGAAGTGGCGGTGCGGGCCGCGCTCGGCGCCGGCCGTCTGCAGGTCGTGCGGCAGACGCTGACCGAGGTGCTGGTGCTGGCGGCGGCGGGGGCGGGCCTCGGCCTGACGCTCGCGTGGGCCGGGCTCGATGTCTTCAACCGCCAGATCGTGGACACGAATCCGCCGTTCTGGCTCGACATCCGCATCGACACGACCGTGCTCGCCTTTGTCACGGCGGTCACGGTGCTCGCGGCACTCGTGTCGGGTCTGGTGCCGGCGCTGCGCGCCGCGAGCGGCGACGTGGCGCCGCTTCTGAACGACGAAGGGCGCGGCACGACCAGCCTGCGCATCGGCCGGCTGTCGCGCGGGCTCGTCGTGGGGGAAATGGCGCTGTCGTTCGCGCTGCTCGTGGTGTCGGCGCTCACCATTCAGAGCATCCTCAACGTCAGCCGCTTCGATCCCGGCGTGGCGGTGGACCAGGTGTTCGCGGCCCGCATCAGCCTGCCGGCCACGGACTATCCCGACACGAACGCCCAGCGGCGCGTCACCGACACCCTGACGACGGCCCTTGCGGCCCTGCCTGGGGTGCGGAGTGCCGCCCTGGCGACGAGCCTGCCGCCGAATCTGCTCGAGGGGGCCGTGGCGCTGCCCGGCGTGACCTACGCGTCCGACCGCGATTATCCGCGGGCGCAGGTCGCCACCGTGTCGGCGCCGTTCTTCGACGTGCTGCGGATGCCGGCGCGTCAGGGGCGGCTCTTCACGCCGGCCGACAGCGCCGACGGGCTGCCGGTGGCCGTCGTCAGCGAGAACTTCGCGCGGGCGCATTACCCCGACGGCGCGCTCGGCCGACAGGTGCGCGTGGTGGAAGGTGACGCCGTCGTGTGGCGCACCATCGTGGGGCTCGTGCAGGACATGCGCGAGCTCGACTTCGGCGCCTCGGTGACGGCCGCCGTCTACGTGCCACTCGCGCAGGCACCCACCCGGTTTCTGACCGTGCTCGCGCACACCGACGGGGATCCGCTGGCGCAGACCGCGGCCGTGCGCCGCGTGGTCGCGTCGCTCGACCGCAATCTGCCGATCTACAACGTCACCACGCTGCAGGAGACCATGGACCGCAACGCCTGGGCGTGGCGCGTCTTCGGCACGCTCTTCACCACGTTCGGACTGGCCGCGCTCTTCATGGCCACGGTGGGGCTCTACGGCGTGATGGCGTTCTCGGTGAGCCGCCGCACGCCCGAGATCGGCGTGCGGATCGCGATGGGCGCGGAGCCGCGGGATGTCATGGGCATGGTGCTGCGGCAGGGTGCCGTGCAGGTCGGTCTCGGGATCGGGCTGGGCGCCGGTCTGGCGGTGCTGCTCTCGCGCGCGATGCAGCTCATGTTCTTCCAGGTGGGTGCCGACGATCCGCGCTACTTCCTCGTGGTGGCCGTGCTGCTGCTCGCGACCGGACTCGCGGCCGCCGTCGTGCCCGCCCGCCGCGCCTCCCGCGTGGACCCGATGGTGGCCCTCAGGGGGTAGGTGCCCGAGTTGTAACGGGGTCTGTCACGGTCACGACTTGTCACGGTTCCGTGACCGTGACAGACCCCGTTACAAATCCCGAGGCCCCGAGACCCGCCATAATCCCCCCATGAAGAAGTTCCTGGCGGGCTGCCTGATGGGGCTCGTGCTGCTCGGCGTGCTCGTGGGCGCCACCCTCTATTTCGCGTGGGGATACATCCGCCCGGTCGTGACCACCGTGACGGACGTGGCCTCCGGCGCCACCCGGCTCGGCGAGGCGATGGACATCGATCGCGAGCTGCGGAACACGCGCCCGTTCGATCCGCCGGCGAGCGGTGAGCTCACGGAAGGCCAGGTGACGCGGTTCGTGCGCGTTCAGCAGCAGACGCGGACCGCCCTCGGCGATCGCGCCGGCGCGTTCGCCGACAAATACCGCGAGCTCTCGCGGAGCACGCCCGAGGGCACCGTGGTGGTGCCCTCGCTGCAGGACCTGCTTGGCGGCGTCACGGATCTGTCGGGCGTCTATCTGGACGCCTGGCGCGCGCAGGTTGCCGCCATGAACGAGGCGGGCTTCTCGCGCGACGAGTTTTCGTGGGTACGGGTCCGCGTGTACCAGGCGGCCGGGCTGGAGGCCGTGCGCTACGACGCCCGCGACCTCGCGGACGCCATCGGCCGCGTGGCCGAGGGCGCCAATCTCGACGTGCCCACGGTGACGCTGCCCGATGCCCCCGCCGCCAACCGTGCGCTCGTCGCGCCGAACCGCGACCTCATCCGATCGTGGCTCGGGATGGCGTTTTTCGGGTTGTAGCGTCCGGCGCCGGCTGACTAGGCGGGGGCGCGCGCCGCGTCGTCGAGCCACGCCACCGGGCTGCCCACCTGCACCTCGCCGCCGCTCACGATCTCGCCGAAGGCGCCGCCGCCCCACGGCGGTGAGAGCGCCGCCTGCAGGCCGGGGCACGCCTCGTCCATCTGGTGACACGGCCGCGTCTCGCCGAAGATGCGAATGCGCGCGCCGCCAATCGCGAGGATACGGCCGCGCGAGTGTTCGAGGTCCACGCCCTCCACGAGCAGATTGGCGCGGCGGATGGCCGGGTCGGGCGGACCGGGCAAGTGCGCCGTGAGCGCGCGCCAGCGATCGAGCGCGAGGATCGTGACCTGACGACGGCCGCCCTTCGTGGCGTCGCCGGCGAGACCGCGCCCTTCGACGAGCTCCGCCGATGCGCGCGCGTCCATCACGCCGCCGTGGCTGCGTTTCACCCAGATCCCGAGCACCTGTCCCATACGGCGATTGTAACGGGGTCTGTCACGAAGACATTTGCCGCGGCCGTCACCGCCCCGTTGCACCACGGTCACGCGCGGCCGTTATCGTCTTTATCCGAAGCGTCCATCGTGGCGCCTCGGTGCCCCGTTCCGCCGTCCACTTCGCGTGATGCGAGGGGAGCGCGGAGGGGGCGCCGCACGTCGCCCCGACCGTGCACGCGAGGACCCTGCCTGCCATGCCATCCACCTCCAGACTGTTCGTGATCCTTGTTGCGCTCGTCGCCCTTGCCCTGCCGGGGCGGGCACTGGCCCAGTTCGAAACCGCCGCCGTGGTCGGCACCGTACGCGACGGCTCAGGCGCAGTCGTGGCCGATGCCCGCGTCACCCTCACGAGCCTCGACACCGGCGTGAGCAGCGAGCGTCAGTCGGATGCCGCCGGCAATTTCGAGTTCTTCAACGTGCGGATCGGCCGCTACGTCGTGACCGCCGACAAGGCCGGATTCTCGGTGGCCGTCGTGGACAACGTGCAGGTCTCCGTCGGCGCGCGCCTGCGCGTGGACGTGGCCATGGCCGTGGGCCAGGTGACGGAGAAGGTCGAAGTGCGGGCCTCGGCGGTGCAGCTCCAGACCGACTCGAGCGACCGCGGCCAGGTCATCAGCGGCGAAGTGACGCGCGCGCTGCCGCTCAACGGCCGCGAGTACTCGCAGCTCGCGCTGCTCTCGCCGGGCGTGCGCCTCTCGGCGCTCAACACCGGCGGCTTCACGCCGCGTGAAGGCTCGTTCAACGTGAACGGGCTGCGCTCGACGTTCAACAACTTCCTCATCGACGGCGTGGACAACAACGCCTACGGCACGAGCAACCAGGGCTTCTCGAACCAGGTGATGCAGCCCTCGCCCGACGCGGTGGCCG
>CADEFD010000082.1 GCA_902826515.1 uncultured Acidobacteriota bacterium
CCCGAGCCCCGAGCCCCGCCGCGTGGTGCTACTCTTCGCGTATGGCTCGCATGCAACGGCTGACACATCCGCTCGTGCGCGACGTCAAGGGTGGCGCGCTCAGGCGGGCGACGTGGGACGAGGCGCTCGATCGGGCGGCGGCCGGCTTCCGCGACGTCGTGGCGCGACGCGGCCCGCAGGCGTTCGGACTCTTCAGTTGTTCGAAGAGCACGAACGAGATGAACTACGCGGCGCAGAAGTTCGCCCGCGCGGTCATCGGGTCGAACAACATCGACTCCTGCAACCGCACGTGACACGCCCCTAGCGTCGCCGGTCTGGCGGCGGTCTTCGGGATGGGCGGCGGCACGACATCGTACCGCGAGATCGAAGAGACGGACTGCGTCCTGCTCTGGGGATCGAATGCGCGTGAGACGCACCCGATCTTCTTCCATCACCTTCTCACCGGGGTGAAGCGGGGCGCGCGGCTCTTCGCGATCGATCCGCGGCGCACGTCGTCCGCCATGTGGGCCGATGTGTGGGCGGGCCTCGACGTCGGCACCGACATCGCCCTGGCCCACGCGATGGCGCGCGAGATCATCGTGGCCGGCCTCGCGCACAACGAGTTCATCCGCGAGGCCACGACCGGCTTCGAGGCGTTCAAGGCGTCGGTGCTGCCGTGGACGCTCGAACGCGGCGAGGAGGCCACGGGCGTGCCGGCGGCGGTCATCCGCGAGATGGCGCACGCCTTCGCCACGGCGCCGCGGGCGATGATCTGCTGGACGCTCGGCATCACCGAACACCACAACGCCGTGGACAACGTGCTGGCGCTCATCAACCTCGCGCTGCTCACCGGCCACGTCGGGCGCTGGGGCTCGGGCATCAATCCGCTGCGCGGCCAGAACAACGTGCAGGGCGGCGGCGACATGGGGGCGCTGCCCGACCGGCTGCCCGGCTTCCAGCATGTGGAGAACGACGGCGTGCGCGCGCGGTTCGACCGCGCGTGGGGCGTCGCCGTGCCGCCGAAGAAGGGCTGGCACCTGAGCGGCATGTTCGAGGCGATGGGTCGCGGCGATCTCACCGCGCTCTACGTCATCGGCGAGAACCCGGCGCAGTCGGAAGCCGATCAGCACCACGCCGAGGCGCTCCTGCGGGGCGTGGACATCCTGGTCGTGCAGGACGTGATGCGCACGGCCACGGCGGACCTGGCCGACGTCGTGCTGCCGGCCGCCGCCGGCGCCTTCGAGTCCGAGGGCACGGTGACCTCGAGCGAACGGCGCGTGCAGCGTGTGCGCCGCACGAAGGCGCCGCTTGGCGAGAGCCGCGAGGATCTCGCCATCATCGTGGACCTGGCGCGGCGCATGGGCGCCGAGTGGCCGGCCACCGACGCCGAGGGTATCTGGGACGAACTGCGCGCGCTCTCTCCCGTGCACGGCGGCATGAGTTACGCGCGGCTCGCCGCGGGCGGTCTGCAGTGGCCCTGCTACGACGAGTCACATCCCGGCGAAGCGTTTCTGCACGGCCGCTTGTGGGAGCGTCCGGTGGGCGGCCCGCGGGCGCCGTTCTCGATCGTCGACCACGCGCTGCCGGTCGAAGGGCTCGACGCGGAGTATCCCTTCCGCCTCACGACGGGCCGGCGGCTGGCCGAGTACAACACCGGCGTGCAGACAGGGCCGTACGCCTCGCCGGTGCGTCGCGGCGAGACGATCGACGTCTCGCCGGAAGACGCGGCGCGGCTCGGCGTGGTCGAAGGGCAGCGCGTGCGCGTGCGCTCGCGCCGCGGCAGTGTCGTGGCGCCCGTGCACATCGACGCCGCCCTGCGGCCCGGACTCACGTTCATGACCTTCCATTTCCCCGACGAGGTGGCCACGAATCACCTCACCATCGACGCCGTCGATCCGAAGTCCGGCACCGCCGAGTTCAAGGCGGCCGCCGTGCAGATCGACGCGCTCGACGCGTAAGCAGGAGTCACGGTGGACATACACGTCGTCGGAGCGGAGGCGAGCGCGGAGGAACGGGCCGCCGTGGATGGCCTGCTCGGCGCGCCGTCCACCGGCTGGGACGGCGGCGACCGCGACATCGCGCGGGATGGCCGTGCGTCGCGAGGCGGGCGCCCGGCGGCCGTGGCGCAGCGGCATCTGCTGCTGCCGTCCTTCCACGCGGTGCAGGATCGCGTGGGCTGGGTGAGCCGCGGCGCCATGAACTACATCTGCCAGCGCCTCATCGTGCCGCCGGCCGAAGCGTGGGGCGTGCTCACGTTCTATCACCTGTTCGCGACGGAGCCGCGCGCCGCCGCCGTCGTCCATGTCTGCGACGACATCGCCTGCCGCGCCCGCGGCGCCGAGTCGCTCTGTGCGTCGCTGTCTGAGACGCTCGGGCCCGAAGGCTCGGCCCCCGAGGGCCGCGGCACCACGTGGATGCGCAGTCCGTGCCTGGGGCAATGTGAGCGTGCCCCGGCCGCGCTCGTGGTGCGGGCCGGCGCCCCGGCGACGCGTGTCGTCGTCGCGCCCGCATCGTCCGCCGACGCGCTGACGCGGGCGCTGGCGTTCGATGCCACCGGGCATCTCACCGAGTCGCTGGCGGACCTGCGTGCGGTCGTGCCGCAGGCGGGCCAGCCCGGGCTCACGCTGCTCCGGCGCGTGGGCGTCGTCGATCCCACGAGCCTCGACGCGTATCGCGCCGCTGGCGGCTATGCGGCGCTCACGCGGGCGCTCGCACTCGGGCCCGCCGGGATCATCGCCGAGGTCACCGCCGCGAAGCTCATGGGCCGCGGCGGCGCGGCGTTCCCGACGGGCGTGAAGTGGGCGGCCGTGGCGGCCGAGCCCGCCGAGCCACATTACGTCGTCTGCAACGCCGACGAATCCGAGCCGGGCACGTTCAAGGACCGCGTGCTCATGGCCGGCGATCCCTTCGCCATCATCGAGGCGATGACCATCTGCGGCATCGCCACGCGCAGCACGCGCGGGTTTCTCTACGTGCGCGGCGAGTATCCAGACGCCGAAGCCCGCATCGCGCAGGCGGCCGCGGCCGCGCGCGCCGCGGGCCTGCTCGGCGACGACCTGTGCGGCTCCGGCTACGCCTTCGATCTCGAGATCCGGCGCGGCGCCGGGGCCTACATCTGCGGCGAAGAGACCGCACTCTTCAACTCGCTTGAAGGGAAGCGCGGCGAGCCGCGCTCGAAGCCGCCGTTCCCGAGTCAGGCAGGCGTGTTCGGCAAGCCCACCGTCGTGAACAACGTCGAGACACTCGCCAACGTGCTGCCCATCCTGACCCAGGGCGCGGCCGCATGGGCCGCGACGGGCACGGCGTCATCCACCGGCACGCGTCTCTTCTGCGTGTCGGGCCATGTGATGCGGCCTGGCCTCTACGAGCTGCCCTTCGGCGTGACGCTCGGCGAGGTGCTGCGGCTCGCGGGCGGCGTGGCCGGGGGGCGCGATCTGCAGGCGATCCTGCTCGGCGGCGCCGCCGGCATGTTCGTGGGGCCGGAGTCGCTCGACCTGCGTCTCACCTTCGAAGACACGCGCGCGGCCGGGCTCACCCTCGGCTCGGGCGTGGTGATGGCCTTCGACGACACGACGGACCTCGCGGAGATGCTCGGCCGCATCGCCGCGTTCTTCGAAGACGAAAGCTGCGGGCAGTGTGTGCCGTGCCGCGTCGGCACCGTGCGCCAGCGCGAACTGCTCGCACAGCTGCGCGCGGACGTCGGCGTGACGGCGCGCGCCGAACGCCTGGCGATCCTGGCCGAACTCGGGCAGGCGATGCGTGACGCCTCGATCTGCGGGCTGGGCCAGACGGCGTCGTCGGCCGTCGAGTCGGCCGTCGCCAGGCTGCAGGTCTTCAGAAGCGGGAGTGCGCTGTGAGTCAGCACGATGCGATCTGGTTCACGCTGCCGCCGCGGGCCGCCGCGCTGCCCGAGGCGCCGCCGGCGCCGGTGCGCGCCACGCTGACGGTGTCGGTGGACGGCGCGCCGGTGGAGGTGTCCGAGGGGGCGACGCTGCTCGACGCCTGCCGCGCCGCCGGGAAGGACGTGCCGACGATCTGCTACCTCGAGACGCTCACGCCGGTGAACGTCTGCCGTGTGTGTGTCGTGGAAGTCGAAGGGGCGCGCGTGCTGGCGCCGGCCTGTTCACGCAAGGCCGAGGCGGGCATGAAGGTGCACACCAACTCCGCGCGCGTGCGCACCTCGCGCAAGGTGGTGCTCGAACTGCTGGCCTCGTCCGTGGACCTTTCGACCGCGGACGAGCTGAAGCCGCTGCTTGCCGAGTACGGCGCCGACCCGGCGCGTTTCGGCGCCGCCGCGGCCACCGTGGCGCAGCCGGTGAAGGACGACAACGACCTCTACGTGCGCGACTATTCGAAGTGTGTCCTCTGCTACAAGTGCGTCGAGGCGTGCGGCACCGACGCGCAGAACACCTTCGCGATCGCGGTGGCCGGCCGCGGATTTCACGCGCACATCTCGACGGAACTCGACGTGCCGCTGCCGGAATCGGCCTGTGTCTACTGCGGCAACTGCATCGCCGTCTGCCCGACCGGCGCGCTCATGGCGAAGCCCGAGTTCTCGCTACGGCAGGCGGGGCAGTGGGCGCCGGAGCGGCAGACCGCCGTCGATACGATCTGCCCGTATTGCGGTGTGGGGTGCACGCTCACCGCGCACGTGCAGGACGAGCGCATCGTGAAGGTCACGTCGCCGTTCGAGAACGGGGTGACGCGCGGCAATCTCTGCGTGAAGGGCCGCTTCGGCTTCGAATACGTGAATCAGTCTGAAGACCTGTAGGGACCAGGGACCAGGGATCGGCGTATACTCCGCGCGATTCACCCTGGAGGCCCGATGACCTGGTACCACTCGCGCCGTTCGTTCCTCATTGCCGCCTCAACCCTGGCCGCGGGTCTGGCGGCGTCGCTCCGTCCGCTCGGCGCGCAGTCGGCGCCCGTGAAGATCGGCATCATCGGTTCGGGGCGTCAGGGCGGGGCGATTGGACTGCTCTGGGCGAAGGCCGGGCACGAGGTGTTCTTCTCGTCGCGCAATCCGGAGAACCTGAAGGAGCTGGTGGCGCAGGCAGGGCCGAAGGCCCGCGCCGGCCTGCCGGCCGAGGCGGCGGCGTTCGGCGAGGTCGTGCTGATTGCCGTGCCCTACGGCGCGTTGCCACAGGTGGGCAAGGACTACGCGGCGCAGCTGCGCGGCAAGATCGTCATCGACGTCGGGAATCCGCGCGTCGATCGCGACGGCGAGGTGGGGAAGGACGGCCTCGCCCGCGGCACCGGCGTGACGTCGAAGGAGCATCTGCCGGGCGCTCGCCTCGTGCGCGCGCTGAATGCGCTCAGCTTCGTGCAGGTCACGAAGGAGGCGCACCGCGCCGGCGAGAAGCTCGGCATCCCGATCGCGTCCGACGACCAGGCGGCGATCTCGATGACCGTGCGGCTCGTGACCGACGCCGGCTTCGACCCGGTGGTGGTGGGAGGACTGGCGCGTGCCCGCGAGTTCGACGCGGGCACGGCCGTCTACGTGAAGGGACTGACCGCGGCGCAGCTCAAGGCGGCGCTGAAGCTGCCCTGAGGCGCGCCCTGAGCCCCGGGACCCGAGCCCGGGGCCCGGCTGGTGTTATTTTCCGGCGGCGCCGCCGTCGGCCGCGCGGCCATCCACGCCACCCTCGAGGATGCCGTCCTTGCCCACGACGATGACTTCCGCCACGCCCTGGCCATTGGCTTCGGCCACGGTGTGGCCCATCGCCTTGAGCTTCGCGATGGTGTCGGCCGAGAAGCCGTAGCGCTCCAGGCTCAGGCGGTCGGGCAGCCACTGGTGGTGCAGGCGGCCGGCGTCCACCGCTTCCTGCGCGTTCATGCCGTAGTCCACCACGTTCAGGATCGTCGTGAGCACCGTGTTGATGATGGTGCGGCCGCCGGGGGAGCCGGTGACCATGAAGAGCTTGCCGTCCTTCGCGAGAATGGTCGGCGCCATGCTCGACAACATGCGCTTGCCGGGCAGCGCGAGATTCGGCTTCGTGCCGATATTGCCGCGTTCGTCGGTCATCTCGGGGGCGGAGTTGAAGTCGCCCATCTCGTTGTTGAGCAGGAAGCCGGCGCCCGGCACGACGATGCGCGAGCCGTAGCCGTACTCGAGCGTGTAGGTGAGCGACACGGCGTTCTGCTTGCCGTCCACGACCGAGAGGTGCGTGGTTTCCTGCGACTCCGTGGGCCACGTGAAGGTGGAGGGCGTGGAGACCGACGCCTTGTTCGGATTGATCGTCTTGCGGAGCTGCGTGGCGTAGTCCTTCGAGATGAGCTGCGCGATCGGGATGCCGCTGTTGAAGTCGGGATCGCCCAGATGCTGCGCGCGGTCGGCGAACGCGCGGCGCATCGCTTCGGTCACGAGGTGGATGTTCTGCGCGGAGCCGTAGCCGTTGGCCTTGAGGTCGAACCCTTCGAGCACGTTCAGCATCTGGATGATGCCCATGCCGCCGGAACTCGGCGGCGGCATGCCGATGACCTCATAGCCACGGTAGGTGCCCTTGAGCGGCGCCCGTTCCTTCGCCACGTACTTCTTCAGGTCGTCGCGGGTGATGAGGCCGCCGTTGGCCTGCATCTCCTTCTCGATGAGCTCGGCGGTCTCACCCTCATAGAAGCCGGCCGGGCCCTTGTCCGCAATCCGTTGCAGCGACTTTGCCAGATCGGGCTGCCTCAGGATCTCGCCGGCCGTGTAGGCCACGCCGTTCTTCGAGAACTGCGCGAGCGACGCCGGGTACTTCTTGAACTCCGGGATCATGCGCGCGAGCGACGCCGCGAGCCCTTCGGAAATTTCGAAGCCGTCACGCGCGAGCGCCACGGCCGGCAGCACCAGGTCCTTCCACGGCTTGCTGCCAAGCTTCTGGTGCGCCAGGTACAGACCCGCGACCGTGCCGGGCACACCGACCGAGCGGTGCGAGTTGTGGTGGATGTCGAAGTCGTACTTGCCGTCCTTCATCCACATCGTGGGAGTGGCGCCGGCCGGCGCCATCTCGCGGAAGTCGAAGGTCGTGGTGGTGCCGTCGCCGCCGCGGTAGACGATGAAGCCGCCGCCGCCGATGTTGCCGGCGGTCGGATGCGTCACCGCGAGGGCGAGCGCCGTGGCGACGGCGCCGTCGATGGCGTTGCCGCCCTCGCGCATGACCTTCCAGCCCACTTCGGACGCGATGTCGCTCTGCGACACCACCATGCCCTGACGGGCGCGATAGGGCGTGTTGCCGGCGCTGAGCGAGATGGTCAGGGTGGCGACGGCGAGCGCCACGACCGGCGCGGTGAATCGACGCGTATGCATGTCATGTCTCCGGAGCATGGGACGACGATAGGGGACCGGCCACCAGTCGTCAAGGTTACAATCCGCCGTCCCCTCCAAGGACGAAACGAAATGCGTGGACCTGTCCTGGGAGGCCTCGGCGTGCTGGCCGTGGCCCTCTGCGTGGCCGGCGGATCCGCCAGGCCGCTGGCGCAGCCCGGTGGCGAGCTGGCGCTGCCGGGCGAGTGGGTCAGCCGGAGGCCGCCGGCTGAGGTCTTCACCGCGGCGCGCGAGACGCTGCTGGCGCTTGGGTTCCGGCTGGAGCGCGACGACGCTCGCACGGGCATTCTGATGACGCGCCGGCGCGACTACGACGCGGGCTGGCCCGCGGGTCCGGCGCTCGACCTTGCTGCGACGCAGACGCCCGACGCCGCGACGTTGTACGTCCGCGTGGCGCCCGGCTTCCACCCGTCGCGCCTCGTGGTGGGCGCCGTTGTCGAGACCGACACGGTGTTCGTTCCCTTCAAGCTGCCCATCGCCCGCGGGCGGCAGACGATGTATCGCCAGGAGGGCTTCGCGGACTTCATCGCCGGCCGCATCGCCGCGCGCCTTGGCGAACAATTCGAGCCCCTCTCCACCGATTCTGTCGTCCGGGCACGCCAGTCTCCGCCGACCGGGGAGGCGGCGGGCGCGTGCGCGGCCTTGCCCCGGCCGGCGGGGGGCGTCGTCGATGTCCACCCGAGGCCGTTGCAGGATGTTGCACTCGAGTACCCGTCGACGGAACGACGCCGTCTGCAGGGCGGAACCGTCAGGCTGCGCGCCAAGGTCACCGAACACGGCACTGTCACCGAAGCGGAATGGCTTGACGGAGTTGAAGAGCGCAATCTGGTCGCCGCCGCGATCGGCGCCGCCGGGCTGTGGCGCTTCGAGCCGGCGTTGAAGCAGGGGTGCCCTGTGCCCACGTCCGTGGTATTCGAAATGTCGTTCTCGCAGGCGCGCTGAGGCGCCCGCCGGCCGGTTCAGAGCCCCGGCTTCCGCCGCGCGAAGATGAGCGTGAGGATGGCGAGCAGGATCTCGTCGATGAACGGCACGAAATCGGGAATCACCAGGTCGAGTCCGAGCAGCGCCGCCGCCAGCAGGAACAGTCGGGGCGTCGCAAGCCGCGCGAGAAAGCTGGCGATGGCACTCTGTGGCATGTCCCTGGTCCCTAGTCCCTGTTCCCTGTTCCCTAGTCCCTGTTCTTGATCGGCGTGTCGTCCCGGTTGCCCCACTCTTCCCACGCGCCGTAGTAGTTGCGCAGCTTCGAGAGGTCGTGGCCGAGGAGCGCCAGCGTCCAGAGATCGTAGCTGGCCCGCATGCCGATCTGGCAGTAGACGATGACGGCGTCGTCCTTGCCGACACCTTTGCCGCGCCAGAGGCGCTCGAGTTCGGCGGCCGGCTTCACCGTGCGGGCCGTCGCGTCGAGCAGATCTTCCCAGTAGACCGGAATCGACGACTCGATGAAGCCGCCACGTCTGATGCCGCGCAGGTCCTTGCCGTCGATTTCGTTCTGCGTGCGGGCGTCGATGAGCTTCACCGCGCGGTTGTTGATCGCCGCCTTCACGTCGTCGGCCGTCGCCACGCCGACGGTGCCGGCCTTCACGGTGAAGGTGGCCGGCGCGGGACGCGAGGCCGCGGTGGTCGTCACGCGCTTGTCAGCGGTCCACTTCGCCCAGCCGCCGTCGAGCAGGGCGACGTTGCTGTGGCCGTAGTGGTTGAGAATCCACCACAGGCGGGCCGCGTAGAGCCCGCCGCGCTCGTCGTAGGCAATGACCCGCGTGGTGTTCGAGATGCCGAGCCGGCCCATCAGCGCCGCGAATTCCTGAGGCGTGGGCAGAAAGGTGGGCGGCGCCTTCGGGTTGCGGATGTCGTTGTTGTCGAGCCACACCGCGTTCGGGATGTGCCCCTCGTCGAAGCCGCGCGGCCGCATGTCGACCACGCGGGTGTCCGGGGCGAAGAGATTGACGGCGAGCCACGCCGGGTCGACCAGCAGTTCCGGCCGGGCGAACGACGAGGCCGTCTGGGCCGACGCGGGCAGGGCCGCGAAGAGCAGGACCGGGAGCCAGCGGAGGACGCGCATGCGCGTATTGTAGCGGCTGGCGCCGACCCGCTGCCGCGGTCCGTCACCAGTGGCGCAGGACGGTGGCATCGTGGCCCCAGCCGGGGACTGGCGGCGGCGCCGGGAGGATCGGCCGCAGGTAGTCGTCCACCGTGTTCGACTGCCGCCACTGCGCGGGATACCCGAGTGACACCTCCTCGAAGCGCACGCCGTCGCGCCAGCGGGTGCTGCGCATGTGCAGGTGGCCCGAGACCACGACGTCGGCGCGGTAGCGCGTGGGCCAGTCGGCCGTGCGCGTCGTGCCGCACCAGATCGAGAACCGCGGAATCCGCGGCAGCACCGCGAACTCGGCGCGGAGCGGGAAGTGGTTCACGATCACCGTGCGCGACCCGGGCGCGAGAGCGTCGAGGCGGGCCTCCGTGGCCGCGACCCGCGCCGCGCACCAGTCGGCGCGCGAGGCGTGCGGGGCGGGCGCGAGCAGCAGTTCGTCGGCGCACTGCACCTTCGTCTCGGCCGCCCACGCCACGGCCTCGTCGGCTGAGAGGCCGGGCGGGCCGAACGAGTAGTCGTAGAGCGTGAAGCAGGGCGCGATGACGTGGCCGGTATCCGGCCAGACCACGAACGGATCCTCCGGCGTGACGACACCGCGCTCACGGCAGGCGTCGACGAGGCGCGTGTAGTGGGCCTCGCCGCGGCGGCTGTCGGGCCACTGCCGCGGCGTCCAGAGGTCGTGATTCCCGGGTGTCCAGATCACCCTGGCAAATCGGCGCGTGACCACGTCGAGCGCGAGCGTGAGCTGCGCCAGGGTGTCGCCGGTGTCGCCGGCCAGGATCAGCCAGTCGTCCCCGTGGTCGCCCATCGCCTCGACGGCCGCGCGGTTCGCCTCGAAGCCGACGTGCAGGTCGCTGATGGCCCACAGTCTCACGCGACGAGCGCCTCCGCGGCGCTCTCCGTGAGCGTGACGGCCACCTCGCGGTCGAGATCCTCGCGCGTCACGGCCAGCGACAGACGGTGCGCGGTGGTGGGCCACGCCTGCCAGAACTGCCAGCGCTCCGGGCGATCGTCGAAGCCGTCCACGAAGTGGATGGTGGGCGCGGCCGGCGGGGCCAGCGTGAAGGCGAAGTCGGCGAGCGGGATCGCGAGGCCCATGCCGCGCGCTTTGATGTAGGCCTCCTTGAGCGTCCAGTACTCGAAGAAGGCGCGGGGCTGCGCAGCGGCGGGCAGCGCGCGCAGGTCGCGCACCTCGGCGGGCGCGAAGTGCCGGCCGGCCACGTCCTCGCGCAGCACGCGGTCCACACGCTCCACATCCACGCCCACGAGCCGGCCGCGCGTCACCGCGAGCGCCACCAGTCCCGTCGTGTGCGACAGATTGAAGGCCAGGCGAGGCGTGCCGGCCTGCGGCGCGACGACGAACGGGCAGCCGTGCGTGTTGGTCTCGAACCGCCAGTCGCGCGGCGCCGTGGGCCCGTAGGCCGACAGCGTCGCGCGCACGAGCGCGCGGGCGATGACGAAGGTGTCGCGGTCCACGGCGCGCACGAAGCGGGCGCCGCGGGCAAGTTCCTCGTCGGTCAGCTGCGTGGAGAGCGCGGCCACGACGTCGCCGCCGACGCCGTCGGTGCGCACGGTGAAGACGTCGACGGACGGGGGAGCGGCGTGTGCCATCGTCGCGGAGCCTGCCGGTATTATCCCAGAGCCGACCGTCGCGGTCAGGCGGTGGTGCGCCGCGCGTGCCACACGTACAGCGCCACCGCGAGCGCCGTCACGAGACCGAGCACGCCGAGCGCCAGCGCCGGGCCGTAGCGATCGAACGCCCGCACGGCGTCGTCACGATACGCGGCGGCCAGACCCGCCTCGATGGCGTGGCGGGAGCCGCGCCCCACGACGAGCGCCGTCACGAGCCGCCAGGGCGCGTACGCCGTCGCCCCGGCGAGCAGCACGAAGATCTTGAGCGGCATCGGCGGCGGCACGAACGCCGGGCCGGCAATGGCCGCAAAGGCGCTGCGTTTGTACCAGGCGACGGCGCCGGAGGCGCGCGGGCCCGACAGGCGCCTGCCGAGGAAGGCCTGCCCGCCGCGTCGCGCCACGAGGTAGAGCGGCCACGAGCCCACGACCACGCCGGCCGCGCCCATCGCCGCGTAGTACCACCACCATGCCGGATGCTGGATGGTGAGATACATCACGAGCGCGTCGGTGGCATTCGGCAGCGCCATCACGCTCGAATCGAGCACGGCCACGACGAAGACGCCGAGACCGCCGGCGCTGTCGGCCCACACGCGCACGGCCTGCACGATCTCCGCGAACATCTGGCGGCATTGTACCGTTCACCGGCGGCCGGCCAGGTCCCGGTCTTCCAGAGACGCACGGTCGCTGCCATAATGCGCGCCATGTCACGTGGACTCACCAGGGAAGTGGCCGCGGAATTCCTCGGCACGTTCGTGCTCATCGCCTTCGGCGTGGGCGTCGTCGCGCAGGCCGTGCTGAGCGCCAACGCCAACGGCAGCTATCTCGGCATCAACATCGGCTGGGGGATCGGCGTCATGTTCGGCGTGCTCGTCGCCGGTGGCGTCTCGGGGGCGCACCTCAATCCGGCCGTCACGATCGCGCTCGCGGTGCATCGCGGCCTGCCGTGGGGCAAGGTCGCGCCGTATGTCGCCGCGCAGACCGTCGGCGCCTTCGCCGGCGCGGCCCTGGTGTTCCTGACCTACCGGGAGGCGTTCACCGCGTTCGATGCGGGGCTGCGGCAGATTGCCGGCCCCCAGGGCACCGCGGGGATCTTCGCCACCTATCCCCAGCCGTTCCTGTCGATGGCCGGCGGGCTCGTGGATCAGATCGTCGGCACGGCGCTGCTCGTCATCGGCGTCTTCGCCATCGGCGACACGAAGAACGTCGCCGCGCCGTCGTGGACCGGGCCGCTCCTCGTCGGCCTGCTCGTCATCGGCATCGGCGTGGCGTTCGGCTTCAACGCCGGCTACGCCATCAATCCGGCGCGCGACCTCGGGCCGCGGCTGTTCACCGCGCTCGCCGGCTGGGGCAGCGGCGTCTTCACGGCGGGCGGCGGCTGGTGGTGGGTGCCGATCGTCGGCCCGATTGCCGGGGCGATTGCCGGCGGCGCCGTGTACGACCTCTGCATCACGCGGCTCCATCCCGCGGGGATCGCGCGATGAGCCGCTATGTGCTCGCCCTCGACCAGGGCACGACGTCGAGCCGCGCCATCGTGTTCGACCGCGGCGGCCGCGCGGTCGCCGCGGCGCAGCAGGAATACCCGCAGATCTTCCCGCAGCCCGGACATGTGGAGCACGACCCGGAGGACATCTGGCGCACGCAGCTGCAGACGGCGCGGGACGCGATGGCGCGCGCCGGCGCCGCCGCCGGCGACATCGCCGCCATCGGCGTGACGAACCAGCGCGAGACGACGGTGTTGTGGGACCGCGTCACCGGCGCGCCCGTGGCCAACGCCATCGTGTGGCAGAGCCGCGTCACGGCCGGACTCTGCGATCGGCTGAAGGCGGCGGGCCACGAGCCCACCGTGCGCGCCCGCACCGGCCTCGTGCTCGATGCCTACTTCTCGGCGTCCAAGATCAAGCACCTGCTCGACACGACAGACGGCCTCAGGGCGCGCGCCGCCCGCGGCGAGGTGCTTTTCGGCACCATCGACAGCTTCCTCATCTGGCGGCTCACCGGCGGCCGCGTGCACGTGACCGACGAGAGCAACGCGAGCCGCACGCTGCTCTACAACATCCACCAGCGGCGCTGGGACGACGATCTGCTGGCGCTCTTCGACGTGCCGCGGCAGATGTTGCCCGAGGTGCGGGCGAGCAGCGAAGTGTACGGCGACACGGCCGCGGATCTGTTCGGCGCGCCCATTCCGATTGCCGGCGCCGCCGGCGATCAGCAGGCCGCGCTCTTCGGCCAGGCGTGTTTCGGCCCCGGCGAAGCGAAGAACACCTACGGCACCGGCTGCTTCATGCTGCTCAACACCGGCGATCGCCCGGTGGCCTCGCAGAAGGGCCTGCTCACCACGGTGGCCTGGCGGCTCGGCGACCACACGACCTATGCGCTCGAAGGGGCGGTCTTCGTCGCCGGCGCGGCGGTGCAGTGGCTGCGCGACGGGCTGCGCGCCATCAGCACGTCGGCCGACGTCGAGCGCCTGATGCGCGACGTGCCCGACAGCGGCGGCGTGTATCTGGTGCCGGCCTTCGTGGGTCTCGGCGCACCGTACTGGGATCCGCATGCCCGCGGCACGATCGTCGGGCTGACGCGCGACTCGCGCATCGAACACATCGCCCGCGCCGCCGTGGACGCGATGGCCTACCAGACACGCGACGTGCTCGAGGTGATGCAGGAAGAGGCCGGGCTCACGCTGCCGCACCTCAAGGTGGACGGCGGTGCCTCGGCCAACGCGATGTTGCTGCAGTTCCAGGCCGACCAGCTCGGCGTGCCGGTGCGCCGTCCGGTCGTGGCCGAGACGACGGCGCTCGGCGCCGCTTATCTGGCCGGTCTCGCCGTGGGCTACTGGGACGGCCTCGACGACGTGCGCCGCAACTGGGCGCTCGATCGCGAGTTCTCGCCGGCGATGGGCGCCGAGGCGCGGGCCCGCGGCTACGAGGGCTGGAAGCGCGCCGTGCAGCGATCGCTCGGCTGGGCGCAGGGCTGAGGGGGCCTAGCGGCCGGCGGCGCCGTCGCGGGACGCGAGCGCACTCAGCACCACCGCGGCCGCCGTGGCGACGTTGAGCGAGTCCATGTCGCCGTGCATCGGTACGCGCACGGTGAGGTCGGCGCGCGCCCGCGCGGCCGCCGTGAGTCCGTCCCCCTCGGCGCCGACGAGGACGGCGGCGCGCGCCGGCAGCGCCGTGTCATAGAGCGACACGGCATCGCCGTCGGGCGCGCAGGCCACCACCGTGAGCCCGGCGGCCCGCAACACATCGAGGGCGCCCGGCCAGTGGGCGGTGGTGATCCAGGGCAGGCTGAGCGTCGCGGCCATCGAGGTGCGGATCGCCTTGCGATAGAGCGGATCGGCGCAGCCTGGGCCGAGTACCACGGCGTCGGCGCCGAGCGCGGCCGCGTTGCGGAAGAGACTGCCGATGTTGTCGGGATTGTTCACGCCTTCGGCGACGACCACGCGGCGGAACGTCGCCCACGGCTGCGAGTCGAATGCCGGCGCCACGGGGCGCGCGGCGAGCCCGAGGCAGCCGCGATGGATGTTGAAGCCGACGACGCCGTTCATCACCGCCTGCGGCACGACGAAGACCGGCGTGGCAAGATCAAGCGCGGCGAGCGTGGGCGCCATCGCGGCCGCCGCGGTGTCGGTCAGCAGCAGCGAGTGGACGAGGTGGCGCCCGCCGCGCACCAGCCGGTCGACCACCAGGCGGCCCTCCGCCACGAAGAGGCCTCGCGCCTGCAGCGCGTCTGGGCTGACGATGTCGCGGTAGGCCTCGAGCCGCGGGTCGTCGAGACCGGTCGTGATGACGTGCGGGGCAGCCACGGCCAACGCGCGATCAGCGGACGATGGCGAACCCGGCCGTGTTCAGGGCCGATGCCTCGCCGCGCGTCGCCGTGAAGCGCAGCACGTACTCTCCGAGAGCGAGCGACCGCAGGGGCAGGTCCACCTGGTACTGACCGCCCCGCAGGGTGGCCGGCAGCGTGGTGAGCGCCTTGCCTTCGCGCGTCAGCACCTCGGCGGCCACCGCGGCCGGCGTCGTGCCGCTGTCGGCGATGGTCGTGCGCACGACGATGAGGTCGGTGGGCCGGAACTCGCGGTCGGGGCTCGGCGTGCCGGCCTCGCCGCGGCGCAGCGCCTGGAACGCCGCGGTGGTGCGGGCGCGCACGAACACCGGGGTCGCCACGGCCAGCGTGGCGCCGCTCAGGTCGGGCACGGTCACCGGCACTTCCCAGCGATCGACGACGTCGCCGCTGGCGCTGGCGGCGCTGAAGCGCACGAGCACGGCGCCAGGCGGCACGTCCACGTGCACGACGCCGGTCCCCTCGGCGGTCAGCGTGTTCTCGGCTTCGGCGATCGGGCCGCCGCGTTCGTCGCGCACGTCCACCTTCAGCATCTCGGGCCGGTCCTTGAAGCCCGGCACGGGCCGCCACGTGGCCGAGAGGCGCACGGCGCCGTTGCTGCCGGGCGCGAAGCCCGTCTCGACGTGCGCCACGCGGTTCTCGCGCCGCGACTGCAGGTTCTCGAGCGCCGATGACACCGCCGGTTCGAGCGGCTCGGCCGCAACCGCGGTCATCTCGTCGGCCGATGGCGCCCAGTAGCCGCGCCGCGCCACCGTGCGCGCGCCCTTGCGCTTCACCTTCACGGCGATCTTGTGGAACTTGCCGTCGTTCAGTTCGCGGGTCGGCGCGTAGCCGATGAGGTAGTGATGGCTGGCGTCGCGCACCACCTTCTCGAGGCCCTTCGAGAGGTCGTTCGTGTTGACGATGGCGTGGCCGCCGGTTTCGCTCGCCAGCCGGTAGAGCGTGTTGTGCACGAGCGTGCCCTGGCCGAGGCCGCGCGGGTCGAGCGTGTGGATGATGACGTTGCCGCGGTTGGCCTCGCGCAGCAGCGCCTGGAAGTCGGGTTCGAGCGAGACGTCGAACATGAGCGGGATGCCCTGCGAGACGACGAGCAGCGTCTTGCGGCCCTCGCGCAGCCCCGAGAGATGCATCACGAGGGCCTGGAGGGCCGTGATGACGACCTGCGAGCGCACGCGGAAGATGTTGCGCGAGAGGCCCTGCGACTCTTCGAGGGCGCTGCGGCCGATGAAGTTGTCGTTGCGCCCTTCGTAGGTGCGGACGGCGCGCACGAGCTTCGCCTTGTCGCGCGTCCATTCGAGCGCGCTCAGCGGCGTGATCGGGTTCATCACGGTCACGAGGTCGAGCGGGCCCATCATGGCGCCGAGGAAATCGGTGAGCCCCTTGCGCAGCGGCAGCATCTCCTGGGGATACCGGCCGAGGTGGTAGTCGTCCATGAAGACGGCGAAGAGCCGCACGTCGTCGCGGCCGGCTTCGGCGATGGCGTGGTCCTGGGAGCGGATCTCGAGGGCCTCGCCGTTGCCGCGCGGCGCGCCGTCGAGGCGCACGAGCGTGACCTGTTCGACGGTCTGCGGCAGGCCGTCCTCGGTCAGCTCGAAGTCTGCGGGCGTCAGGTCCGCGAGCGGCTGGTCGTCGTCGCCGGTGACCGAGACGTCCACGAGCACGAGCTTCACGCCGGAGCGGAAGACCGGCTGCGTGTCGGCGCTTGGCGGGGGCGTCTGCGGCGGGGCCTGGGCCGCCGGGGCCTGCGCCGGCGCGGCGGCCAGCGTGGCGGACCGTACGGGCACGAGCGCGACGGCGGCGGCCGTCAGCGCGGCGGCCATCCAGGGCAGGACGCGGCTCGTCATCCCGTCACCACTCCGTTCGCTGCACGACCGGCATCTGCAGGGCGCGCTCGCGATCGAGATCGAGCGATCCGACATGCAGCGCCAGCGGCGACTGAACCCATTTGTAGATCGACTGCGTGAACAGCTTCGCGAATCGTTCGGCGCACGCGGTCAGGTACGCCGCATCGTATCCCGGACAGACGCTGGTGAGCGCGACCGCCACCTCGGCCGGCGCCAGTTTTTCGCTGGCGTAGAGGTGCAGACAGGCGTCGAGGATCGGGAACGGCATCAGCTCGTGTTCGGCGACCTGCTTGTCGGCCAGCTCCGGGCCCGGCAGCGTGGCGAGCGTCGCGGCGATGCCGGCAAAGCCGTAGCGCACGTGCAGGCGGTGCAGCAGCGCCTCGACCACGGTCTTCGGCACGTTGGCGATGACCGAGAGCGACCCTTCGAGATCGCCGCCGATGGTCGTGTAGCCCACGGCCTTCTCGCTCATGTCCCCGGTCTGCAGGAAGAGCGCGCCCGATGTATTCGCCCAGTTCCACATGCGTTGGCCGCGCAGCCGCGCCTGCACGTTCTGACGTGTCATCTCGCCCGGTGGTTGCCCGCCGAGCATCTGGCGCGCCACCTCGACCTCACGGTCGTAGGCGTCGTCGAGGGGAATCGTGTGCAGCGCCACCCCGAGCGCCTCGGCCAGGGCGTGGGCGGCGCCGCGGGTTTCGTCCTGCGAATGCCGGGTCGGCATGTAGAACGTCGTGATGAGGCGGCCGGCGGCGGCCGGGTCGGCCACGGCGGCACGGCCGAGGATGCGGGCGGCGGCGCGCCAGGCGACGAGCAGCGTCAGCATCGAGTCGCGGCCGCCCGAGAGCGCCAGGCCGAGCGAGCGGAAGGCGCCGGTCTTCGTGTAGTAACTCTCGACGCCCATCGCCAGCGCCTCGAAGAGATCGTCGAGGGCGTCGTCGCGCGCGTCGGTCGGCGGCGGCGAGGGCGGCGGCAGGAAGAAGCTGCCGCCGGGCGGCGGGGGATAGCTGAGGCCGCTGGTATCGGCCGTGGCGCCGGCGCTGCGGATGACGGCGACCGGCGTCTCGCGGCGCACGTGGTGTTCGCAGTCGGCGCGCCAGGTCGTGTGTTCGAGACGCAGGCGGCGCGTGCGGTCGAGGTCGACGACCGCCGACGACACCCGTTCCTCGAAACGCGGCGCGTCGAGCACGAGCCGCCCGTTCTGGAAGACGAAGCCGCCGCCGTCGTAGACGAGGCCGTCCTGCGCGCCTACCGCGTTGGCATACATGAGCACCGTCTGGTTGTCGGCGGCGCGCGTCGCCAGCATCTCGCGGCGTGTGGCCACGATCCCCATGCGATAGGGCGAGGCCGACACGTTGACGATGATCTCGGCGCCCGACAGACAGCGGCGGCGCATCGGGCCATCCGGCGCCCAGGCGTCTTCGCACACCTCGACGCCCACGGTGCCGAAGTCGAACTCGAAGAGGAAATCGCCGAGCGGCACGCCGGCCGCGTCGAGGGCCAGGCCCGGGCCGCCGCGCGAGAAGGTGCGGGCCTCGTAGAAGACGTTGTAGGTCGGCAGCTTCTCCTTCGGCACACAGCCGAGGATGCGGCCGCGATGCACGACGGCGGCGGCGTTGAAGAGCAGCGCCCCCACCGGCACGGCGAGGCCCAGCACGTAGACCGTGGGGCAGTCGGCGGTGTCGGTCGCGAACGACTCGAGGGCCTGCCGCTGGGCGTCGAGGAACGCCCGCCACTGCACCAGGTCTTCGGGCGGGTAGCCGCCGAGCACCTGCTCCGGGAAGGCGCCGAGGGTGATGCCGGCCTCGGCCATCTCGCGGGCGGCGTCGAGGACGCGGGCCCGGTTCGAGCGCACGGCGCCGACGGTGGGGCTCAGACTGGACACCGCCAGCTTCACGAGTCGCATGCCTCAGCTTACCGCGTCCCGGCAGGGGCGCCGGGGCCGGAACCGCCGCCGCGTCTCGCGGCGTCCAACAGACGTGCTCGACATCCTCAAGCCGTTCCTGACCGGCCTCGTGACCCTGCTGGCGCTCGACCTGGCCTGGATCGGCCTGGTCGCGAACCAGTTCTACAAGCGTGAGCTGGCGGGCCTCGCCCGCATGGACGGCGACAACTTCGCCATCCGGCTCGGGCCGGCGCTCGTGCTCTACCCGCTCATGATCCTCGGCCTGCAGATCTTCGTGCTGCCGCGCGTGGAAGCCGGCCAGCCGCTGGCCGCCGCGATGTGGGGCGGGCTCTTCGGGCTCGTCGGCTACGGGATCTACGACCTCACGAACTACGCCACGCTCGCCCAGTACTCGCTGCGCATGACGGTCGTGGACATGTGCTGGGGCAGCGTGCTCTTCGCCCTCACCGCCATGGTGATGGCGTTCGTGAGCGCGCCGGCCGTGCGTTAGGCGCCGCCCTCGCTCAGCCCGGCTGGCCGAGGCGCGTGACGGCCAGGGCGCGTTCGCCGAGCCACCGCCACGCCGACGGCCGGCCCGCCTTCGTGAGGCCGAAGCGCCGGATCGCGTGGTGTTCGATGTGCGCGATCGCGGCGTCCACCGAGTCGGTGATGAGCATGAGGTCGAGGTCGCCGGGTGAGATCGTGCCGGCCGTGACCATCGTCTGCAGCATCTCGCGGAACGGCGCCCAATAGGCCGTTCCCATCAGCACCACAGGGAACTGCTTGATCTTGCCGGTCTGGATGAGCGTGAGCGCTTCGGTGAGTTCGTCGAGTGTGCCGAGGCCGCCGGGCATGCCGACGAAGGCGTACGAATACTTGAAGAGCAGCACCTTCCGCACGAAGAAGTAGCGGCAGGTGACCCAGCGATCGAGATACGGGTTGTGCGTCTGCTCGAACGGCAGCTCGATGTTGCAGCCCACCGACGGCCCGCCCACGTCGCGGGCGCCGCGGTTGGCCGCCTCCATCACGCCCGGGCCGCCGCCGGTCATCACCGTGAAGCCGAGCCGTGCGACCGCCGCACCCATGGCGCGAGCCTGCGCGTAGACCGGATGGTCGTCCTTGAACCGCGCCGAGCCGAAGATGGTGACGCACGGTCCCACGAAATGCAGCGCCCGGAAGCCGCGGATGAAATCGCGTCCGGCGCGCACCACGGTGCCGAGCTCGCGGATGCGGGCGCGCGGGCCTTCGAGCAGGACGATGTCGGGCGGCGTATGGGGCGGCGGCGGGGCAGCAGGCGCGGCAGACGACATGGGGTCGTCTCCATCCTAACGCGGGGAAGAGCCGCTAGAACGAAAAGAGGTGGGTGTACTTCATCACCACGCCGCGGCCGGCGGCGACGCGGCCGTCCGTGTACTGCTGCTCGTTGTAGACGATGAAGAAGTCGCTGAGCGGGTGATGGATCAGGTTGAAGCGCACGTTCGACGAGAACTGCTTCACGTCGTTGCGGTACTGCACGAGTGCGTCGAGGAACATGTTGGTCGTGAACGAGTAGCCGGTACGCCAGTTGACGAGCGTCGTCACGAACGAGGCGCGCGGCAGGTCGAGGCTGATGTCGGTGACCTGCAGGCCGACGTCGAGGAACAGGCGGTGGTTCGGCCGGTAGAGCACGCTCGTCTGTACGTTCTTCTGCGAGCCGCGCCAGAAATCACCGTGCGTGATGCGGCCCGAGAGCGACAACGCGCGGCTATGGTCGGTCTCGATCACCCAGAGGTGCTGCGTCCAGTCGTAGCGGCCGGCGGGAATGGCGACGTCACTGCGGATCTTGAAGGGTGCGGTGATGGTCTCGGTGCGCGGTTCGAGCGCGTATTCGATGCGCGAGCCGTTGTTCCAGGTGATCTGCGTGGCGATGTGGCCTTGCCGCGTCGCCAGGTCGCCGTTGGGCGCGTAGTAGTAGAAGGCGCGCGCGTGCGGCTGCACCTGGCGGATGCCGCGCCGGCGCAGCCATTCCGGCTGCAGGAACGACGCCCAGTCCACGAAGTGGCGGCTGATGCCGGTGCGGCGCACGAAGCCCATGTCGGCCTTGAAGCCCTCGTCGATGTTCATGAGCGAGTACTGCAGGCGCAGCTTGCTGTCTTCCCAGCCGATCGACCCCTTGGCCGTGCCCTGGCCGCGCGTCTCGCCCGGCGTGTCGGAGCGGGCGGCGAAGCCGTTCAGGCTCAGGCTCTTCAGCACGCGGAAGTTGGCATCCACGCCGATGACGCGGTTGAAGTCGTTGCTGTCGCCGGCCGACTGGCGCGACATCACGATGGCGCCGATGTCGGCGTTGCTGAAGATGTCGCGGCGCACGCGGGCCACGCTGTAGTTCTGCCCGGGCCGATCGTCGACCCCTTCGCTCTGCATGCTGAGCGCGCCGAGGCCGACCTTGCCGGCGCGGCCGGTCACGCGCAGGCCGCCGTAGAGCGGCACCTGCGCGCCGGCGTCGGTCAGGCCGATGCGGCGGCTGAAGAAGAGCAGCAGGTCTTCTTCGGGCGGACGGAAGCGGCTGGTCTGCCGCTGGTTGCGCGGGATGTCGCCGAAGTAGAAGACGCCCGAGTTCTCGAGGAAGAACTCGCGCTTCTCTGGGAAGAACAGGCTGAACTGCGTGAGGTTGACCTGCTGTTCGTCGGCTTCGGCCTGCGCGAAGTCGGGATTCACCGTGGCATCGAGCGTGATCGACGGCGACAGGCCGGCTTTCACGTCGAGGCCGGCGCTGCGGTCGAGGGCGAACGAACTGCCGCCGAGCGGACGCACCGTGCCGCCGAGCAGGTACGGCTTCACGCGGATGTTGCGGCCCTGCGCGAGATCGGGCAGGCCGGTGAGCGTGCCGGCCGACGACGCCCGCACGATGCTGAAGGCGCGGGCCACCGGCGACCAGTAGGTGGCTTCGTTCTTCCGCCGGATGCGGCGCGCGAAGTTGAGACCCCACAGGTGCCCTTCGCCCGGCTCGAAGCGCAGCGTCTTGAAAGGGATGCGGAACTCGGTCGTCCAGCCCTCGCTGCCGGTCGTCGAAGCCACCCACCACACGGCGTCCCAGTTCGGGTTGACGTCGCGGCCTTCGTTGGCAATCTGCGTGTCGGCGCGGGCGCCGCGGGCGTTGGTGGAGAAGATGAAGCCGTTGCGGCGATCGGCGAAGGTGTCGAGCAACACCTCGAAGGTGTCCTGCTCGGCGCCGGCGAAGTCCTTGCGGATGTCGTTCACGACGATGCCGCCGGGATCGGTGTCGAGGCAGCGCGCGCCGATGTAGAGGAATTCGTCGTCGAAGGCCACGTAGACCTGCGTGGCTTCAGTGGCCGGCTGGCCTTCGCGGGGATCCGCCTGCACGAACGCCTCGGCGGCCGGCGCCGTCTGCCAGACCGCCTCGTCGAGCACGCCGTCGACCGTGATGGGCGCCGCGGCACGCACTGCCGTCAGCGTGCGGCGGCCGTCACTCGACGACACCGCGAGTGTCTGCGCGGACGCCGTGGCCGCAGCCATCAGCAGCGCGACTGCTATCCATGATCGGCCAACGCGAGGTGACATGCGGCGGTAGTGTAACGCGGCCGTCGGTGACAATGTTTGACAACCGGCGGCGCTCTCGGGTTCACTCTCTCCACGACATCCTGGAGGTCGGAGACATGCGATTGATGGCGAGAATTGGGCTGCTGACGGTGTGCCTGCTGGCATCGTCGGTTTCGGCGGTGCTGGCGCAGGCGACGGGGCAGATTACCGGCGTCGTGACCGACGGCTCCGGCGCCGTGCTGCCCGGTGTGACGGTGGAAGCCACCAATGCCGGCACCGGCGCCGTGCGCACCGCTGTCACCGGATCCGACGGCCTCTATACGCTGCCGCTGCTGCAGCCCGGCGTCTACACCGTGCGGGCCACCCTCGAAGGGTTCCGCGTGGGCCAGCAGGACGGCGTGCGCGTGACGGTCACCGAAACGGCGCGTGCCGTCTTCCAGCTCGAAGTGGGGCAAGTCAGCGAGACGGTCACCGTCACCGCGTCGGCCACGCTCGTCGAGACGTCGAACGCGACCCACGGCATCGTCATCGACCAGCAGAAGGTCGTCGACCTGCCGCTCAACGGCCGCAACTTCACGCAGCTCGGCACGCTGATTCCCGGCGTCGTCGCGCCGCCGACCGGCCTCGGCGGCCAGAACGGCGATGCGACGCCCGGCGGCTTCGGCAACGCCACCGGCGGCTTCAACGTCAACGGCATGCGCAACCAGTCCAACAACTTCCTGATGGACGGCGCCACCAACAACGACACCTTCAACACCGGCTTCGTGCTGCGGCCGCCCCCGGATGCGATTGAAGAGTTCAAGATCCTCACCCACGCCTTCGGCGCCGAGTTCGGGCGCAATGCCGGCGCGGTCGTGAACGTGGTCACGAAGAGCGGCAGCAACAAGGTCGCCGGCGCGGCCTGGAACTTCAACCGCGACGACGCCCTGCAGGCGCGCAACTACTTCGCGCCCGGCACCCAGCCCAAGCCGGTGCTCAAGCAGAACCAGTTCGGCGGCGCCTTCGGCGGGCCGGTCGTGAAGAACAAGCTGTTCGGCTTCGGCTACTACGAGGGCTACCGCAACGAATCCGGCACGACCACCAACATCCTCGTGCTCTCGGACGCGCAGCGCGCCGGCAACTTCGGCGCGACGACCATCCGCGATCCCCTCACCGGCGTGGCCTTCCCGAACAACGTCATCCCGGCGGGCCGCATCAGCCCGGTGGCGACGCGGCTGCTCAACGACTACGTGCCGCTGCCGAATGCGGCCGGCAACCGCTACATCGTCTCGCCCACGCTCGAAGACGTGCGCGACATGGTGGGCGGCCGCATCGACTACCAGATGACCGACAAGCAGTCGATGCTCTTCCGCTACATGCGCAGCGAAACCGACCGCACGACGCCGCGTGTCATCGCCGCCGTGGACCAGAAGGCGCTCGCCACGCTGCAGGACGGCCTCGTCTCGCACAACTACGTGCTGCGCTCGAATCTCATCACGCAGACGCGGGCGTCGATCAACCGTATCTCCGCCAA
>CADEFD010000083.1:0-21210 GCA_902826515.1 uncultured Acidobacteriota bacterium
GACGCTGCTCTACATGGCGCAGCTCGCCTCGATCTCGATGGACCCGTTCTTCTCCACCGTGGACGCGCTGCACACGCCCGATCAGGTGGCCATCGATCTCGATCCGCAGCCCGGCGCGACCTTCGCCGACATCCTCGCGGTGGCGCGCTGGGTGCACGAGATTCTCGAGCGCGTGGGCGTCGAGGCCTTCCCGAAGACCTCGGGTTCGGAAGGCCTGCACATCTTCATCCCGCTGAGGGCCGGCACGCCGTATCAGGCCGGCATGCTCTTCTGCCAGATCGTGGCCACGATGGTGGCGACCGCCCATCCGAAGGTCGCCACCGTCGAGCGCACCGTGGGCAAGCGCCGTCCCGGCACGATCTACGTGGACTACCTGCAGAACATCGAGGGCAAGACCCTCGCCTGCGCCTACAGCGCCCGCGCGAGCGCGTTTGCCGGCGTGTCGACGCCGCTCACGTGGGCCGAGGTGCACGGCGACGTGCATCCGGAGATGTTCACGCTCGACACGATCCTGCCGCGCGTCGGCGCGGTCGGCGACCTGTGGGCCGGCACCAGACAACACGAGGGCGCCGATCTGCTCGGCGCCCTCGAGAAACTTCGCTAGCCTGCCCGTCCTGGCGGGCGCTGCCGCCTAGAACTGGACGCGCAGCTCGCCGATCACCTGCCGGCGCAGGATGTCGCCGAAGATGTGCGACTGGATTTCCCTGTCGAACAGGTTGTTGAACTTCACGGTGGTCGTGATCTTGTCGCCCGCCCAGCGCACGCCGAGCGCGCCGTTGACCTGCGTGTAGGCCTCCGTCGTGCCATGGAAGCGCGAGTCGAGCACGTCCTGCCAGAACGCGCTGTCCTGGTAGCTGACATTCATGTTGCCGAGGAACATCCCCTCGCTGAAGCTGAAGCCGGCGTTGAAGCGGTTGGTCGGCGGCAGGTTCACTTCCGAGATGTCGAAGTCGGGGTCCGGCTTGAACTGGTAGGAGTAGTTCGCAAAGACGTTGAGCGCGCGGTTGACCGCCGCGTCCACGCCCACTTCGAAGCCCTTGTCGATGACGGTGCCGAGGTTGCGGTAGCTGAACTCCGACGGGATGCCGCCGCCGGTGCAGGTGGCCTGACCGACGCACGACGGCGGCAGCACTTCGAGGATGCCGAGCGCCTGCGCGGTGCCGACGAGCGGCCCGACCTTGTTCAGCCAGCCGGCCGGCGGATTGGTCGCGCGATAGCGGCCCACCTGCGTGAAGAAGATGTCGTCCTTCGACTTGTTGTAGTAGAACGCCGCCGTCACGGTGGCGCGTTTCGCGATCACGCCGGTGTAGGCGGCTTCGAAGGCGTCCACCTGCTGTTCGACCAGATCCTCGTTGCCGTTGGCCTGCACCGGGAAGTTGTAGACCGGGCCGCCGGGCGCCAGCGCGAAGAGCGGGTTGATGGCACGCAGGTCGAGCTGGTTGATGATGCCCACCTCGAGGAAGTTGTTGATGAGCGAGGGGGCGCGGAAGGCGCGGTTGAACGACAGGCGCAGCGCGTGATCGGCTGCCGGCTTCAGGATGAGGGCCGTGCGCGGCGAGAAGTTCGGCTTGTCGAGCACGCTGAAGCGGTCGAGGCGCGCCCCGACGACCCAGCGCACGTAGTCGTTGATGAAGATCTCGTCCTGCACGTAGGCGCCGCCTTCCGAGCGGCTGTCACCGCGCGGGGCCAGCGAGAGGTCGAAGCTGTTGTAGCGGGCGTTGCCGCCGAAGCTGATGACCTGGCGGGTGCCGATGCTGAACACGTTGCCGTATTCGGCATCGAAGGTCTTGGTGTTGAAGAGGAACGGAATCGGCTGGCCGTTGGCGCCGAACGACAGCAGCGCGCTGGCGTCGCCATCGAGGATGTTGGTGAAGACGCTGAACTTCTGCGCGCCCTTGGTCCACTTGGCCGACCCGTAGGCGAGCTTGGTGCCGCGGTTCATGTCGAACGGCCCGATGCCGGTGTGGATGATGCCTTCGGTGCCGGCGAAACCGCCGGCGAACGACAGGCGATACGCGCTGTCGGGCGCGTCGTAGTCCACACGCGCGTCGAACTTCGGCTGGCGCGTGCCGCTGTTGGCGAAGAACGGATACGGCGTCTGCTGAGTGTTGTTGATCGTGCCCTGCGGACGCGGCAGGGCGTCCTGCGACAGGGCGCCGGCCGAGACCTTGTAGGCCCAGCGTTCATTCACCGCCGCGGCGTGGGTGCCGTTGAAGTACCACATGGCGCCGCTGTCGGCGCCGTTGTCGTTCACTTCGCGGCCGAACGAGCCGACGCCCATCGTGAAGCTGGTGCCGGCCATCTCGCGCGGCGTCTTGGTGATGAAGTTGACCACGCCCGAGAGGGCGTTGGCGCCCCACACCGCCGAGGCCGGCCCGCGGATCACTTCGATCTGCCGGATCTCGTTCGGGTTGATCGGCAGGAAGTCCCACGCCACGAATCCGAAGAAGTCGAGATAGAGGCTGCGGCCGTCGATGAGCGCCAGCTGCCCGGTGGAGAGCGTGGACGTGGCGCCGCGCATGTTGATGTTGAAGTCACGCGCCGAAGTCTGCGTGATGTTCATGCCGGGCACCGAGCGCAGCAGCTCGGCGTAGTTGGTGGCCGGCGAGCTGGCGATGACGTCGCTCGACACGACGCTGACGGTGGCCGGGGCGTTCACGAGCTGCTGCTCGACCTTCGACGCCGTGACGACCACGGCTTCGGTGTAGATCGGGGGCTGCTCGGCGTCGGCCGGGGCGGCGGGCGGCGCCGGCGGCTGGGCCGGCGTCTGGGCACCCGCTGTCGCGGTCGTCGCGAGCGTGGTTGCCACGATCCAAGCGCACACTGTCCTCACAGGAACCTCCAGACCGGGGGGGCGGATGTCCGCCACGCACGTCCCCGATGACGAATCCGCATTGTAACGGACCTCGGCCGCGCCGCCGCGGTGCCCTGCACACGACGGCGCTCCCGGGCACGCCGAGGCGCCCGCGGCACGGAGCGGCGGGCGTGCCGGCCCCTCAGGCCTGCGACTGCACGGTGGCGGCCCACGCTTCGAGCGCCCGGGCGTCCTGGTCGAAGCGGCGGATGCCGTCACTCAGCTTCTCGACGGCCATCGCGTCCTGGTTGTGCAGCCAGCGATAGGACTTCTCGTCGAGGTGAATCCGCGGCTCGCCGTCGCGGGCCGCCATCTCCGGCGTGAGGGCCGGCGTGAGGTCGCCGGGTGTCGCGGCGAGCGCCGCGAGCAGCTCGGGACTGATCGTGAGCAGATCGCTGCCGGCGAGCTGGGTAATCTGCTCGACCCGGCGGAAGCTCGCGCCCATGACCTGCGTCTGATAGCCGTGTTTCTTGAAGTAGGCGTAGATACGGCGCACCGACTCGACGCCGGGGTCGGCGTCCACCGGAATCTCGGCGCCCTTCACCTTCCGGAAGTAGTCGTAGATGCGGCCGACGAACGGCGAGATGAGCGTGACGCCCGCTTCGGCGCAGGCCACGGCCTGGGCGAAGCTGAAGAGCAGCGTGAGGTTGCAGTGGATGCCCTCGCGCTCGAGCACCTCGGCGGCGCGGATGCCTTCCCACGTGCTGCCGATCTTGATGAGCACCCGTTCCTTCGGCACACCGGCCGCGGCGTAGAGTGCGATGAGGTCGTGGGCCTTCGCGATCGTGGCGTCGGTGTCGAAGCTGTGGCGCGCATCCACTTCCGTCGAGACACGCCCCGGGATGATCTTGAGGATCTCGCAGCCGAAGGCGACGGCGAGGCGATCCATGAAGGCTTCGGTGCGCCCGGCGCCGCTGGCGCCACCCGCCGCGGCGGCGGCCAGCGCGCCGTCCACGAGCGCGCGGTAGGCCGGCTGCTGCGCGGCCTTGAGCAGGAGCGAGGGATTGGTGGTGGCATCCTGCGGCCGGTGCTGCCGGATGGCGTCGATGTCACCGGTGTCGGCGACGACGACTGTATGGCGCTTCAGAGAGTCGAGCAGGGACATGGGGCGATCTTACTCGGGTCCCGGGGCTCGGGTCTCGGGGCTGGGGCTAGACTTGGAGCATGAGTCCGACTTCGCTCGACGCCTGGAAACACCTCGAACAGCATCGCGACGCCGTCTCGGCCATGCCGGTGCGGCAGCTCTTCGCCGACGACCCGGGGCGATTCGAGCGCTTCTCGATCCAGCTCGACGATCTGCTGGTGGACTACTCGAAGCAGCACATCACCGCCGAGACCATGGCCCGGCTCGCCGACCTCGCCCGCGCCACCGGCGTCGACGCCGCGCGCGACCGCATGTTCGCCGGCGCCCGCATCAACACGACCGAAGACCGCGCCGTGCTGCACGTGGCGCTGCGCCGCGCCTCACCCGGTGCCGTGCTCGTGGACGGCCGCGACGTGATGCCCGGCGTGCGCGCCGCCCGCGCCCACCTGTCACAGTTTGCAGGCGACGTCCGCGCCGGCCGCTGGACCGGCGCCACCGGCCAGCGCATCACCGATGTCGTGAACCTCGGCATCGGCGGCTCGGATCTGGGGCCGGCGATGGTCGTGGACGCGCTCACGCCGTACGGGCGCGAAGGTCCGCGCCTGCACTTCGTCTCGAACGTGGACGGCGCACATCTCGACGAGACGCTGCGCCTCGTGCGGCCGGCGACGACACTCTTCATCGTGGCCTCGAAGACCTTCACCACGCAGGAAACGATGGCCAACGCGCGGTCGGCGCGCGCGTGGCTCGTCGCCGCCCTCGGGGAGGCCGCGGTAGGCCGGCACTTCGTGGCCGTCTCGACCAACGCCGCCGCCGTCGAGGCCTTCGGCATCGCCGCGGCGAACATGTTCGGCTTCTGGGACTGGGTGGGCGGCCGTTACTCGCTGTGGTCGTCAATCGGCCTGCCGATCGCGCTGGCCATCGGCGCGGCCGGGTTCGACGCGCTGCTCGCCGGCGCCGACGACATGGACCGCCATTTCGAAACGGCCCCCATGGCCGGGAACCTGCCGATGGTGCTCGGGCTGCTCGGCATCTGGAACACGAACTTCCTCGGGGCCGAGACGCACGCCGTGCTGCCCTACGACCAGTACCTGCGGCGCCTGCCGGCCTACCTCCAGCAGCTCGACATGGAAAGTAACGGCAAGGGCGTGACGCGCGAGGGCACGCCCGTGAACGTGGCCACCGGGCCGATCGTGTGGGGCGAACCCGGCACGAACGGGCAGCATGCGTTCTATCAGTTGCTGCACCAGAGCCCGCGCCTCGTCTCGGCCGACTTCCTGGCGGCCGCGGAGCCCGCGCACGGCCTGCCGGCGCACCATCCCCTGCTGCTCTCGAACTTCTTCGCGCAGACCGAAGCGCTGATGCGCGGCAAGACGCTCGAGGAGGCACGCGCGGAGCTCGCCGCCGCCGGCCTCGACGCCGACGCGGTGGCGCGCCTCGCCCCGCACAAGGTGTTCCCCGGCAGCCGGCCCACGACCAGCCTGCTCTATCGGCGTCTCGATCCGCGCACGCTCGGCCGCCTGCTGGCGCTCTACGAACACAAGGTGTTCGTGATGGGCGCCGTCTGGGGCATCAACTCGTTCGACCAGTGGGGCGTGGAACTGGGCAAGGTGCTCGCCAGCCGCATCCTGCCCGAACTGGACGCCCCGGCGGAGGCGACCGGGCACGACGGATCGACCAACGGCCTCATCAACCACGCGCGACGCCTGCGCGGACAGTAACGGGCGGAGGGTCGCAGGGGCCGGGAAGACGGGCGGGGCGGGCAGCCCGGTGGGAGCTGGCGCGCCCGGCAGGATTCGAACCTGCGACCTTCGGCTCCGGAGGCCGACGCTCTATCCAGCTGAGCTACGGGCGCGAATCCCGCAGGAGCGCGCTGCCATGGGCAGCCTCACTCTGCGAGCGCGGAACGTTCAGTGTAGTCGAAGCCGCCGCTGCGCGGCAAACCATCAGCGCGGCACGACCGGCGGCGTGAGCACCGCGTCTACCGCCGCCACCGCGTCGAGCAGGCCCCAGCCGAGGAGCCGATCCGGCGCGCCGGTCTGACTGGCGGTGCCGCGCACGGCCTCGAGCACCTGGTCGACGGTGTAGTCGGGATGCGCCTGGAGCACGAGCGCCACGACACCCGAGGTCAGCGGACACGAGAACGACGTGCCGCTCGCCACGCCGTAGACGTGCTCGAAGTGGCGGGCCACGGTGACGTTGACGCCCATGGCGACGACATCGGGCTTGATCCGGCCATCGGCCGACGGTCCGACGGAGCTGAAGGCGGCCCGCGTGCCGGCGCGAGTCACGGCGCCCGCCGTCAGCACACGCACACCGTCGGCGGGCGCGACGAGCGTGTTGCGGTCGGTGTCGAACCCCTCGTTACCGGCCGAGTTCACGACCACCACGCCGCGCTCGGCGGCGAGCGCCGCGGCCCGCGTGGTCACGGCCGTCTGGCCGTCCATGTCCCGATCCGTGTAGGAGGTGTAGGGCTGGTCGAAGGCCGCGTAGCCGAGCGACGAGCTGATGACGTCGGCGCCGAGCGCTTCCGCCCACTCGGCCGCCGCTGTCCAGTGATCCTCCTCGATCGGCGTCTCGCTCGCGACGTCTTCGGTGACCGCGAGCAGGAACGTGGCCGCGTAGGCCGGGCCGATGAGGCGCCCGGGCGCGAAGCCGCCGAGCGCGGAGAGCGTGTTGGTGCCGTGCGCGTCGCTCGACTCCCGCACGGTGTCGACGCCGCGGACGAAATCGCGTTCGCCGGCGATGGTCATCGACGCGAAGGCCTCGTGTGAGAGATTCGGGAACCCCGAATCGAAGACCGCCACGACGACCCCTTCGCCGTGCAGCCCGCGCGCGTGCAGTTCGGGCACGCGGATCTGCCGCACCTGGTCGAGTCCGGGCCCGTAGTCGAGCGGCGCGTCGTCGGACGCGCCGCGCGCCCCCACGCCCGACCGCTCCGCCGGCAGCGAAACCACCGGCTCCTCCACCCTTCGCGCCCGCCGCACCACGTCGAGGCGCGCCACGAACGGCAGGGCGGCAAGGGCGTCGATCTGGGACGGCGTGGCCTCGACGCTCACCGCGTTCAGCCAGCGTGTGGTGTGGCGCACCCGTGACACGAGGGCGCGGACACCGGCCACGTAGGCCGGCGCCAGCGCGCGGTCCTCGAAGGCGCGCGAGACACTCGCCGTGCCGCGCCGCGTGCGGCGCGATGCCGCCCGCGGCGAAACAGGCGACGCGTCCGCGGACGTCTCGGCGCCCTTGTCCGTGAAATACACCCAGACCGTGAGGCGGTCGGTCGCCCGCGCCTGTCGCGCGGCCACCGCGAGCCAGGCGGACCGCGGCGCGGTCGCGCCGTCCGGCATCGCCCAGAGCGGCGCCGGCACGGCGGCGGCCAGGGCGAATGCCAGGAAGAGATGGGGGATCAGCCGGCGCACGGAGACGCTCATGAATACCGTGCCCCCGACGTTACCAGAAAGTGCGCGCACCGGCCCGGTATGATGGCGGCAATGGCGGTCATCCGACGGTCTGATGCGTTCCTGCACTTCTTCCACACGGAGGCGGCCGGCGGCGTGGTGCTGCTGGCGGCGGCGCTCGCCGCGCTCCTGGCCGCCAACTCGCCGTGGGCGGCGTGGTACCAGAGTCTGTGGGAGACCAGGCTCGTGGCCGGCCCGGAGAGTCACCCGCTCGTCCTCACGGCGCGAATGTGGGTGAACGACGCCGTCATGGCGCTGTTCTTCCTGCTCGTCGGCCTCGAGATCAAGCGCGAGATCCTCGTGGGCGAGCTCTCGAGCCTGCGCCAGGCGGCGCTGCCCTTCGCCGCCGCGCTCGGCGGGGTGGTCGCCCCGGCAGTCGTGTTCCTCGCCGTCGCGCCGGCCGACATGCGCGCGGGCTGGGCCATCCCCACCGCCACCGACATCGCCTTCGCCCTGGGCGTGCTGGCGCTCGTGGCGCCGGGCGCGCCCACGGGGCTCAAGGTGTTCCTGGCCGCGCTCGCCATCGTGGACGACATGGCGGCGGTGCTCGTCATCGCCCTCTTCTACACCGCCGAGGTGCACGTCGGCGCCCTCATGACGGCGGCGGCGATCGTCGTCGGCCTCGTCGGCCTCAACCGCGCCGGCGTGCGGCACCTGGCGCCGTATCTCGCGGCAGGGCTCGCGCTCTGGTTCTTCGTCCACGAATCGGGCATCCACGCCACGATCGCCGGCGTGGTGCTCGCGCTCACGATCCCGACACACACGCGGATCAACGCCGCTGACTTCTCGCAGGAGGCGCGCGCGCACCTCGACGCCTTCGACCGCACCGAAACCGGCGACCTGCTCGTCATCACCAGCAAGGGACAGCAGGAGGCGCTGCACGCGCTCGACAACGCGAGCAGCGCCGTCTCGGCGCCGCTCCTGCGCCTCGAACGCGCGCTGCACGGCTTCAGCGCCTTCGTCGTGATGCCGGTGTTCGCCTTCGCCAATGCCGGCGTATCCCTCGGCGGCAGTGAACTGGCGTGGACCACGGCGAACGCCATCGGGCTCGGGCTGGCGGCCGGCAAACCGATCGGCATCACGCTGGCATCGTGGCTCGCCTGCCGGAGCGGCCTGGCGACGCTGCCTGCCGGCGTCACGTGGGGCATGCTGCACGGCGTGTCGTGGGTCGCCGGCATCGGCTTCACGATGTCGCTCTTCATTGCCGGCCTCGCCTTCGGTCCCTCGCCGGCGTTCGATGCCGCGCAGGTGGGCATCATGGGCGGATCGGCGCTGGCGGCGCTCGTCGGCGCCGTGGTGCTGCGACGGACGCTGACGGCCGAATCGCGCTAGTCGGGCCGTCGTACGGCCAGACGCAGCAGCAGCGGCGTGGCGTGCCCGTCGACGGTGAACGCGCGCACGAGGCCGGCGCCGGGTTCGATGGGCGGCAGCGTCTCGCCGTCGGGCAGATTCCGCGGCGCCGGCAGGGTGAACGAGCTGGTGAGGCTCTGCGCCTTGAGCCAGGCGTCGATCCGGCCATTCACCATGTTCGAGAGTTCGCCGCTCGTCGAGAGAATGCCCTCCTCGTCGAGTTCGTCGTCGCCGCAGCCGAACATCTTCGCCGTGACGTCCCGCGCGATGGCCGTCGGCATCACCAGATCGACATCGAGCAGGAAGGCGCTGTTCGCGGTCAGCGTGACCGACGACACCACGGCCGGCGTCACCGACTCGGCGCCGACCGCGGCCTCGCGGGCGTCGAGCCCGGTCATCATGCCGAACACCTGCACCACGGAGCTGCTCAGGCACGCCTCGATGTGCGGCGCCATCTCGTTGAACGCCGTCAGCGGTCCTGCCACGTAGACGAAGGGCTTGAGCGCGGTGGCCAGCGCCTCGGGCACGAACGGACGCGGAATGGTCGTCAGGAAGGCGTCGGCCGCGGCCCCGGCGTCGAGCGCGCCGACCTTCACGAAGACCGTGCCCTGCGTTTCCGCTTCGCGGATCTTCCGGATGAGGCCCTCGGCGCCCATGATGCCGAGCTGCTCGCCGATGAAGACCAGATCCACCGGCGTGCGGCGGTAGAGCGCCAGCGCCTCCGCGCCGGATTCAGCGGCGATGACGGCGCCGAACTGCGAGGCCACGGAGGTGAAGACGTGGCGGAAGTTGGCGTCGCCGTCCACGAGCAGGGCCGGCGTCTCGGCGCAGAGCCGCGCGTTGGCCTGGGCGGTGGCGGCCGAACGGCCGCGCCGGCGCGCCAGCAGCGGCCCGATGCGATCGCGCACTGTCTGCGCGCGCAGCGGCTTGATCAGATAGTCGGAGACGCCGAGGTCCACCAGCTTTCGCACCACGTCCTGGCTGCGCTCGTGCGAGAGGATGACGATCGGGAGGTCACTCACGTCGTCGCTGCCGCGGACGGCTTCGACCACTTCGATGCCGTGCAGGCGCGGCAGATCGAGATCCAGCACCGCCAGATCGAACGGACGGCTCGAGAGCAGGTCGAGCGCCTGCACGCCGTCTTCGCAGTCGGTCACGGTGCAGCCGAGCGTGCTCGACAGCCATCGTTTGATGACGAAGCGGGCGGCCGGGTCGTCTTCGCAGACCAGCACGTGCATCGCTTACCGGTCCTGGCCGGTCGGTCGTGCGGGTGATGCGGCGCTGCACAGGGCCGAGAGCACGGTGCGGGCTTCGAGGTCGGCGAAGGTGCGGCGGAGCCACAACGTCCGCACCGTGGCATACGTCACGAGAGACGTCTGGCTGGTGTCGTGGACCGTGGCTTCGGCCACGCGCGTCACCCACGATGACAGGTCATCGTGCTGTCGCACGTACGCTCGGCCGATCCACTCAGCAGACACCATGCCAGAGTACCGGCTTGGAGTTTTCGATACCATCGGCGGCGCGGTCGCGACGGTGTGGGAAGAATCGCCGAACCGACATCAGACAAACTCCTATACCTCCTCGGATTTCGTCTGAGTCCCTCGTCTTTTCGATGACATATCGATAAGGTGTGTTACCGTCCGCGCAACGCGGGTCGGTCCTGAATCACGGCCGGGCTGGAGGCGAGGGTGTCGAGTACACACGTCGAAGACGCGACGCGGACGGAGACGCGGCTGGCCGCGATCCTTCGCGCCACGGGCACGGGGACGTGGGAGTGGCACGCCGCCGACGGGCATGTCCAGCTCGACCGTGAATGGCTCGCCGTCCTCGGTTATGGCCCTGGCGAGCTCGACACCACGCCCGAGGCGCTCTTCGCGCTCGTCCATCCCGACGACCAGTCGCGCATGCAGCACCGGCTGCTCGCCCATCTCGAAGGTGTCACCGCGGAGTGTGAGTGTGTCGGACGCCTGCGCCGGCAGGATGGCACCTATCAGTGGCGCCGCGAGCGCTGCGTGGTCGTGGAGCGCGGTCCCGACCAGACCGCGCGGCGCATCGTGGGACTCGGCACCAACATCACCGACCTCGGCCAGGCCGGCGACCGGGCGCATCCGTGGGAGCACGTCTTCGACCAGACGCAGTTCGGCCTCTCGGTCGCCTCGGTCGCCGACGACACGATCCTCGCCGTGAACGAAGCCTACGCCCGCATGCACGGCTACGCGGTCGAGGAACTGCTCGGCCGCCCCGTCGGCATCACCTGCGAGCTGCCGGCCGGCGAACTGGCCGAGATGATCACCCGCATCAACGAGAACGGACACGTCGTCGGCGAGTTCCTGCACCGGCGCAAGAACGGCACCACGTTCCCGGCCCTCCACGAAGTCGCGGTCGTGCGCAACGCGCAGGGCGCGCCGGTGTCGCGCGTCGGCTTCGTCGTGGACGTCAGCGCGCGCGAGGAAGCGGTGGCGGCGCTGCGGCGCAGCGAAGAACGTTTTCGCGCCGTGTACCGCAACGCGCCCGTGGGCATCGCGATCGCCGACGTCGAGGGCCGCGTCCAGGAAGTGAATCCGCTGCTCTGTTCGATGCTCGGCTACAGCGAAGAGGAGTTGCGGACGCTGGCGTTCCGCCATCTGATCCACCCCGACGACTACGACCCGGAGCGGCGGCAGGTCACTCGTGTCCTTGCCGGCGGCACGCCGTCGGAGCTCTTCGCCATGCGCCTGCTGCATCGCTCCGGCGCGGTGGTGTGCGCGCAGGTCGGCCTGTCGGCGATTCATGGCGCGACGCCTGAATCGACGCACCTGCTCGCCCTGGTGGAAGACGTCACCACGCTGCGCGCGACCGACGACGCCCTGCGGCAGCGGGAAGCGGAGCTGCGCACCGCGCTCGAGGCCGCCGACGCCGGCACATTTGCCTTCGACCTCGCGGCCGGCACGATTCAGTTCTCGCCGCGCTGCCGTGAGCTCTACGGATTCGACGCCGTCGCGCCGCTCACCGTCGAAACGATCGTGGCGCGCACGCACGCCGACGATCGCGGCCTCGTCGCCAGCCGCTTCGAGGCCACGCTCGCAACCGGCGCCGACTACGACGTGGAGTATCGCGTCGCCGCGCCCGGGCGCGAGGTGCGATGGATGCATGCCAAAGGCCGCGCCGTCCGCGACGCTGGCGGCACGGTGACGCAGGTCGTGGGCGTGAAGCTGGACGTGACGGAGCGGAAGCTGGCGTTCGCCCGCATCGAAGCCAGCGAGGAACGTTTCCGCATGGTGGCGCGCGCCACCCGCGACGTGTTGTGGGACTGGGATCTCGTGACCGGCGCCCACTGGTGGAGTCCGAACGCCGTCGAACTCTTCGGCTACGACCCGAATGCCGAACTCGACATCACGGCCTGGCGGTCGCGGATACATCCGGACGACGTCACCCGGGTGGAAGCGCTGGTGGAGCGGGTGCTCGCCGACACCCTCGACACGCTGGACGGCGAGTACCGCTTCCGCCTCGCCGATGGCACCTACGGCGAGTTCCTGGACCGCGGTCACGTGGTGCGCGACGCCTCCGGCCGCGCCGTCCGCATGATCGGCGCGATGACCGACGTGACCGACGTGAAGCGCGCCCACCGCTCGCTCATGGCCGCGCACGAACGCCTGCAGGCGGCCAGCCGCGACGTGCACCTCACCGAGACGCGTGAACGGGCCGCGCTGGCCCGCGAGCTGCACGACGAGTTCGGCCAGCTCCTCACGGCCGCGAAGCTCAGTGCGTCGTCGCTGCGGTCGATGGCGCTCGAGGGGCTGCCCGCCGCGCGCCAGCAACAACACGCGGAGAAAGCGGCGAACCTCTGCGACGTGCTCGACATGGCGCTGCACGGCGTGCGGAATGTGGCGACACAACTGCGGCCGCCGGCCCTCGACCAGCTCGGCCTGGCGCGCGCGCTCGAAGGCCTGGCCGCGCAGATCGAGCGCCACGCGGGCCTCACCTGCGTGGTCACGATCGACAAGGCCACGCGGGCCCGCGTCTTCGGCCCGGTCGAAGGCGCCGCCCTCTACCGCATGGTGCAGGAACTGGCGAACAACGTCGCGCGCCACGCGGCCGCGTCGACCGTCCGGATCGACCTGACGACAGCCGACGGCGTCGTGCAGCTCGTCGTCAGCGACGATGGCCGCGGCTTCCCGCCCGATGGTCAGCGGCCGGCCGGCACGCTCGGCCTCAAGGGCCTGCGCGAACGCGTGGAACTGCTCGGCGGCCGGATCACCATCGACAGCCGGCCCGCTGCCGGCACCTCCGTCCACGTCACGATTCCCGCGGGAGACGGCGCATGATGCCTCCTCGTGCCCGCGCCGGCACGCTGCGTTTCCTCATCGCCGACGATCACGGCATCGTGCGGCACGGCCTCCGGGAGCTCATCATGGACGCCTTCCATCCCGACACGGTCGTCGAGGCCGACCGCGGCCGCCGCGTGATCGACGAGGTGCGGGCGCAGGCCTGGGATCTGGTGGTGCTCGACATCGGCCTGCCCGACATGGACGGCCTCGAGGTGCTGAAGGACCTGAAACGGATCCGCCCCGATCAGAAGGTCCTGATGCTGAGTCTGCAGCCGGAGGAGCAGTACGCGGTGCGGGCGCTCAAGGCGCAGGCCTCTGGCTACGTGAGCAAGACGCGCGCGGCCGAAGACCTGGTGGCCGCCATTCAGACGATCCTCGACGGCCGCACCTACGTCAGCACGACGCTGGCGGAGCATCTGGCGCGCAACGTGGGCCGCCGCCTCGACGACACGCAGGAGGCCGCTCTCTCCGATCGCGAGCTGCAGGTGCTGAGCCTGCTCGGGCGCGGCAAGAGCGTGAGCCAGATCGGCGACCAGCTCACGCTGAGCGTGAAGACGGTGAGCACCTACCGCGCGAACCTGCTGCGCAAGCTGGGGCTCACGACCACCGGCGAACTCATCCGCTACGCCATCGAGCACCGGCTCACGGAATAGGCCCGGAGGCCGGCGGTCAGGCGCCGACGACGGCGCGGTCGGTGATCTCGAGCGCCTTGTCGATGATCGCGAACGCTTCACGCAGTTCCGCCTCGGTCACGGTGAGCGGCGGATTGGTGAAGAACGTGTGCCAGCGCACGAACGTGTACAGGCCCTCTTCGCGGAACCGCTTGCCGAGGGCCGCCATCTCGGGCGACGCGCCGGCGAAGGGCGCCATCGGCTCCATCGTCTTCCGGTTGCGCGTCAGCTCGAAGATGCCGAAGAGCCCGATGTTGCGGACCGCGCCGACCGACGGATGTTTCGCCGCCATCTCCTGGTGCAGCCCGCGCAGCACTTCGCCCATCCTCGCGGCGTTCTCGATGAGGCCTTCGTCTTCGTAGACCTTGATCGTGGCGAGGGCCGTGGCGCAGCCGAGCGGGTGACTGTTGTAGGTCAGACCGCCGTTGAACTGCTTGTCCTTGAAGTGATCGGCGATGTGGCGGCGCAGCCCCACCGCGCCGAGCGGCACGTAGGCGCTCGTGAGGCCCTTGGCCATCGTCATGATGTCGGGCACGACCTGCCAGTGGTCCACGCCGAACCATTTGCCGGTACGGCCGAAGCCGGCCATGACCTCGTCGCAGATCATCAGGATGCCGTACTTGTCGCAGAGCGCCCGCACGCCCTGCAGATAGCCGTCGGGCGGCACGAGGATGCCGTTGGTGCCGCTGATGGTCTCGAGGATGAAGGCCGCGATGTGCTTCGGGCCCTCGAGTTCGATGACTTCTTCGAGATAGGCGAGCGACTGCTCCGCCGTATCCCATCCACGCTGCAGGCCGTGATACGGGTCGAGCACGTGAATGACGCCGGGGATGCCGGGTTCGGCCGCCCAGCGGCGCGGATCCCCCGTGAGCGTGAGGGCGCCGGCAGTGCCGCCGTGGTAGCCGCGGTAGCGCGCCATGATCTTGTGCCGGCCGGTGACGGCGCGGGCGATGCGGATGGCGTTTTCGTTCGCCTCGGCGCCGCCGTTCGTGAAGAAGAACACGTCGAGATCGCCGGGCGTGATCGCGGCGAGTTTCGCCCCGAGCCGGGCCCGCGGCTCGGTCGCCATGAACGGATTGGCGTAGGCGAGCGACGCCGCCTGGTCCTGGATGGCCTTGATGATGGCCGGGTGGCCATGGCCGGCGTTGACGCACATCAACTGGCTGTTGAAGTCGATGTAGCGCTTGCCTTCCGGGGTCCAGAAGTGGACGCCCTGGGCGCGCGCGACAGGAATCGGATCCACCGCGCCCTGCACCGACCACTCGTAGAGACTGTGCTGACGGCACAGCGCCACCATTTCGTTACCGGTCATCTCCGGCGTTGCCACGACCTGGCTCATCACATCTCCCTGGGCGGATACCCGCACGACAAAGCCGCCCAAGTCTACCAGCCGGACGCCTGAGCCGGTGAGGGAACCTGCGCCGGAATGTCGCTGCCCCCCGTGAGTGAAAGCGGCTACGATTCCCTCCGACCGTCGATGTACCTCGCCCTTCTGACCGCAGCCGGCCTCGTATCGCTGGTGCTGGCCACCGTGGCCTGGCACAACCGGCGCCATCCCGGCTTCAGGTATTTCGCCGCGATGGAGCTGGCGACGGCGTGGTGGATCCTCTGCTACCTCGGCGAGCAGCTCGATCCGGCACGGGCCACCATATGGTTCGCGCTGAAGTTTCCGGCGATCGGCATGGTGCCCCCGAGCTGGCTGCTCTTCACGCTGCACCAGATGGGCACGCGCCCGCGGTCGCGCGCCTGGTGGCTCGCGTATCTCTGGCCGGCCCTGCTGCTGCCGCTCGTCGCCACCAACGACTCGCACCGGCTGTTCTTCGCAGAGATCGTCCGGCAGCAGGAGATCGTCGGGCTGAATGGGCCGCTGTTCCCGTTCCATCTCGCCATCAGCTACACCTTCTTCCTCGTGGCGGCGGCGATGCTGCTGAGCGACTGGCAGCGGCGAGGCAGCGTGCAGAGCGGGCTGCTCTTCATCGGCGGCCTGATCCCGTTCGCCGGTAACGTCCTCAACGAACTCGGCAAGGCGACGCCCGTCGTCGGCGCATATCTCGTCTACAACCCGACGCTCCCGGGCTTCGCGTTCAGCGCGGTCTTCATCGGCTGGGCGGTGCTGCGCTACCGGCTGCTCGACCCGCGGCCGATGGCGCGCGACGCACTCTTCGACACCATGCCGGAAGCGGTGTTCGTGCTGAACGAAACCGACATCATCGTGGACGCCAACTGCGCGGCCGCTGAACTCCTGGGCACGCCGGAGCGCGACCTGATCGGCACGCCCTGGGACGAGGCCTTCATGGCGCCCGAATGGCGCTCGATTCCCCATGGCGCCGACAACACCGTCGAACGGCACTGGACGCGCGGCACCATGTCGAAGTGGCTCGAGGTGCAGCGCATCAACATGTGGGACGACCGCCGTCGTTCGATCGGCCTGCTCGTCGTGGCCCGCGATGTGAGCGGGCGCAAGCAGTTCGAACAGGAGCTGCGGGCGCAGAGTTATCGCGACCGGTTGACCGGCCTGTCGAATCGCCGCTACTTCGATGACGAAGCCGCGCGCCTGCAGTTCAGCCGCGAGTTCCCGGTGGCGGTGTTCGCGTTCGACCTCGACGGCCTGAAGCAGGTGAACGACCGCGACGGCCATGCCGCCGGCGACGAGCTGCTGCAGGCGATGGCCGCCTTCCTCACGCAGTTCTTCCGCGCCGGCGACCGCGTGATCCGCCAGGGCGGCGACGAATTCGTGGTGCTGCTGCCCTCGACGGGCGCCGACGAAGCCGAACGAATCCGCGCCAGGCTCGGCGCCGCGCTCGCGCAGTTCAACGGCACGAGCGTGATGCCGCTCAGGTTCTCGACCGGCGTCTCGGTGGCCGCCGACGCCGGCGACTGGGCCGCCGCCATGAAGCGCGCCGACGAACGGCTTTACGAGGCCAAACGTGAGGCCGGGGCGATTCCGGTATAGTCGCTCGATGTTCGCGCGTCTCGCCGCTGCCCGCCTTTCCCGTCCTGCCCTGCTTGCGTTCATCCTTCTGGCCGCCCTGCCGGGCACTGCCGCCGCACAGCGTGTGCGCCAGGTGATCGACGGCGACACCATCACCGTGTCGGGCGTCGGCGTCGTGCGGCTGCTCGGCGTGGACGCGCCCGAGAAGACCGGCGGCTATCGCCAGTCAGAGCCGTTCGGCGATGCGGCGACGGCGTACATGAAACGCCTCGTGGAAGGCCAGATCGTGAAGCTCGAATACGACGGCGCCCGCAAGGATCAGTACAACCGCACCCTCGCCTACGTCTTCCTGCCCGACGGGCGCCTCGCCAACGTCGAAATCATCAAGGCGGGGTTCGCCGAAACCTACCGCCGCTTCGAATACACGCGCAAGCCGGTGTTCTTCGCCGCCGAACGCGAGGCGAAGGACGCGAAGCGCGGCATGTGGGCCACGCGGCGCCCGCGGTAGCGGCGGGCCGGCGCCCGTGGCCCGCCCGTCACGCCAGGTGGCGCAGCTTGTCGGGATTCCGCACGATGTAGATCGCCGTCACGACGCCGTCTGCCAGCTCGAACGCCGTGGTCTGCACGAGGCCATCCGGCCGAAACAGCAACAGACCCGGTAGCCCGTTGATCATGGCAGGGCGCACGGCGACGTCGGCCGTCCAGCCCTTGCGGACCACGCCGGCGAGGAACGCCGCGACGCGGCCGGCACCGCTGATGACGTTCATGGCCGCCGTGACCTTGCCGCCGCCGTCGGTCACGAGGCGGGCATCGCTCGCCAGCATCCGCGTGAGGGTGTCGAGGTCGCCGCGGCGCGAGGCGGCGACGAACGCATCGATCAACGCGGCATGTTTCGCGTCCACCGTGTGGGCGCCCGTGCCTCGCGGAGGCCCCGGCTGCGGGCGTGCCTCTTTCACCCGCACCCGGGCGCGGCTGGCGAGCTGCCGGCAGGCCGCTTCCCCACGGCCGAGCGCCGCCGCCACCTGCGCGAACGAGTAGTCGAACACATCGTGCAGCAGGAAGGCGGCGCGCTCGAGCGCCGAGAGCCGCTCGAGCGCCAACAGCAGCGCCACCGACAGATCATCGGCGAGTTCCGTCTGCGCGTCGGGCGCCAGTGACGCCGAATCCAGCACGGGATCGGGTAGCCACGGCCCCACGTACTCCTCGCGCGTCGCTCGCGCCGACTTCAGCACGTCGAGGCAGAGGCGCGTGGTCGTCGTCATCAGGAAGGCGCGGGGATCGCTGACGCCCGCGCGATCGACGGCGTGCCAGCGCAGGTAGGCCTCCTGCACGGCGTCGTCGGCCTCGGCCATCGACCCCAGCATGCGATAGGCGAGCCCGCGCAGGCGGCGCCGATGCGGCTCGAACGTGGCGGCCGGATCGTCCGTCATCACCGGTGAGCCGCGGCCGCGACGGGCGCGAACGCAACCGGCGTGCCGCCGACGACCACACGCGTGCACGCCTTCCCGTGCCCGAGTGCGTACTTGACGGTGGGATACATGCGCGAGGTGAGGATGGCGAACGCCAGACTCACCACGGCCTGCCGGCCCCAACGCCGTTCGATGTCATCACGATACCGGTCGGCGGAGGCGTCGTGTTCGAGCGTGGCGCGCGTGAAACGCCACACGAGCGCCACGTGGTCGGGCATCACCGCCACGTCGCCAGTGAGCACGGCGCGCAGCACCGCGGCATCGACGCCTGATTTTTCGGCCATCGCCACGCCGAGCTGGGTGCACGGCCCGCAGTCTTCCATCCGCACCGTCGTCAGGGCGGCGGCGGCCAGGGCATCGGCGGGGAGCGCCCGGCGATAGCGCCCCAGCGCGGTCGCGCGCTGGAACGCCCACGCGGCCCGTGGATCGGTGTCGATGAGGTCGTGCAGGTAGCTCGCGTCGTACTGCCACTGCCGCTCGAAGGCGGCCACGCCCCGGTGCATGCACCATTTCAGCATCAGATTCCTCCGTGTCTGCAAGGAGGACGAGACAGCTGCGAGGATTGTGACACGGGGGCACGGCGCGTCCGATTGCAGGGCTCGCGCCTGAGGTGCTATAGTCTGGGTTTGCCAGTCGCGTTGCGGCGCCCGCCGTACGCGACCAGCGAGCGCTGACAGCCTTCGGGCCCGTCACACTCCCCTGGGCCCGTAGCTCAACTGGCAGAGCAGCAGACTCTTAATCTGTTGGTTGTAGGTTCGATTCCTACCGGGCTCACCACTCTTTCATCTGCACTCGCAGATGGCGCCAAGTAGTTGAAAAGCGGCGCAGTTACGGCGGTTCGATTGAATCGATTTCCGTCGTACGCGATCCCCTCCGGAAAGAACAGCGCCTGCAGCCGCTGCTTGTAGTCGAGCGACGCCTGCACCCACAGGTCTGACGCGCGCGGCAGAATGCGTTCTGCGAACGCCAGGATGCCCTGTACGTCGAGTTCGTCGGTGGCGTCGGCGTGGTGGTCGATCTGGGCCAGCGTCAGCTCCTCGCGCAGCCGGTCGCGCTGCCGCTCGTAGCTGGTGCGGTCGATCGACTGCGCGAACAGGAACGCATCGTCGAGCCGATCGAGTTTCTGCTGGATCGCTTTCACCCGCCGGTCCTGGTCGACCGTGCGGTCCTTCGCCTCGGCCCGCCGCTGCTCCCACACAAAGAGAATCCGGTCCTTGACCAGGCGCATGTAGCCCGCAGACGGCTGCAGGAGCGCGAGTTCGTCCGCGAACGCGCCTTCGAGGGCGGCCTTGCTGACGTTGACCGCCCGACACTGACGCTGGCAGTGGTAGTAGGCGTAGTAGCCGTTCCTGCCCTTCGACCAGCTGCCGGTCAGCGGTCGTCCGCAGGTGTCGCACCGCACGAAGCCGCGCAGCGGGAAGTCGGGGTGGCTGCGCTGGCGCGGTCCGGCCACGACGACCCGACCATCGAGCACGGCTTGGGCGCGGTAGAACGTCGCCTCGTCTACCAGTGGCTCGAAGTCGCCGCGAGTGGACACGCCGTAGTCCGGGCTCTCGACCTTGCCGACGTAGATCGGGTTCCGCGTCATCTGGCCAAAGCTCTGGGGCGAGATGCGGAGCCCTTTCCTGCTACGAAGCCCTGCCTCCGTCGCGCGCGCGATCACTTCCTGCTTGGTGTAGCGCCCGGTCGCCAGTTCCTCGAACGCCCGTCGCACAAGCGGACCGCGCTCAGGGTCGTGAACCAGGCTCGTGCTCGACCACTTCGGTGCGTTCAGGTATCCGAGTGGCGCCGGGAACGTCCAGCGGCCAAGTTCGAGCGCCGCACGCATGCCGGCGCGCGTCCGCTCCGAGCGCACGTCGTTGTCGAATTGCGCGAACGCCGCCAGCACACCTTCCATCAACTTGCCGGTGGACGTGTCGTCGATCGGTTCGGTCACCGACCGCAGCGAGATCCCGAGCGATTGCAGGTGTGCGCGGAGCGCAAAGTGGTCGTACTTCTCGCGCGCGAAGCGCGTGAGGTTGTACACGACGAGGAAGTGGACCTTGCCCTTGTGCGTGCGGCAGAACTTCAGCAGCGCCTGGAGCTGGCTACGGTCGGTTGTCTTGGCGCTCTCGCCTTCCTCGTGGAAGCGTTCGAGCACCTCGTAGCCCTGCCGGCGGCAATAGTCCTCGCAGGCGCGAAGCTGCGTCGGGAGACTCAGGTTCTCCGTCTGCTCCTTCGTGCTGACGCGTACGTAGATGACCGCGCCGACCATGTCCGTCAGCTTAGCCCCGTCGCTGTGTGCCGGCAAGCGGTGTTGTCCCGGCATCGGCGTCAGTGAATGCCGCCGTCCGGCGCCGCCAGAACGAGCAGGATGCGCGCCATCGCGTCGGCGTGCCGCACGACCGCGCGCACGTCGTCGTCCGACAACGCGTCAGCCTCGTCGCCAAGCAGGTCGCGGCATCGCTGGAGTGAGATCGGTTCGGGCCCAGCGTCCACACATTCAGACACATCCATCGCGGTCCCCCAGATGCACGAGCGTTCGTGTTGAGTGGGTGGCGCGCTCCGGCGCGTCGATGTGGCGGTCGACGCGCCGTGGTTCAGGAGCGCGGATGCGGCGTTGCGCCGGCATCATCCGCGGGACGGTGAGTCCGCACGGCGACGGTCACTTGCTCGATGTGACCGTCTCTCACGCGTTCGGCGGTTCCAGAACCACACGGTGGCTCTGGCGAACGCGTTCTCGCTGCTGCCCGTGTTCCTGAAGACACGGCGCAGCGCGAGGCTCTGGCTTCGGCTGTATCGTTCGTGAAGGTTGCGCTCGAACCGTGCCCTTGGAGCATCGGCCGACTGCGCGCTCCGGATGCCGTGGTGGCGAACCGGAGGAGTGCCTGAGGCACTGGCGAGATGACGCCAACTTACGCCTGTCGGTGCGTCACGTCAATCCCCTTCGGAGACTTCGTCAACTCGGCGACCATCGCGTAACGGCCAACCGTGCCGCGCGCAGGCGTCGTCAATGCCCTTGGCCCGGCCGCCGGCCGGGTCGACGCGAAGCGGAGAGCATTGACGACGGCGAGCACGGCGCCAGCATCATTGGCGCGATGGTCGACAG
>CADEFD010000083.1:21310-23567 GCA_902826515.1 uncultured Acidobacteriota bacterium
TCATGGTCGACCAGGGGGGAGAGAGGGCTCGGTGAGAGCTCCGAAACAGGGGGGCCAACCTGACGCGGTTTTCGCTTGGCTCCCCTCTTGGCCCAGGCGTCACGGTCCATCGTCCCCGACAGTTGCAGGTACTGGCGGTTCAGCAACTCCACTTCCACCGTCGAACAACCGCGCGCGCGGTCATCCGCCAGAGCCGACGAGTTCGCGTCCCAGAGCACCCGATCACCCTGTCGCCGCCACGCCCGATACAGGGCCTGCACCCTCGCATTCCCCTGCCTCCGGAACTCGCGCCGAATGTACGGATCGGCGGGGTCGCCGACGTGTGCGCCCGTAGATTGGCATTCGGGAAAGTACGCCTCCAGCGCCTTCGTCACACTCGGATCCATCGGCGTCCAGAGTTCCTCCCGGACGGCCGCCTTGTAAAGGGACACAGCCTTCCGAAAGCGGCGCGGGACGAGCAGCCGGAGCGTCCATGTGCGCACGAACCGCAGCAGCCCCGCGTGGCGGATCAGGAACTGGCGAAAGTCGATGGGGATGCTGCGGTTCACGAGATACGGGACGACCAGATGGTCGGAGCGGCCCTTCTCGACCCCGATCGGCAGCTTGTCCGGGAAGCACCGGATGACGCGCTGGCGTCCGGTGCCGAACGCGATGTGCGGGTAGTCCTCCGGGCGCAGGTAGTTGTCACGCATGAGCGCGAAGAACCGCCGCTTGTCCGGCTCGGGGCTGAGCCACCAGTAGTGGCGGTCACCGAGCACCGCGTCCAGAATCATCACGCGCTCGACCATCCGGCCGACGGTCAGCAGCCGTCGATTCCGGTTGTCGGCCAGCCCAATGGCCTCGTAGAGCGGCCGGTAGTGAACGTGGTAGAGCCGTCCGCGGCGAACCGGTCCGGGCTCGACGGCACGGGCGAACCCGCGCGACACGAGTCGGCCGACGAAGTCGCGGCTGTTCTGGCCGCGCGCGGTGCCGGTGAACGCGCAGTACTGCCGTTCAAGGAAGCAGCCGGCATGGACCATCACGGCCGCCAGGAACTGGCACTGGCGTTCCGTGAATCCAAAGCTCGCAAGTGCCTTCACCCTTTCCTCCGTGACGCTGTCCAGGGTGCCATTGGCCGGATATTGGTGCGTCACAGGAACTCCTCCGCACCCCGCGGCCGGGGCACCGACCGGCCACCGCCACCACGGGACCCAACGACGTAGATCTGGAATCCGGCCTTGCTGTGGCCGGCGGCGTGTGCCCCGCGGTAGTGCGGTGTAAACAGCTCGACGTCCTGGTGCAGTTCGCGCCCGTCGACCTCGTATTCGATGCGGTAGTCCGGGAAGTGGACCTGCCCGTCGAAGTACGGAAGGTCGTGGTCGCGCGCCCACGCCCGGATCTCGTGCTCGTCCCGGTCGGGGCGGCCGTCGCTGTCGGCCCGTCCGCGGTTGTGCTCCTGCAAGAACTCCTGGTACTCGCGCTTCAGGTCCTGCTCCAGCACGACACGCCGCACTTCGAACCCGTCGTGCTCGGTGCGGAGCCGCGCTTCCTCCTGTCGGTAGGTCGAGTACAGGTGCGAGTCGTGATTCAGTTCACGTTCCCGGCTGACACCTGAATAGAACGTCTGGGACGGCTCGTCGTGCCGGTTTAGCGAGTGGGCATCGAGCAGGTCTCGCCCCTCGCGCGTCAGCGTCAGGCCACGCTCGCCGTCGCCGAGATCCACCGTTTCGACGAGGCCCTCGCCCCGCAGATGTTCCACGGTGTCGTGGTCGGCATCGAGGTCGTGCTCGGGCACGACACGAAAGGCGCCGACAACGGCCAGGGCGCGGCTGTCCTCGCCGTTCAGGTCGAACACGCGGTCGCGGTCCATGACCAGCTCGCGCTCGTCGCCCCGCGGCAGGTCGAGGTCGCGCATCAAGCCATCGCGCGGGTCCTGGTCGTCCCGGTCGCGGTCTTCGTACACTCGCGCACGGCCATCACCGCCTTCACGGTCGCGCGTGTCATCTCGCGGATCGAACATGGCTGTCCTCCCGGCAAGGCGTTGCGTTGGGTTGTTCGTGAAGGCGCCCGAGCGGTGGCCGCGCGGGGCGTTTCAGGAAGGCGCTGAGCGCCGGGAGCGTTATGCCGCGCGGCGGTCAGGGCTGGTCTGCAGGACTCGGGCTCAGGACGGCTTGGGCGAACCGAGCGGTGGAGTCGACCCGGGTTGTCAGGCTTGCGGGCCAGCAGCTGACCAAGGCTGCTACAGGGCTTATACTCCGCCCGCAACAGTCACGCAAGT
>CADEFD010000084.1 GCA_902826515.1 uncultured Acidobacteriota bacterium
GAACTCGCTCTCGAAGCCGCCGCGGAAGTGGCCCGAGTGCGACTGGCCGCCGGCCAGCGCCGCCGTGCTGTCGACCACGAGCCCCTCAGGCCCGTAGAGATCGGCAAAGATGCGCGCGAGCTGGTCGACGCGCACCGCGACGTTGTAGGGCTGTTGGGCCTGCGCCGGCAGGGCTCCGAGGAGCAGGCACAGCACGGCCGTCAGCAGGGGTCTCGACATCTTCTCTCCTTGGTGGCGGGTCAACGACCCAGTTCGACGATGATCCAGCCGGCGCCGCGGCGGGCAAGACGGATGGTCTGCGTGGACCGCGACGTCTGCGTGCGGCCGCCCGTCTGAACCGTGTCCACACGGGCCACGCGCGCCTCGGCGGTGTCGCCCGCGATGGTCACCTGCTCGACGCGCATGTCGATCTCCTGCTTGTCGATCTGCGCGAAGCTGGCGCGCAGCCGGCGCTCCTCGTCGGCCGAGAGCGTGGGCCGCACCGAACGGAAGAGCGCCACGTCCTTGCCTTCGATGGCGCGTTCGTAGGTGTCGAGCGCGCGGCGCACGAGCGAGTCGTCCGACTCACGCGCCGGAATCGCCGGCGCCGCGGCCGGCAGCGGCGCCGGTTCGGCAGGGGCCGGGCGGCGCTCGGGCGCGGGCTCGACACGCGGCGGCGCGCTCGGCGGCGGGTCGATCACGGGCGTCGCGATCGGCGCGGCTGCGGTCGTGGGTGCCGGCGGCCGCGCGGGCAAAGGCGCCGTCGGCGCCGGGCGCGCGGATGTCTGCGCGGGAGTCGCGGCGCGCGGATCGGGGCGCGCGGCCGGCTGGCGCGTGTCGGCCGCGGCGGAGGCCGGCGGCGCCGCGGGCGGCGTTCCCGCGGGTGTCGCGCTGGCCGGCGCCGTCGCGGCGGGCACGCTCGACAGACGCGCGCCGAGCTCCGCCACCTGCGCATCGCCGGGGGCGAGCGCCTGCGCCGAGGCGAGCGCGCGGGCGGCGGCCAACGAATCGCCGGCCGCGAGCGACTCGCGCGCCGTGGCGAGCAGGCCGTCGAGTTTCGCCAGGCCGGCTTCGGCAGCGGTACGCACGCGCGCGGCTTCGGCGTTGGCCGGGTCGTGCGTGAGGGCGGCCGAGGCTTCGGCCAGCGCCGCGCGGTAGTCGCGCGCGTTGAGGCGCGCCTGGGCGCGCTGCACTTCGTCGGCGACGCTGCCGCCGGGCCCGTTCGCGCCGCGTGAACTCATCGCCCAGAACCCGCCCGCCGCCAGCACGGCCACGGCGACGGCCGGCAGCAGCCACGATCGCGCCGGCGCGGCCGGCACGGCCACCGTGGTGGCGGAGGCGCTGCCGGAGGGCGGCACGGCGACGGTGGCGGTGGCGGCGGCCGCGGCGGCCGTCTGCGCCATCGTGACGGCGCCGGATCCGGGCACGGGCACGGCCGCGGTGATGGACGCGCTGGCAATCGCGCCCGACTGCATGTCGCGGCGGATGCGCTTCAGGTCGGCTTCGAGACTTGCCGCGGTCTGGTAGCGCAGGTCGCGGTCCTTCTCGAGCGCGGTGTTGATCGCTTCGAAGAGCCGCTGCGGCGTTTCCGGATTGAGCAGCACCGGCGAGACCGGCGCGCGGTTCAGGATCGCGTCGAACACCACCGCCGAGGTGCTGCCGCCGAACGCCTGGCGCCCGGTGACCATCTCGTAGAGCACGACGCCGAGCGAGAAGATGTCGGTGCGCGCGTCCACGTCTTCGCCGCGCGCCTGCTCCGGCGACATGTACGACACGGTGCCGATCGCGGTGCCGGGCGCCGTGAGCTGGTTCTCGATGACCGGCCGCCGCGCCGCCTGCGTCGTCCCCGTCACGGCGGCGGTCATGTCGCCGGCGCCGGTCGAAAGCAGCGCGTGTTCGCGGGCCAGCTTCGCGAGGCCGAAGTCGAGGATCTTGACGCGCAGCTTCTCGCCCACCCAGATGTTCGCGGGCTTGATGTCGCGATGCACGATGCCCTGCGCGTGGGCCGCTTCGAGCGCGTCGGCGAGCTGGATGCCGATGTCGAGCACGTCGGCGATCTTGAGCGGACCGCGCGCCACCCGTTCGCGCAGCGTCTCGCCCTTGAGCAGCTCCATCACGATGTAGGGCGCATCCTCGTGCACGCCGATGTCGTAGAGGGCGCAGATACCGGGGTGGCTCAGCGAACTCGCCGTGCGGGCTTCGAGCCGGAAGCGGTCGAGTGCCTGCTGATCCCGCACCGAGTCGGCCGGCAGGAACTTCAGCGCGACCTTGCGGCCGAGCCGCTGGTCTTCCGCCAGATAGACCACGCCCATGCCGCCGGCTCCGAGCGAGCCGAGGATCCGGTAGTGGGACAGGGTCTGTCCGATCATTGCGTTCAGTCCGGCATGGCGCCTGGCCGGCCGCGGCGGCGCCTCGAAGGAGACCAGTGCCACGTCAGACAGCGCGACATCCGGCCCGGAATGACCTCAGGACGGACGAGCAGCGCGGCTGACAGGGGGGTCGCCGTAGTAATCCCTCTGTATATCGAACGATACGCGTCTGCACATCATGGGGGGCGGCCCCCTCCGGGATCCGGTAACATGCGCGCGGTCGAGGCCGGCCTCCCCGCTGTCCGCCATCGACGCCCGTCACTGATTACCCCGCACCGTGCGCCGCCTCCTCCCGCTCATCACCACTACGGCTCTGCTCGTCGTCGCCGCGAGTGCACCGGCCCTGCGCGGCCAGCAGCCGGGCCCGCCACGTCCCTCTGTCATCCCCAGCCTGATCGAGCCCGGCCAGGGGCTGACCGTGCGGGCCACGGCCGCGCGCTCCGGCCTCGTGACCTTCGCGGCCACGCCCGGCCGCGGCCTGCTGCTGCCGGGGATGGCCGCCGCGACGGCCGTTGACCGGGCGCTGGCCTTCGCCGACGCGTACGGGCGCCCGTTCGGCATCGCCGGGCGGCAGAACGTCGAGCCGGCCGGCCCGGTGCAGAGCGACGCCCTTGGCCAGGAACACGTGCGGCTGCGGCAGACCTACCTGGGCCTTCCCGTCACCGCCGGTGAGCTCGTGGTGCATCTGCGCGCCGACCGCGTGGTGGCGGTGAATGGACGGGCGCTTGCCGGCGTACCCGACACGGTCGTGCCGGCCGTGCCCGCCGGCGCTGCCCGCGACCTCGCCGCCGAGTTGCTCGTGCGCCGCCGCCCCGCCGAAGCCGCCGGCGCGGCCTTCAGCGCGCCGAGGCTCGAGATCTTCAACCGCGGCCAGCTCGACGAAGGGACCCATCCCACGCGCCTGGCGTGGTTCGTCGAGGCCACCGGCGAGCATCTGCGCGAGTTCATCTGGATCGACGCGGCCTCGGGTGCCGTGCTGCTGCACTTCAGCCAGCTTGCCGACGCCAGAGCGCGCGTGGTGCACGACCTCAACGGCGGCACGGTGCTGCCCGGTCCGGTCGCCCGCGTCGAAGGCGCCGCCGCCGTGGCCGAGACCGATGTCGACCAGGCCTACGACCTCTCGGGCATCACGTACGACTACTTCCTCGGCGTGCACGGCCGCGACAGCTACGACAACGCCGGCGGCGTGCTGCGGTCGAGCGTGCGTTACGGCGTGGACTACCGCAACGCGTATTGGGACGGCCAGCAGATGGTCTACGGCGCCGGCTACACGTCGGCTGATGACGTGGTGGCGCACGAACTCACCCACGCCGTCACCGAACGCACGGCGAACCTCTTCTACTACAACCAGTCGGGCGCGCTGAACGAGTCGTTCTCCGACATCTTCGGCGAGGTCGTGGACCTCACCGACGGCATCGGCAACGACGCCCCCGCCGCGCGCTGGCAGATCGCCGAAGACCTGCCGATCGGCGTCATCCGCGACATGATGACGCCGACCGCCCACGGCGATCCCGGCAGAATGAGCGACAGCGAGTTCGTGTGCCGCAGCCGCGCCTCGACCGATCCCGCCGGCGACAACGGCGGCGTGCATCACAACAGCGGCATCCCCAATCACGCCTTCGCGCTCATGGCGGACGGTGGCGTCTACAACGGCCGCACCGTGACCGGCATCGGCCTCGCCAAGGCCGCGCAGGTGCAGTACCGCGCGCTCACTGTGTATCTCACGTCGGGCGCCACGTTTGCCGACAACGCCCGCGCGCTGGCGCAGGCCTGCACCGATCTCACGGGCGCCGGCGGACTCACCGCCTTCGACTGCGCGCAGGTTGCCACCGCCGTTGATGCCGTGGAGATGACGAGTCCGTGGGCATGCAGCGGCGCGCCGCCCTCGCCGCCGCCGGCGTTCTGCCCGGTGGGCGAATCCCCGGTGCCCCACTTCGCCGAGCCCTTCGAATACGGCGGCTACGCGTGGACCTCGGGCAGCAACGTGGGCGGCACTGACTGGAGCGTGGCGCCGGGCTTCGCCGCGAAGGGCGTCTTCAGCGCCTGGGGCCGCGATGTCTCGACGCGGTCCGATCACTGGCTGGCGATGGCCAGCGGCGTCGTCGTGCCGGCCGGGGGCAAGCTCTACTTCGATCACGCCTTCGAGTTCGAACACTCCGACACCGTCGCCTTCGACGGCGGCGTGCTCGAGTACTCCCTCGATGGCACGACGTGGACGGACGCCGCGGTGCTCATCGACGGCGGCGCCACCTACAACGGCGCGCTCTCGACCGGTTACTCGAATCCGCTCGGCGGGCGCAGCGCCTTCGTGCGCTCCACGTTCGGCTACACCGGCACGCGGCTCGATCTGGCGTCGCTCGAAGGTGAGAGCGTGCGCTTCCGGTTCCGGATCGGTACCGACACCGCCGTGGGTTCGCTCGGCTGGTTCGTGGACAACGTGCAGCTCTACTCGTGTTCGAGCGGCGGCGGATTCCCGGTGGCCAACGACGACGCCTACACGACGCCGTTCGCGACCGCGCTCAGCCTCGCGGCGCCCGGCCTGCTCGCGAACGACAACGCAAGCGGCGGCGGCGCGATGACGGCGATGCTCGACACGACGGTGCATCCGTCCTCGGGCACGCTCACGCTGAATGGCGACGGCAGTCTGCACTTCCTGCCGGCCGCTGGTTTCAGCGGGCGCACGTTCTTCACCTATCACGTCGTGAACAGCAAGGGAGTGAGTCCGCTCGGGCGAGTCACGATCGACGTGGGCGCGCCGCCCCCGCCGCCGCCCGTTCCGCCCACGACCGTTGGCGACGGCTACGCCACCGCATTCGCCACGCCGCTCACGGTGGCCGCGCCGGGCGTGCTGACCAACGACACGAGCAGCGGCGGCGGTCCGCTGTCGGCGAGCCTGATCACGCCGCCTTTGAATGGAACACTCGCCTTCGGCAGCGACGGCGCGTTCACCTACACGCCGGCCGGTGAGTTCACGGGCACCGACAGCTTCACGTACGTCGCCGCGAACACGAACGGCGCGGGGAACACCGCCACCGTGACGCTCGTGGTCGCCGACTCGCCGGTGCCACTGCCGCCGTCGAACGTGCGCGTCGTGGCGATGGCCGGCAACACGGTGACGTTCGCCTGGACGCTCCCGGTTGCAGGTCCTGCGCCGGTGAGCCTCCAGCTCGAAGGCGGCCTCGCGCCAACGACGGTGATGGGAGCGGTGCCGCTCGGCGTCACGCCCGCGGCCACGATCACGCTGCCGACGGGATCGTTCTACGTGCGGCTGCGCAGTCAGGCGGACGGCGTGTGGAGCGCGCCATCGAACGAGATGCTCGTGCACGTGAACGTGCCGGCGCCACCCTCGGCGCCCCTGCACCTGCTCGGCACGACCGACGGCGACACGCTCGGCCTGTCGTGGACCTCCTCCTTCGCGGGCGGCGAACCGCGCGGGGCCGTGCTCGATGTCGCCGGCGCGCTGAACCTGTCGGTGCCGCTCGGCCCAACCGAGATGCTCACCGTGCCCGGTGTGCCGCCGGGCACCTACACGTTCACCGTGCGGCAGACCGGCGCCGGTGGCGCAAGCGCGCCGTCGAATCCAGTCACGCTCACCTTCCCGGCGGCGTGTTCGGGCGTGCCGCAGGTGGTGACAAACTTCGTGGCCTACAAATCCGGCGGTACGCTCCACCTGCGCTGGGATCCGCCCACGGGCGGATCGGCGCCCGCCGCATACGTGCTGCAGGTATCGGGATCGTTCGCCGGCAGCCTGCCGATGGCGGCCCGCGCGTTCGCGGTTGCCGCGCCGCCCGGGACGTTCCAGCTTGCGGTCGTCGCGACCAATGCGTGTGGCGCCGGCGCGAGCACGCCGGTGCAGACCGTCACGTTCCCCTGACGCCCCAGGGCACGGTTGCGTTCACTCGGGGGGGGGGGCGTATCATCGGGTGATCGCGCCGCCGACGCCGTCGGCCCCTCCTGTGTCGATCGGGTTGGAGGCCGTATGTCCCGCTTCGCGTCGTCCCGCATCGCCGCGGTCATTGCCGTTCTGCTCGCGTCGGGGCATCCGCTCGCGCGTCAGGGCGTGCCGGCACGACCCACCGCGGTGAACGACGTCTATACCACTGCGTTCAACACGCCGCTCACGGTCACGGCGCCGGGCGTGCTGGCCAACGACGTCACCAATGGCGGCGGTACGATGACCGCCGTGACGATGGCATCCGGCGAGGGCTCCCTGCAACTGAACAGCGATGGCAGCTTCACCTACACGCCGTCGAGTTACTTCACGGGACCCGATCTCTTCCTCTACCGTGCCGTCAACACCCTCGGCATGGGCAACACCGCGTCCATCACGATCACCGTTGCACCGCCGGCGGGTGTACCACTGCCGCTTGCGCTGGATGATCGCTACACGGTCGGCGCCAACGGCACACTCACCGTGGAGGAACCAGGCGTGATGGCCAACGACGATCCGCGAAGCACGTTCTCCACCGTGCCGGAACTGCTGACGCAGCCCGCGCATGGATCGCTGTCGTGGAGGTCCGACGGATTCACGTACATACCCTTCCCCGGCTTCAGCGGTGACGACACGGCAACCTATCGCCTTCGCAATGTCGCAGGACCGGGCGCGCCCGCCACCGTGACGTTCACCGTGCTGCCGGCAGGCGTGCCGGTGCCGGTGGCGAACTTCCGCATCGTCGGTATGACAGGCAACGCCGTGACGTTCGCGTGGACGCCGCCCACCTCGGGTCCGGCTGCGACCGGCTTTCGGCTCGACGGCGGAATCGCAGCCGGCGCGACCATCGGGACGATTCCGCTCGGCACGGCGCCGCGCGCGACGGTCACGCTGCCGACCGGCTCGTTCTACGTGCGCGCCCGCACGCTTGCCGGCGCGCTCGCTAGCCCGCCCTCGAACGAAGTGCGAGTACACGTCAACGCGTCCGTACCGCCCTCAGCGCCGACGAATCTCATTGGCGGCGCCACCTGGAACACGCTCAATCTCGCGTGGCTGCCGGGCTTCGCGGGCGGACCACCCACGGGCGCGGTGCTCGAAGTGAGCGGATCGGCGGCCGCCGCGATTCCGCTCGGCCCGGGGGACACCTACACACTCGACAACGTGCCGCCCGGCACCTACACACTCGCTCTGCGACAGACGGGCCCGGGTGGCGCCAGCGCACGATCGGCGCCGGTCACGCTGACGTTCCCGTCCGGCTGTCTCGGCGCCGAACTGCCGCGAACTCCCCGCAACGTGCAGGCCTACAAGCTGGGCGGTACGCTGCATGTCCACTGGGAGCCGGCCACCGGTGGTCCGGCGGCAGCGGCCTATCGCCTGCAGGTCTACGATCCGTTCACCGGGTCGCTGCCCGTGGCCGGCCGATCGTTCTCCACGACGCCGCCACCCGGTGTGTATCAGTTCGCCGTGGTTGCCGTGAACGCGTGCGGCGAAAGCCCCGCCTCGACCGCACAGACCGTCACGTTCCCCTGACGAGCGGGGCCCGTCGAATCGGATAGACTGCCGGGCGATCCCGGGAGGACAGACCGATGCGGACAATGACGTGGCTGTGCGGACTCACGATGGTGCTCGGCCTGACGGTCGCGCCTGGCGCGCAGGCGCCGGCAGCGCCCGCGGCGGCGCCTGATCCAGTGCGCAGGCTGGTGTCGCGCCTCGAGCTCGAGCGCTACAAGGCGACCATCAAGGGCCTCACGCAGTTCGGCGATCGCCGCCAGGGCACCGAGCGCAACCGCAAGGCCGTGGACTGGATCGAAGCCCAGCTCAAGAGTTACGGCTGCGCCACCGAACGCATCAAGTACGACTTCAATCCGCCGCCGCCGGCGCCGCCCACGGCCAATGCCGCGCCGCGCCCCGCGCCCAATCCGAACGCCCGCGCGGTAGGCGGCGGCCGTCCCCGCGGACAGCGCGCGCGCACCGGCGTGAACAACGATCCGATGCGTCAACCCGACGAGCGGCTGCGCGCGCTCAACAGCGAGCCGGCGAAGAACGGCCCGCGTGAACTCGTCTACTGCACCAAGGTGGGCACGTCGCGGCCCGATGAGATGTACATCATCGGCGCCCACATGGACGGCCACGGCTGGGGCGAGGCGGCCAACGACGACGGCTCCGGCACGGCGCTCGTCATGGAACTCGCGCGCGTCTTCTCGATGCCCGACGTCACGACCGAGCGCACGATCCGCTTCGCGCTCTGGAACAACGAAGAGACGGGACTGAACGGCGCCCGCGCCTACGTCGAGCAGCGCAAGGGCCTTCAGGGCAAGGAAGATCCGCCGGGATCGGGCAAGTACCCGGAGCCGCGCTGGCTCGGCATGATCCAGCACGACATGATGCTCTTCGACCACGGCGCCCCGCGCGCCGACGGCACGGTCAGTCCCGATCAGCGCCCCGAAGCCGACGTGAACATCGAATTCCAGAGCAACTCGCGCATGGCGGCCGACTCGCAGAAGCTCGCGTGGTTCCTGCACGCGGCCAACGCCGAATATGCCACCGACTACCCCGCCCAGGTGGGCCCGCACATGACCAACACCGACTCGACGCCGTTCATGGACGACGTCGCGGCGGTGAGCCTGCGCGAGAACGAACGCGGCGTGCACGTCGGCAGCGGCTGGGATCCGCACTGGCACCAGCCGACCGACGTGTACGCCACGTTCTCCGACAAGGACTTCATGCTCGGGCTCAACGCCGCGCAGACCACGCTGTCCGGCGTGGCGCAGCTGACCGGCGCGAAGCTGCGGAAGTAACTACCGGTCGCGCCGTCCGCCGACGCGCCGGGCTTCCACGATCACGCCGGCGCTCGTGCACGTCCAGTAGATGTTGCCGTTGCGCGCGATGGCGACGTCGGTGGGCTGAGGGTCGCCTTCGTTGATCGACCGGACGGCCCCGGTGCGCAGGTTCATCGAACGCACGCGGTTCTTCCCGCCCTGCGTCCCGGCGACGCCTGGCGTCGGGACTTCCGTGAAGACGAGCGTCTCGCCCTTGTGGTCGAGCGCGATGCCGGTGGGCGAGGCGAGCCCGGTCAGGAGCGGCGCCACCACACCGGTGTCGATCGACCGCTTGAGGATGACGCCGGCCGTCCTGCAGGTCCAGTAGAGGTCGCCGCGGCGCGACACCACGACGTCCACCGGCTCGGGTTCGCCGGCGTTGATGACGAACTTGCCGAAACCGTGGATCACCGACACGTTGTTGCGGCCACCTTCGCTGCCCGGTACGCCGGGCGTCGGCACCTGCGTGTAGACCACCGTGTTGCGGCGGAAGATCGTGATGCCCGATGGCCGATCGAGGTTCGACGCGAAGAGCGACACGCCGCCTTCCTCCATGAGGCGCAGGATCACGCCGGCGGATTTACAGGTCCAGTAGACGTCGCCGTCGGAACCGATGGCGAGGTTGGTGGGTTCGGGCTCGCCGGTCGTGATGTTCTCGATGTCGCCGCTCTCGATGTCGAGGCGCGAGACGCGGTTCACGCCTCCGTTCGGGCCGGCCACCCCCGGCGTGGGCAGTTCGGTGAAGTAGAGCTCGTCGCTGCCGCGAATGGCGATGCCGGTCGGCTTCTGCAGGCCGCTGGCGACCACCGACAGCTTGTACTGCGGCGCCGCTGGCGCCTCTCTTGATGCCTGCTGCGCCGCAACCGGCGACACGAATCCCAGGAACGCCACGAGAGTGGCGCTGATGACGGTCTTCATGAGTTGTCCTCCTCAACGGCCGGCCTGAAGCGGCGGGCCGTGAGTAGGAACAACGCACGTCGCCGGAAAGTTCCCGGTATGATGCGGCCGTGACCGACGAGCGGCGCGCCAGGTTCGACGCGGAGGCGGTCGTGCATCTGCGGTCGGTGTACAACGCCGCGTATCGCCTCACCCGCGACACCGACCGCGCGAGAGACCTCACGCAGGACACGATGCTGCGCGCCTTTCGCGCGTTCGACACCTTCACGCCGGGAACCAACGCCCGAGCGTGGCTGTTGAAGATCACGTACAGCGTCTTCATCAACCAGTACCACCACGACCGGCGCACAGTGGCCACGCAATCGATCGAGGCGCTCGAGATGCAGCACGGATTCGAACCCGCATCGCCGGCCACACCGATGCCCGATCCCTGGCAGCCAGACGGCTGGAGTGAGCCCGCCGTGCGCGAGGCGCTCGAGGCCCTGCCGGAGGAGTTCCGTGCCACGGTGCTGCTCGTGGACGTCGAAGAGTTGAGCTACGACGAAGCGGCAGTGGTGCTCGAGTGCGCGGTCGGCACGGTGCGGTCGCGGCTGTTCCGCGCGCGTCGTCTGCTGGCAGCCGCGCTGCGCTCGTACGCAATTGCAGATGGCCGCACGGCGGCCAGGACGGAGGCGCGATGAGCACCGCCCATCCCGGCGACCGTCTCGTCGACTTCGTCGACGGGCGTCTCGATGCGGCGAGTGCAGACGACATCCGCGCCCACCTCACGGCATGCGCTGACTGCCGGGCCCTGGAGACGGAGCTTCGGGCCGCCGTCGCGGCCAGCGCCGCGCTGCGCGATGAAGCGATCGAGATGCCGGCTGACCTGCTCGCGTCGATCTCGCGAGCCCTCGACGCCGAGGCCGTCCGCGCGGCGGCCCCGGCCCCGGCTCCGGTCACGCGGATCCATCCGGTGATCCGCGCGCTCGTCTCTGCTGCGGCCGTCGCCGCGCTCGTGCTGTTGTACCTGCAGGTGGGCACGCCACAGCCGGCGGCGGACCTGCCGACGCTCGTGGCGCGCGACCTCGCGGCCGTGGGCTCGCGCGCACTGCCCTTCGCCGTGCAGGCTGGCGACGCGGCAACGCTCGAGCGCTACTTCGCGGCAACCAGCGGTCCACGCATTCGCGTCATCGATCTCGCGATGATGGAGATCACGCTCGAAGGCGCCGCACGCCACTCGCTGGCCGGCCGCCAGGCCGGGCTCTACAGCTACCGGACGCCCTCAGGCGCGAGGCTGGTCTGCCAGATGTACGAAGGCCGGCTGGCCGATCTGCCGCCGCCAGAGAGCGTCCGCGACGAGAACGGATTCCACTTCCAGATCTACGCGCGCGGTGGTGTGACGCTCGTCTTCTGGCAGGAAGGCGACCTGGTGTGCGTGCTCGCATCAGAGCTGCCGGCGCCCGACGTGTTGGCGCTCGCGCTTGCCAAAGCGATGGCTCCCGTCTAGACCGTCATGCAGGTGGAGTCAGCCCCGCGGTCACGAAGATGAGAAAATAATGAGAGATTGATGAGAAAGTAAGGCATCAGCCTTACTGTGTAACGCGCGATATGTAAGAAGTACGACGGGATTCGATACGCTCCTGCCGGCGCGGAAATCTCCACGCCCACCCTCCTGCACGAAAACCTCGGGATCTTCACAGTCGAGTTGGTTGGATCGACATTTGCTAATCCGGCGAGTGCGCCATTCCGGGCGAACGCCCGGGAAGGAGCAGGTGCCTATCGACTGACCTGAGACCCGACATGATGTTCGTGCCCCTGGAGGCTTCGTGGCTGTCAGCCGCGACGACCGTCCATCTCGCGTTGGCTGCGCTCTGCAGCCATCGCCAGCCCGCCCGTCGCTGGACGAGCCCGCTGGCGCTTGTTTCCGTGGTGCTCGCCGGAGCCCCGTGGGCGTTTCCCACGCTCGCCGGGGTGATCGCCGGCCTCGCCGTGCATGCCGTGTGGTTCGCGATCTGCGTGCGACTCACGCCGGCCGCGTCCGCGTCCGTCGCCGCCGTTGCCGCCGTTGCCGCCGTGGCCGCCCCGCGCGCCACGCCGTCCCCCGCCCGCCGGGCGGCCGACACGAAGCCCAGGGGATTCGTACAGGCGCCCATCCTGGCGGTGCTTCAGGAGAGCGGCGACATCAAGACCTTCCGCCTCGCACGTCCTGAAGGCTTCGACTTCACGCCCGGTCAGTTCCTGACCCTGCGCGTGCGGGCCGACGGCAAGGACGTGGTGCGCTGCTACTCCATCAGCTCGCCGCCCGCCGCCCGCGGCTATCTCGAGATCTCGATCCGCCGGCAGGGCCTGGTGTCGAACGCGCTGCATGCGATGGCGCGTCCGGGCTCGATGCTGAGCGTACGCGCGCCGGCCGGTGCGTTCGTGTATCCCGGCGGCGACGATCGGCCGCTCGTGCTGCTGGCCGGCGGCATCGGCATCACGCCGCTCATCAGCATGCTGCGCCACGCCCTCATGACCGAGCCGACGCGTCCGGTCACGCTCGTCTACTCGGCGCGGGAGCTCAGCGAGTTCGCGTTCCGCGACGAACTGCTGACACTGGCCAGACGGCACGACGACCTGCGGCTCATCTTCGCCGCCACTCGCGGCGCGGCGCCGCCGGACGTACATCGCGGCCGCATCGACGCCACGCTGCTGGCGGCTACGGTGCCCGAGCTGCAGCACGCGATCTCCATGATCTGCGGGCCGCAGTCGATGATCGACGACCTCACATCCACGCTCCATCAGCTCGGCGTCCCGCCCGATCAGGTGCGCTCCGAGCGCTTCGAAGCGGCCGTGGCCGCGTCGGCCGGGCGGCCGGCTGCAGCCGCAGAACCAGCGGCTGCCGCGGGTGGCGGCGCCTTCCAGATGCAGGAACGCCGCTCCGCCCGCACCGTGCCTGTGACACGCGGTCAGACCCTGCTCGATGCCGCCGAAGCCCATGGCCTCGACATCCCATCCCTCTGCCGTGCCGGCGTCTGCGGCACCTGCCGCACGCGGGTGATCGAGGGCGACGTGCGCTGTGACGGCGGCGTGCTCGACGACGCCGACCGCGAGTCCGGCTACGTACTGGCCTGCGTCGCGTCACCACGCAGCCACTGCGTCATCGAGGTCGCGTAAGCCATGATGCCCCCGTCAGCTGCCACCCTCGGCCGGCCCGCCGCCCCGGCTTCCACCCCGGCGCCTTCACGCGCGCGGCAGATGCTCATGCCGCTCGGCGCCCTGGTCGGCGTGATGAGCATCAGCCTGGGCGTGGCCGTCGGCATCACGCTGTGGGTGCTCGTCGGCCTCGACGGCTGGACCTACTACGGCACGCCGCTCAACGTGCGCGGCTACAGCCCCGCACATCCGCTGCTGCGGCCGTCCGGGCCCGTGGGGCAGACGCTCGGCGTGCTCGGCGCGGCGCTGATGCTCGTGCCGTTCGTCTACATGGCGCGCAAGCGCCTGTCGCGCGGCAAGGGCGCCGCGAACCTCAAGCGCTGGCTCGAGGTGCACATCTTCTGCGGCATCGTCGGCCCGGTGGTTGTGACCTTCCACACCGCCTTCAAGTTCAACGGCATCGTCTCGGCGGCCTACTGGTCGATGGTGCTGGTCGCGTTGTCGGGCTTCGTGGGCCGCTACCTGTACGTGCGCATTCCGCGCACCATTCGCGGCGTCGAGCTCTCGCAGGGCGAACTCGATGATCGGATGACCGCGCTGCTCGAGGACCTGCAGTGGACGGCCGGCCCCGGCGTGCTCGACGCCATCGAGCGCATCGACGCCGACATCGCCGCGCGCGCCCCCCGATGGTGGCAGGTTGGCGGTCAACGCGCGCTCGCCGGATCGATTCAGGCGGCCACCGCCGGCCTCACGCTCGCGGATGACGGCGTGTCGGCGCGGCTCACTGCCCTGCTCACCGAGCGCGCCGGTCTGCAGCAGCGCCGCCACGCTCTCACGGTCACCAAACGTGTCTTCGACCTCTGGCACGTGTTCCACCTGCCGCTCGTCTGGATCATGTACGCCATCGTCACGCTGCACGTCGCGGTGGCGCTGTACCTGGGTTACGTGCCGTTCCGATGGTGAGTGGTGGGTGTCGCACCTTCGTGTGGCGCGCGGCCTGCCTTCTGGGGCTGATGGCCGTGTTCACCCTTGGTGTCGCGCCGTCGGCCGAGTCACGGCAGCTCGGCGCGCTCGTGTCTCCGGGTCGCCTGAGCCAGCCGCACGCGACGCTCGAGGGCATCCGGAGCTGCGACAAGTGCCACGAAGCCGGCGAACGAGTGACGCCGGCGAAGTGCCTGTCGTGCCATACGCCGATTGCCGATCGCATCCGTGCGAAGCGGGGCGTGCACCGCGCCGTGCAGGGTGACTGCGTGACCTGCCACGCCGAACATCAGGGCACGGCCGGGGAACTCCGGCCGTTCACGACCACGGGCTTCGACCACGCGCGGGAGGCCGGTTACCCGCTCGACGGCCTGCACGCGCCGCTGGCGGCGAAGTGTGCGTCGTGCCACAAGACGCGCTCGTATCTGGGTGTGTCGACCGCCTGTGCGTCGTGCCATACCGACACCCACAAGGGCACCCTGGGCACCAAGTGCGAGACGTGCCACACGACGAAGACCGTATTCAAGCAGGTCAGCCAGAACTTCGACCACTCGAAGGCGGCGTTCCCGCTCGAGGGCGCGCACCAGAAGGTGGCGTGCGAGTCGTGCCACAAGAATCAGCAGTTCAAGGGTGTGGCCTTCGCCACCTGCGCGAGCTGCCATCGCGATCCGCATACGCCGAAGCAGACGGAGTCGTGCGCCACCTGCCACACCGTGGCCACCTGGCGCACCCGCCGCTTCGACCACGCCCGCACGAAGTTCGCGCTGAAGGGTGAACACCAGACCACGGCGTGTGTGGCCTGCCACGTGCGTCCCGCGCTGCAGGTGACGCCGAAGTACGACACCTGCGCCGCCTGCCACACCGATCCGCACCGCGGCCGCTTCAAGCAGGACTGCGCGTCGTGCCACAACGAACAGAGTTTCGCGAAAGCGCCGTTCGACCATGCCACGACGCCGTTTCCCCTGACGGGAAAACACGGGCCGGCGACGTGTGTGGCCTGCCACACGAACCTGACGCGTGTGGCCGCCCGCACCGGCCGCCCGGGGCCGGCGCCCACCGTGGACTTCGGCGGGCTGAAGAAGGACTGCGTCTCGTGCCATGCCGACACCCATGAGGGCGACCTGGGGGCGACCTGCGAGACCTGTCACTCGACCGAACGCTTCGCGGTGACCACCTACGCGCACCGCACGCCCGGCGGCTTCTTCGAAGGCACGCACGCGCCCCTTGCGTGCGCGAAATGCCACGCGCCGTCCGGGACGGCGAAGGTGCCGGTGCTCGCGCGCACCACGGCGCGGCCGGCGCCGGCCGGTACCGCGCCCGCCATCCCGCGCGGTCCCCTGGCCGACGCCCACTTCACCGCCACGCCACGGACCTGTGTGACCTGCCACGCCGACGTCCATCTGGGCCAGGTGGCGCAGACGTGCGAGAGCTGTCACAGCGTGGCGCTCGCGACGTTCGCCGTGGCGCCCACCTTCGACCACGCACGCACGAAGTTCCCCCTCGGCGGCAAACACGGGCCGGTGGCCTGCGCGAAGTGTCATGAGAAGAAGACCCAGACGTTCCCCACCGGTCCGGGCACCGCGGCGCGGCTCACGGGCCTGGCGACGACCTGCGTGAGCTGCCACCAGGACGTCCATCTCGGACAGTTCGGACCGACCGGTCAGCGCTGTGAGACCTGCCACACCGATCAGGCTTTCAAGCTCACGACTTACACGCACCGGAACCGGGCGCAGGCCACGTTCTTCATCGGCGCCCACACCAAGGCCGTCTGCAGTGCGTGCCATACGCCGGCGACGGGTCAGTTCGCCGGCGGCCGCGGCACGGCCGTGCGGTATGCCATCGACACGGCCTGCACCAGTTGCCATCGCGACGTGCACAACGGCGCCCTGGGCCCGAAGTGTGCGGACTGCCATCGACTCGATCGGATCGCGGCGCGTCAGGTGCTGCCGTCCGCCCTGGCCCTCGGAGGAGGCGCCCGATGAATCGTTTCACGCTGCTGCTGGCGCTCGGCCTGTCGCTGCTCGTGGGCTCCATTGCCACGCGCGCCCAGTTCGAGACCCCCAATCGCGCCTTTCACAGCAACACCACCTTCCCGCTCACCGGCCGGCACCAGGTGGCGGCGTGCGAGTCGTGCCACATCAAAGGGGTCTTCAAGGGGACGCCGCGCACCTGCTACGACTGCCACTGGGTGCGCAGGCAGGACGACAAGTTCAAGACACAGCTCGGCACCCAGTGCGAGAGCTGCCATCGCACGATCAGCTGGGCGGCCGTGCGCTGGGATCACGGGGCGCTCACGAGCATGCCGCTCAACGGCGCGCACCGCACCATCGGCTGTGAGTCGTGTCACACGAACGGACGCTTCACCGGCGTCGCGGTGTCGTGTGTGAACTGCCATCAGAAGGAATATGCCGCGACCACCACGCCGAACCACGCCGCCGCCGGCTTCCCGACCGCCTGCGAGGCGTGTCACAAGCCGTCTGATGTTGCCTTCAGCCAGGCCCGCTTCGACCACAACGCGTCGTTCCCGCTGACCGGTCCGCATCAGACGACGCAGTGCGCGAGCTGCCACAAGAACAACGTCTTCAAGGGCACGTCGAGCCAGTGTGCGAGCTGTCACCAGCCGGATTTCGCGCGGGCGCAGGAGCCGAACCACGTCGCCGCCGGGTTCCCGACGACCTGCGAGCTGTGTCATCGGCCCAACGCTCCGACGTGGCGCGCGCCCGGCAGCACCTCGTTCTCGCACGCCACCTACCCCCTCGTCGGCCTGCACACCCAGCAGACCTGCTCGAGCTGCCACAAGAACAACCAGTTCGCCGGTACGCCGCGCGACTGCGTGGGCTGTCACCGCCCGGCCTACGAACGCACGACGACGCCGAATCATGTGGCGGCGGGCTTCCCGACGACCTGCGAGAGTTGCCACCGGCCGAGCGAGCCCGGCTGGCGGAGCTCCGGCGGCTTCAACCACAACCAGTTCTTCCCGCTTGTCGGCCAGCACACCTCGCAGACCTGCGTGAGCTGTCACAAGAACAATGTGTTCAAGGGCACGGCGCGCGACTGCATCGGGTGCCATCGCACGAACTACGAACGCACCACCACGCCGAACCATGCCCAGGCGGGTTTCCCGACCACGTGTGAGAACTGCCACCGGCCCACGGATCCGAACTGGAACAGCGGCAACTTCAACCACAACCAGGTGTTCGCCCTGGCCGGCCGGCACGCCACGGTCGAGTGTGCGACCTGCCACAAGAACAACGTGTTCAAGGGCACGGCACGAGACTGTGTCGGGTGTCACCGCCCGGAATACGACCGCACCACCACGCCCAACCACGTGCAGGCCGGCTTCCCCACCACCTGCGAGAACTGCCATCGGTCGAGCGACCAGACGTGGCGGAATGCCAACTTCAATCACAACCAGGTGTTCCCGCTGGCCGGCAAACACGCGGCGGCGGCCTGCGCCGTGTGCCACGTGAATGGGGTGTTCAAGGGCACGGCGCGCGAGTGTATCGGGTGCCACCGCACCGAGTACGACCGCACGACCACACCGAACCACGCGTCAGCAGGGTTCTCGACGACCTGCGAGACGTGTCATCGCGCGTCCGACCAGACGTGGCGCGGCGTCACGTTCAACCACAACAGCTTCTTCCCGCTGCAGGGCATCCACGCGCTGCAGTCGTGTGCGACCTGCCACAAGAACAACGTCTACAAGGGCACGGCGCGCGACTGCGTGGGCTGCCACAAGGCCAGATACGACGCGACGCGCAGTCCGAACCACGTGCAGTCGGGCTTCCCGACCACCTGTGATAGCTGCCACCGCGCCGGCGACACCAACTGGAACCAGGGCCGCTTCTCGCACACGCGGTTCCCGCTCACGGGCCGTCACAACGTGGCCTGCGTGCAGTGCCACACCACCAACGCGCCCCCCGCGTTCAACTGTCTCGTCTGCCACGGGCGCAGCGAGACCGACAGCGAACATCGGGGCAAGGCCGGATACCGCTACGAATCGGCGGCCTGTTATTCGTGCCATCCGAACGGAAAGGGGGATTGAGCGTGAGACCTCTGCTGCTCGCCGGCGCGATGTGCGCCGCCCAGCTCGTGGCGCCCGAGCTCTCGTGGGCCGGTGCCGGCAGGGCCCGCCAGCCGCTGGCGCCCGTGCAGCTCACGGCTGTCGGTGTGAGCCTCGATGGCCCGTTCGTCCGGATCACCGTGCGCGGGAGCGCCGCGCTGCCCCTGGCCACCGCGACGCCCACCACCGAGGGGCCGCCACGTGTGTTCGTGGACCTTCCCGGCGTGTCTCCGGGGGCGGTGCCCGCCGCGCTGACCGGACGGGCGATCGTGCGCCGGGTGCGTGTGGCCCTCAACTCGGCTGACCCGCCGGTGACGCGGCTCGTGCTCGACCTCGCCGGCGCCGTCACAACCGCGATGGTGCCGGGCGGCGCCGAACTCACGATCGTGGTGGCCCCGGCCGCAGGTGTCACGGCCGCCGCCGCGCGTCCGGCGACAACGGCGGACCGCCCGCCGCCTGCGCCGCCCGCGCCGTCCGCCACGAGCCGGCCAGCCGCACGCCCGGTGATGCCCCAGCCTGCGCCCGCGGCGCGCCAGACGCCGGTGGTTCCCGCCGCGCCCGTCGCTCGCACGGTGCCGGCGCCGGCTCCGGCGGCCGCGGCGACGGCACCAACGCCCGCCGCCTCTGCCACCCAACCGCAGGCCGCGCCGGCGACGACGCCCCCGGCGACGCCTGCCGCGGCGCCTGTGGTCATGGCGTCGGCCGTGCCGCCGGCCGCGCAGGCACCGACGGCGTCCATGGGCGGCTTCGGCACGCCCCGCGCGATCAGGCCGAACGGGCGCGTCTCCGTCTACGTCAGCGGCGCGAAGACGTCGCAGACCGACGGGCCCGCCTACAACTACGGCGACGTCATGACGGCCGTCAGCTACGAGCTCTCGGATCGCGAGACCGACGGCGTTGAATACGGACTCGACATGCGGCACGCCGCCTACACCGTGCAGGGCCGGGCGCCGCGCGTCTCGATCTACACCGGCTACGTCGGCACGCGTCTCGCGGGCGGTGCGCTCAAGGCGCGCGTCGGCCATCTGTGGCTCGACGATCTGGGTGGGCTCGGCGCCGTCGCCGGTGCACACGTGGAAGGCCGTTCGGCGTCCACGATCCCGACCACGGGACTGGGCCGCTGGCGGGCGGGCGCGTTCGGTGGCCTCGAGCCGAACATCTACACCTTCGGCTACGGCGAGTCGGTGCGGAAGGCCGGCGTCTACGGCGCGCTCGAAGGCGGGCGCGGACGCCGCCACGTCGCCGGCTACGTCAACATCCACAACGGCGCCATCACCGAGCGGTCGGTGCTCACGGTCACGAACTTCCTGCCCGCGGGCCCGGTCTCGGTGTATCAGGCCGCGGAATACGACCTCTCGCCGATCGCCGGCGGCCGCGGGCACGACGGCCTCACCTACTTCTTCAGCAACGCGCGCGTGAACGTGTCGCGCCGGCTCGAACTGCTCGGCACGGTGAGCCGTGGGCGCTCGGTGGACACGCGCGGCCTGAGCGACGACATCCAGGCCGGGCGTCCCGTGTCACAGCAGTCGCTCGATGGCCTGCGCTACGAGTCGATGGGCGCGCGCGCCACCGTGGAAGTGCTGCCGCGCGTGCGCGTGAACGCCGGCTACTCGCGCGACAAGAACAACCGCGACGACGCCCCCACGGGCCGCTGGCAGTTCGGCGGGTTCGCCGCCAACGCCTTCGGCAGCGGTCTCGACATCACGCTGTCCGACAACCGCACGGCCCGGCCGGACGGCAGCTACCACTCGACCTACGCCTCGCTCGGCCGCGAACTCGGCCCGCGCATCTACGCCACGGCCGAATATTCCACGGCGTTGTCGCAGGTACGTTTCGTGCGCGGCGACGGCCTCGTCATCGACTCGCGGCCCGAGACGAAACGGGCCGGGATCAACGGCTCGATCCTGCTGTGGCGCTCCACGTCGCTGCTCGTGTCGGTGGAACGCACCACCGGCAACGACTACAAGGAGCTCCGCATGCTGGCCGGCATCACGGTGCGCATGCGCTGAGCGCGCCGCCCGGGCGCCTGCCGGCCGGGAGTTCCTTACCGGACTGCCTGGCGAGTATGGCTGTCTGGTAGTATGGCGATATGGTGAAGATGACCTTCACACTCGACGACGAGACCGTCGTGAAGCTCAAGCGGGCCGCCGCCCGGCACAAGAAGCCGCAGAGCTGGGTGGTGCGTGAGGCCGTCGCCGACTACGCCGCGAAGAGCGACATGTTGTCGCCGGAAGAGAAGACGCGGATGCTCGCCGTGCTCGAGCGCTTCCGGCAGACGCCCATCACCGGTACGCAGGCCGACGTGGACCGGGAGATCGCCGAGATTCGCCGGTCGCGGCGGGCGTCCAGTCTCAAGCGGAACCCGCGGTGAACGTGCACCTCGATACGTCGGCGCTCGTCGGCGCCCTGGCCGGGTCCCGGCCCGAGTTCGGGCGGCTGGCCGGCCTGCTGGCGGATGGGCACCGCCTCACCGTGTCCACGGTCGCCCTCTACGAATGGCTGCGCGGCCCGCGCACCGCCGCGGAACTCGACGTGCAGAACGGCCTCATGCCGGCCGACGCCGTGTGTGCGTTCGGCGCCGACGAAGCCGCGCTCGCTGCGCGTCTGTATCAGTCGCTGCGCCGTCCCCGCAGCCGCGATCTGGATCTGGCGATTGCCGCGTGTGCGATGGTTCAGCAGGCGACGTTGTGGACGCTGAACCGGACGGACTTCGACGACATCCCCGGCCTGCGTCTGCTCTGACACGCCCGGGCCGGCGGCCCCTACTTCAGCGGCAGCTTCTCGCCCGGCAGCGCCGGGGTGTGCGCGGGCAGGCGCCGCGCCTTCGTGGCCTGCTCGAAGGCGTAGCCGAGGCCGAGGATCTTCCCTTCGGTGAACGCGCGGCCCACGAACGAGATGCCCACCGGCAGGCGGTCGGTCGTGAACCCGGCCGGCACGATGAGATCGGGGAAGCCCGAGAGATTTGCGAGGTTCGAGCCGCTGGCGGCACCGCCGCCAGGCACGTCCGGAGGCGCGTTGATGAACTCGGGACGGCGCGACGACGTGGGATAGACGATCGCGTCGAGCATGTTCGCCGTGAACGTGCCGTCGAGGATCGCCTGCACGAGCGGCAGTCCGAAGTCGTGCACCGAGGTGTAGCGCGGATCGGTCATCGTGCCGCTGGCGAGTTCGCGCTTGAAGAGGTTCCAGCGCGGCGCGTTCGGGCCGGCGCCATCCGGGCGCGTGGAGACGAGCTTGTCCGACCGCTCGCTCATCTCGGCCAGCGTCTTCGGGAAGCCGGGCTTGAGCGTGGCGAGGTACTGCTGAATCTGGACGGGGAACTCCGGGTAGCGCACGGCGGTATAGAACTCGCCCTTGGCGTCGAGCAGCCACTTCGGGAAGCGCACGTCCACGAGGGTGGCGCCGGCCGCGCGCATGGCGGCGAGTGACGCTTCCACGACCCAGTCCACTTCCTGGTCCTGGCCGAGGAAGTCGCGCGCCACGCCGATCCGGGCGCCCTTGAGCGCACCGGCGTTCAGATGTTTCGTGTAGTCGGTCTCGAACTTCCCGTCGCTCTTCGATGTTGCGGCGTCCGCGGGATCCACGCCCGTCATCACGCCGAGCGCCACCGCGATGTCGCTGACACTGCGGGCCATCGGGCCGCCGGTGTCGAAGCTGAGCGCCAGCGGGATGATGCCGTCGCGGCTCAGCAGGCCGAGCGTGGGCTTGAGGCCCACGATGCCGTTCGAGGTGGACGGCCCGCGCACCGAGCCGCCGGTGTCGGTGCCGAGGCCGAGCGTAGCGAAGGCGGCGGCGATCGACGCGCCGGTGCCGCCCGAGGAGCCTGATGGCGTGCGCAGCGGATCGTGCGGGTTGCGCGTCTGCCCGCCGAGCGAGCTGAAGGCGCCGCCCGAGGCGAATTCCGACAGATTCACTTTCGCGAGGATGATGGCGCCGGCCTCGCGCAGCTTCTTCACGACGAACGCGTCGTCGGGCGGCACGGATCCTTCAAGCAGGATCGAGCCGCCGGTCGTGGGCAGGTCGAAGGTGTCGAAGTTGTCCTTGAGCACGACCGGGATACCGTGCAGGAGCGACCGCTTCCCTTTCGCCTTGCGCTCGGCATCGAGCGCGCGCGCCTGCTCGAGCGCTTTCGCGTTGCGCGTGAGCACCGCGTTCAGGAGCGGGCCCTTGTCGTCATACGCGTCGATGCGGGCCAGGCTCAACTGCACGAGTTTCTCGCTCGTCACCGTGCCGGCGTCCATCGCGGCCGAGAGCTGCTGGATGGTGGCGGCGTCGAGATCCACCGTCTGGGCGCCGGCCATGGCCGGGCTGAGCAGCAGAGCGATGGTGAGCGCACGTGCGAGTCGTATGGTCATGCAGTCCCTGTGTCCCCGAGCCGCGGCCCTGAGCCCCGAGCCCCGAGTCCCGGTTCGTCAGTGGAAGTGGCCGTGTTCCGGCGACCAGACCTTGCCGGGCGCCGGCCCGGCCGACGATGCTTCCCGGAACGAGAGCACGCCGGCGGCGATGCCGCCCAGCACGGCCGCCGCCACCACGACGAGCAGCACATTGCTCGTGCGTCCGGCCGGGCTCTTGCCCTCGCAGCAGTTCTTGAACTTCTTGCCGCTGCCGCAGGTGCAGAGGTCGTTGCGTCCGACTTTCGCGTTCGTGGCCGCCATGGTGTCGCTCGCTCTCCGTCCCTCCAGCCGCCCCGCGGGCGCTGTCGGACCAGCCGATCCTGTCGGGAACCGGCGCAGGAATCAAGCAGCCTTCGCGGCCGGGTCAAACGCGGCCGCTTCGGCGAGCCGGGGCGGGTCGATCCCGTCGTATGATTCCGGGTCATGACCTTTGCCATCGCCCGTCATACCCTGTCCGCCCTGGTTGTCGCCGCCCTCGCTGCCGCGCCCGTCTTCGCCCAGACCGCGCCCGCCAAGCCGTTCGAACCCACCGTGGGTCAGGCCGGCAAGGACGTGGTGTGGGTGCCCACGCCGCAGCCGCTCGTCGAGAAGATGCTCGACATGGCGAAGATCGGCCCGCAGGACCTGCACTACGACCTGGGCTCCGGCGACGGCCGCACCGTGATCACGGCGGCCAGGCGGGGCGCGCGCTCGTTCGGCATCGAGTACAACCCCGACATGGTGGAGCTGTCGAAGCGCAACGCGGCCGCCGCCAAGGTATCGGCGGATCGCGCCACCTTCGTGCAGGCCGACCTCTTCGAGACCGACTTCTCGAAGGCCAACGTGGTCACGCTGTTCCTGCTGCCGTCGATCAACATGAAGCTGCGCGACAAGATCCTGGCGATGGCGCCCGGCACGCGCATCGTCGCCAACACCTTCACGATGGAAGACTGGCAGGCCGACCAGACCGAGAC
>CADEFD010000085.1 GCA_902826515.1 uncultured Acidobacteriota bacterium
TGCATCTGCAGCGTCTTGACCTGGAAGTTCTGGTCATTGCCGCAATTCGGACACGTCAACGCCACGCCCTTGCTCCTCTCGCGGGCCCGGAGGCGGGCGCACGCTGGTCATAGTCTAGTGAAAAGCTTCCGGCAGGCACAAGAAAGAAAAGTCATGAATCGAGGCGGATAATCCGCCCGTCTAATGCCGTTTCAGGCAGCAGCCGCCGCACGCCGTCCACATACGCCTGCAATTGCCGCGTATCCGCGTCGCGCGGCGCGCCGGTCTTGAACTCGACGAGCGTCACCGATCCATCCGCCCGCCGCACCACGGCGTCCACGACCGCGCGCAGAGTCGAACCGTCGTCGGCCCGCCATGAGAACGCCACCTCATGCTGCACATCTTGTTCACTGATGAGGGTCTGGATGTCCGCCCGGGCGGCAAGGCGCGTCAGCGCGGCACCCGCGGCGTCGCGGATCTCGTCCGTGGCGCCGGCCCCGAGCGCGGCGACGATGGCAGCGCGGCGCTCCGGATCGGCCGAGAGCGCCCCGGTGGCCACGGCCCGGTGCACGAGCGCGCCAATCGCGCGGGCGGCGGCCCGCTCGGGTGAGCCGTCGCGGGCGGCCAGCGGCGCCTCGCCGGCTCTGGCCAGGTCGCTGACGTTCCGGGCGGCCGTGGAGGTGAAGACCAGCGGCGCGAAGTCGTCGTCGGCCGGCACGGCCTCGGCGGGCGGTGGCGGCAGCGCCGCCACGGGCGCCGGACGCACGAGACGGCACACGTGGGTCGTGCCCGACGCCGCCGTCCACGTCGCCGTATCCTCGCTGCCGGTCGCCGCCTGCGCGAAGACGCCGGCGAACGATGGCGGCAGCACGGCGCCGAGCGCCGTCGGCCCGGGTGCGAACACCCCATGCTTCGTGAGTGTGGTGGCGAGATACAGCCGGTCGCGGGCGCGTGTCACCGCCACGTAGACGAGGCGCTTGTTCTCTTCGCGCTCGCGGGTCTCGATCTCCTCGCGCGCGTCGTTCACCAGACTGTCGATGGACACGAGATCGTCGGGTTCGCCGTCGCCGTCCACGCGCGAGACCACTTCCACCGGATCGCCGCGTCCGCCGGTGCCGCGCGACAGGTTCACGACGAAGACCACCGGGAACTCCAGGCCCTTCGACGCATGCACCGTCATGAGGTTCACGGCGTCGAGCGCGTCCACGATGGCGTTCGATTCATCGCCGGCCATGAGCTGCGAGACGCGCTCGGCCACGCGCCCGAGCGTGGCGTAGCCGCGGTTCTGCAGGCGGCGGATGAGCCCGCGCAGCTTCTTCAGGTTCTCGCGCGCCTGCACGCGGCCGGCGCCGCGCAGTTCGAACGCATAGGCGCTCTCGTGCAGCACCGCGTCCACGAGTTCGGCCGGCGGCAGGCGGTCGGCCAGCCCCACCCAGCGTCGCGCCGACGCCCGTGCGGCGGCCAGCACCAGCCGATCGTCGGCGGAGAGCGTGTGGTTCTCCGCCGGCGCGTCGTCCCCGCCAAGCGCGTGCGCGAGCCGCGGCGCCAGGATCTTCAGCGCCGGGTCCGACAGCCGCACGAAACGCGACCGCAGGAAGGCCGCGGCGTGGAGGTCGGAGTCGGGCTCCGCCAGGTAGTGGATGAGCGCGATGACGTCCTTCACCTCGTCGGCGTCGAAGAAGCCGAGGCCCTTGTAGACGTAGTAGGGCACGCCCACCGTCTCGAGCTCGCGCTCGAAGTCACGATGGCTGTCGCGCGAGCGGAACAGGATGGCGATGTCGCCGGGCGCGATCTCGCGCGGCACGCCGGTGTCGCGATCGCGCACGGTCTCGCGGCGGGCGATCATGCCGGCGATCTCCCCGGCCACGGCGCGCGCGACCTCGCGTGTCTCACGCGCCGCCACGACGCCCACCGGCCGCCCCCGCCAGTCGTCCACGGTGACCGGGAAGCGGTCGCGATCGTCGTAGCGGAAGGCATCGGGACGATCGGTGCGCTTCTCGACCTCGTCGCAGATGTCGTTCACGAACTGCTGCAGCGCCGGCACGGCGCGGAAGCTCTGCACGATGGCGCGGCGGGCCGGATGGCCCGGACGCAGCCGGCCGATGAGCCGCACCGCTTCTTCGAGCACGCCCACTTCGGCGTCGCGGAAGCCGTAGATCGACTGCTTGCGGTCGCCCACCACGAAGATCGACGGCGGCGCCGGCCCTTCGTATGCCACACCCACGCCTTCGCCCCACGCCCTGACGAGCAGCTCGACGAGCGCCCACTGCGGGCGGCTGGTGTCCTGCAGTTCGTCCACGAGCACGTGCTGGTAGCGCGATTCGAGCCGGTAGCGGCTTTGTGAGAACTCCTCCATCCGCTCGAGGAGCGCCAGCGCCTTCACGAGCGCGTCGGTGAAGTCCACCATCGCGTGTTCGTCGAGCGTCTTGCGGTACTGCTCGATGGCGCGCGCGGTGAGCCAGCGCAGGCTGCGCGCCAGCACCACGTTCACGTCGGCGCGGTGGGCGTCCACGAGGCGGGGCACGTCAGCACCGATCTCGCCGAGGAGGGCCGTGTGCGTCTGATAGGCGGCGCCCGGCGGGAACTCGGCCTTCAGGTGCTTCGGACGTTTCCGCGGTGTGCCGGTCCTGGTGCACGCGTGGTCGCGCAGGCGCGCCAGCAGATCGGCAATATCCCCTGGATCGGCCACGGCGCCAGGCATGACCACGCGCGCGAGACCGGCCGCCAGCAGGCGGAAGTCGTTGGCGGCGGGTCCGGTGGCGATGAGGCGCGACAGCCGGCCATCACTGAACAGATCGGCGAGCCGCTGCGCCGCGCGCGCGGCCGCGACCTCCGCCGTCATGCCCTGCGGCGCGCGCTGCAGGAAGCGGTCGAGCGCGGCCACCGCCACGAGGCGGCGGTCGAGCAGGCGCGTCAGCGCCCCGCGCAGGCGGCCCTCGCCCATCCGCGCGAAGAGCAGCGCGATGTCTGCATCGTGCGCACTCTGCGCGCGCCCGATGCGCAGCGTGCGATCGAGGGCGTCGTCCACGAGGCGTGGCGTCTCGGTTTCATCCGCCACGCCGAAGCCCGGATCGACGTCCGCCTCGAGCGGGAACTCGCCGAGCAGCGCCAGGCAGAAGGCGTCGATGGTGCTGATCGCGATCTCGCTGAGGCGTCCGCGCAGGCTCTTCCAGACGGGTTCGGGAATGGCGCCGAGTTCGGCCATGCGCGTGAGCTCGGCCACGATGCGGGCGCGCATCTCGGCCGCGGCCTTGCGCGTGAACGTGATCGCCAGCACGCGGCGCGGCTCGACGCCGGCGCGCAGCAGGTTCACGTAGCGGTCCACGAGCACCTTGGTCTTGCCGGTGCCGGCCGAGGCTTCGAGGGCGACATGCACGGCGGGATCGACCGCGTAGGCGCGTGCATCGCGGTCGCGGGCCAGGGCATCGGCGAGCGGCTCCGACGGCGCCTCGGCTGTCTCTGGCGTCGCCGGCGTTCGGTCCGGCTCGTCGTCGAAGCTGAACGGGAGCTGGCCGTCAGTCACCCGCCACCTCCCCGCCCGCCCGTGTGTCCGCACCATCCGTCTCGCCCGGCAGTGCCGGTTCGTCGCTCACGTAGTCCTTGCGGCACACCGAGGCATACGCGCAGTAGCTGCAGAGCGATCGCTCGGCCGGCTTCGGCGGGAAGTGCCCGGCGCCTATGCCGTCGAGCACGTCCAGCAGCTGGCCCTGGGCCTCGGCGACGCGCGCCGGAAGATCCGCCGGCTTCTTCGTGAGCGGCACGAGCGCGTCGGTGCCTTCGTACGAGAGGTAACTCGCGGCGCCGAGTGTCCAGTGGCGGCCGCGGTAGCCGGCGAGGCGCTGCTCGACGCACACGGAGTAGATGGGCAACTGCAGCGCGCGCCGGGTGTCGGGCACGGCGCGGGTCTTGTAGTCGATGAGGTGGAACGTGCCGTCGTTCAGGAGGTCGATGCGATCGACCTTGCCGCGCAGCGTGAGCGTGCGCGAGCGGCCGTCGGGCGCCGTGAACGTGAAGGCGCCGTCGAGTTCGAACTCGAGCAGGCGGTCCACGACCACGCCGCCGCGTTCCACCTCCATCGCCAGCACACGTCGCGCGATCCCCGGCGCACCCGCCGTACCGAACAGACGCAGGTGCTCGATGGCGGCTTCCCCCGGCGGCAGCGTTGCGAGCGCCTGTGTGGCGACGCCGGCGACGATCCGCTGGGCCTCGGGCAGCAGGTCGGCCGTGATGGCGCCATGGCCGGCCGCCTTCCAGGCCGCGAACGTCTTCTCGAAGAGCTCGTGCAGGAACAGGCCGCGTTCGAGCGGCGTGCGGCTGTCTTCGTCTTCCGGCGGCTCCTCGAGGCTCAGCACCTGCGAGGCGTAGAACTTGAAGGGGCAGTCGAGATACCGCTCCAGGCGGCTGACCGAGACCCGCGGCAACAGCCACGGCCCGGCTTCACCGTGGAACTCGGCGTTCGCGCGTGGCGGACGCGCCATCCGCACCGCGGCCCAGTCGCGCGGTGTGTCCGTGAGCGCGTCGGGCGCCGGCGGATCGATGGCGAGTGCTTCCCACGGGAAGATGCGCGTCGTCGTGTCGGGCGGCGCCACCTGCCGCGGCGGCGCGAGCGCGCGTACCTCGTGGACGAACGCCGAGGGCTCGACGACGGCGTCGTCTTCGAGCGTCACGGTCGAGAGCGCGAAGCGTTGCCGGGCCAGCGCCAGCAGATCGAGGAACGCCGCGCGGGCGCCGTCGAGACGCTTGCGCTCTTCGGGCCAGGCGAGCGACTGCAGCAGAAAGGCCGGATAGAAGATGCTGCGCCGTTCACGCTCGGGCCAGTCGCCGTCGATGAGGCCCACGATCTGGATCTCGTCGTAGATGCCGTAGGGCGCCGTGGCGGCGTCCACGATCTGCACGCCGCCTTCACCCGTGGGCGGCGCAAACGTCTGCGCGCCGAGCCAGCGCCGCACCGCGGCCGCCACCACCGTGACGTCGAGCGCTTCCTCCGCATCGAAGGTCGCGTAGGCGGCGGCAAGGGACTGACACGCGCCCACGACGGCCGATCGCACACGAGCCTCGCGCGAATGCAGCGCGTCGTCATCCGCGAGCGGACGCAGATACTGGTCGAGGAACGCCGTGAGCGTGGCCACGTGGCCGCCGACCGGACGCGGCGTGACCAGCGGCTTGAGCCACGCCGCCGCGGCCGCCGCCGCGCGCGCGGCCGGCAGCGCCAGGCGCGCATGTTCGTGGCGGCGCCGTTCGGGCAGCGCGCTCCAGGTCTCGACGAGCGCGGCGAGCCGATCCGGGTCGCCGAGGTACCGCGCCTCGGCGAGGGCCCGATCGAGCGCCACGACGGCACGGCCATCGAGGGGCGCGTCGCCGTCGAGAAAACGGAAGTGCGGTGAGCGCAGCACCGCCAGCGTGGCCGCGCGCGTGAAGCCACTCGTCACCCACTCGAACAACACGTCGATGGCGGCGGCGAAGGGTTCGGCGGCAAGCGGCAGCGTGTCGCGTGTCTCGTACGGGATACCGGCGCGGCCGAGCACGTCGCGCGCCAGGTAGAGGTACGGCAGCGGGCGCCGCACCACGAGCGCCACGCGCTGGTCGGCGGTGAGCCGTCCGGCGCGGCGTTCCGCCTTGAGGCGGCGCGCAAAAGCGGCCAGCTCCTCCTCGCGGTCGCGGCTCGTGAAGATCCAGGCGTCGGCGTCGGGCACGAGGCAGAGCGGGCGGCCGCCGGTGCCCGCCGGCACGGCGCGCTCTTCGATGCCCGGCATCTCGGCATGCAGGCGTTCCAGCCAGCCGCCGGCGAGCCGTGTTTCCGTGGCCACGACGTCGAGCTGTGCGAGGCCCGGCAGGCGCGTGAGCAGATCGAGGTCCGCGGGCCACAGCCCGGCCGGATCGGCCACGCGGTCCGTCACCGTGATGACGACGCGCCGCAGTGGACGCGCCGCGAGCTCGTCCAGCAGCCGGTCGCGCAGCACATGCTCATCGAGCGCGCCGCTCGACGCGGCGAGCGCTTCATAGCCGCGGAATGACTCGGCGAGGAACCGCGTCTGCGCCAGCATCCGCACGGCGCCACGGTCGTCGGAGGCTTCGAGTTCCTCGGTCAGGAACTCTTCGAAACGCGCCACGGTGCGCAGCTGGCGGCGCAGCGCGTCGTAGAGCGCCAGCATCTCGGCCACGAGACCCGGCCGCACCGCAAATGGCGGCTCGGCGCCGGCCAGTCGCGCGTCGCGCGCTGCGCGCGCGAGCATCACCTCGCGGTCGAAGCCGCTCAGGCGCGCCGGCGGCTCCTCAAGGCGCCCGGCGAGTTCGTCGAGCAGGTCGCCGCGCGTGCCGATGAGTGGCAGGCACAACGCGGATGCGCCGCCGGCCCAGGCGAGTTGTTCGAGCGTGCGCCGCAATTCGTCGGCAGCGGCGCGCGTGGGCACGACGATGAAGACGTCGCGGGCGGCGAAGGGCTGCGCCGCGGCGACGATGTCGGCGATGGCGCGCCGGAAGCCTTCGGGATCGACCGCGCGGTGCAGGCAGGTCGAGCGCGGCGTGGTCACGGCAACGCGGGCGCCTTGACGGCCAGCGCGATGTCGTCGCGCGCGCGCACGGTGAGCATGAGCGCGCCGGCCGCGGCGGCCGACGCCTCGGAGGCGCGCGCCTGATCGCCCGACTCGATCGCGCGCATGCGCAGCGCCAGCGCGTTGTCGGCCATCTCCCACGCGCTCTTGAGCAGCGCGTGCGCGGCGGCGAGCTGCGCCGGCGGATTCGTGCCGTTGACGGCCGGCCGCGCCCTGTAGAAACGCGTGATCGTCTTCCTGAGCGCCGCCGGGCTCGGTCCGGCCTGCGCGCGGATGTCCTCGAGCGCCTGCTCGGCGCCAGCCAGCGCCAGGAGCGCGGGACGCACGGAGCGCTGGTAGCTGCGATAGACCGGTGCGAGCAGCCGCCACTGATCGCGCGCGAGGCGCAGGCGGCGGGCCGACTCGGCGCCGGCGTCGATGGCGGCGAGCATCACGCCCAGCTCGGCCGGACGTTTCGCGCCGAGCTTCGCATCCGCCTTCAGCGTCTCCGCGCGCAGCCGCTCGAGTCCGCGCACGTCAGCGGCGCGGGCGCGGCTGGCGGCACGGTCGAGGGTCGTCGCCGCGAGTTTCGTGTACGCGAGGTCCGTCGCGCGTTCGGTGCGGATGGCGCCCAGTGCCGTCGTGCGCACTTTCGTGGCCCACGCCGCGGGCAGCAGGTCGGCCGCGCGTTCGATGATCCCGACGACACGTTCGAGGAGCGTCGTGCGATCGGAGGGCGACTCGGCCAGCGTCGAGGCGGCGAGCAGTTCCTCCGCAAGCTGCGCGGTGCTCGGCGGCGGCAGCAGCGTTTCGGCCGGCGCCATCGGCGTCGTGGAGACGAGGTTCAGCTCGAACGTGTCCTGGCCGGCGGCCGCGCGCAGGTCCGACACCACCTCGTCGAGCAGCGACAACATCTGCTGCACGTCGGCGGCGCGGTAGCCGTAGTGCTGGCGCGGCCATTCGGCGAGCGCCGACCGCGCCCCCTCGGCCAGCGCGAGGCGGCGTTTCGGATCGGGCTCGCGCGCCACGCCCGTGAGCACCTCCGCCACCTGGTTCGAGAACTGTGCGAAGTCGTCCTCGGCGCGCGTCGAGGCGTAGTGCACGGTGCGCGCCGTCTGCGCGTATCGTTCCGTCTTCGCCCAGTCCACGCGGGTGGCGGCGAGCGTGACAAGCTGCAGGTCCGGTGTGGGACCGTCGGCGAGCGGCAGCGAAAAGACGATGCGGTCGTCCATCCGCACCCATTCGCCGAAGCTCGTGAGCGATGTGCCGTCGGTCAGGAACACGCGCAGCAGGGGCGGCGCGCCGGGCGGCTGGGCGTGCGCCGCGGCAGCCGCCGCGAGGAACACCGCCGTCACCGACGCCAGAACGGCGCCTCGCCACTGCTGCATGGTGAGAGCGTACGTGGGGCTTCTTCGGATGGTCAAGACGCGTCTCAAGAGCAGACGCTGGCGCCGGCGGATTGGCCGCTGTGGAAAACCTGTGGACGGACGGTGCAAACCCTGTGGAGAACACGCGGGGCCAAGTTTTTTCGCGGCAGGAAGTCCAGCAACTCGCTGCCCAAACCCGGCAGAGCCTGCGCCTTCGTACCGACCTTCGCTTGTTTCGCTCGACCAGCCACGTAGAATCGTCGCTCCTTCGTTACCTGTCTGACACTTCCCCCAGCCGACACCCACACGTGGACATCCACCGCTACGAAGAAGAAATCGCCGGCCGCACGTACCACATCGAAGTGCACGCCGTGTCGCAGGAACAGTGGCGCGCCAAGCTGGCGCGCCGGCCGGGCATGCCCACGGCGCTCATGCCGTTCTACGGCAAGACACCCGAGCTGGCGGCGCGTGAGCTGACCAACTGGCTGTCACTCGTCTCGGCCTCGCGACCCCGGTAGCCGCCTCCCGCGCGGCCCGGGGCCGCATTCGTTCCGGAAATCGACGAGAATAGGCGCCATGCGTCTTCGTTCCCTCGCCTTCGTGTGGCTGCTCGCGGCCACGACCGTGTCGTCCGCCTTCGCCCAGGCGCTGCCGCGGGTGCACATGGTCGCCACCGGCGGCACGATCTCGAACCGGGACGGCGGCCGGCTCACGGCCGAGGAACTCGCCAGGTCGATGCCGGGCCTCGAGCGGGCCGCCACGCTCACGCACGAGCAGTTCCTGAACGTCGCCAGCAGCCAGATCACGCTCGACCAGTGGCTCCAGCTCGCGCGCCGCGTCAACGACCTCTTCGCGACCGACCAGGAGCTTGCCGGCATCGTCGTGACGAGCGGCACCGACACGCTCGAAGAGACGGCCTTCTTCCTGCACCTCACGGTGAAGGACGTCCGCCCGGTCGTGGTCGTGGGCTCGATGCGCAACCCGAGCACGCTCGGCTATGAGGGCGCCGCCAACCTGCTCGAGGGCGTGCGCGTGGCCGCCTCCCCCGCCGCCCGCGGCAAAGGTGTGCTGGTGGTGCTGAACGACGAGATCAACTCGGCGCGCGACGTCACGAAGACCGATGCGCTGCGCCTGCAGACCTTCCGCAGCCCGACTCACGGCCTGCTCGGCATCGTCGACCGCGACAAGGTGGCCATCTTCCGCGAGATCCTGCAGCGCCACACGCACACGAGCGAGTTCGACGTGCGCACCATCACATCGCTGCCGCGCGTGGACGTGGTGATGGTCTACCAGGGCGCCACCGGCGACGTCATCAAGGCGCTCGTGGACCTCGGCGCCAAAGGCATCGTGATTGCCGGCGCCGGCGCCGGCGCCACGAGCGGCACGCAGGGCGAGGGCATCGACTACGCCACCGAGAAGGGCGTCTTCGTCGTGACCGCGACGCGCACCGGCGCCGGCCGCATCGCGCCGAACCGCGGCCAGGGGCCGGCCACCCTGACGCCGGCCCAGCAGCGCCGCCGTGCCTTCAGCATTTCCTCCGAAGACCACATCCCCGTCAAGGCGCGCATCCTCCTGATGCTGGCGCTCAGCAGGACCAGCAACCGCGACGAGATCCAGCGGATCTTCAGCGAGTACTGACCCGTTGTCGGCGGCACCCTGCGCCCGGCCGACGCGACGATGGCCGGGGACGGGGCGAATCTGGTATTATTCGAAGTCTCCCCGCACGAGATGGGCCTGTAGCGCAGTTGGGAGCGCGCCTGAATGGCATTCAGGAGGTCACCGGTTCGATCCCGGTCAGGTCCACCAATCCTTCATTTCCAGTCTCGATCGGCCGTAAGTAGTTGAAGGCCGGTGCGGTTACGGCGGTTCCAACAAAGCCGTTTCCGTCGAACGCGATTCCCTCGGGAAAGAACAGCTGTTGGAACCGCTGCCGCTGTTCGAGCGACGCCTGCACCCAGAGATCGGCGGCGCGCGGCAGGATGCGTTCTGCGAACGCGAGGATGCCCTCCACGTCGAGTTCGTCCAGTTCCGAGGAGTGACGGTCGATCCGCAGGAGTGTCAGCTCCTGGCGCAATTTCTCGGCGTGGCGGTCGTAGGTGTCGATGTCGATCGAGCGCTCGAACAGGAACGCCTCGTCCAGACGGTCCAGCTTCCCCTGAATCACCTTCGCGGCACGCTCGGCGGTGGCAAGCTCGTCTCGAACCGCCGCCTTTCGGGCCTTCCAGATTTGCAGCACCGACTCCTTGAGTAGCCGCATGTAGCCTGGCGTTGGCTGCAGGAGGGCGAGTTCGTCGGCGAACAGCCCTTCGAGCTTCGCCTTCGTCACGTTCACGCCGCGGCAGCCAGGGCGGCAATGGTAATAGGCGTAGTACTCGCTGCGTCCCTTGGACCAGCTCCCCGTCAAACCGCGTCCGCAGGACTGGCAACGGACGAACGCGCGAAGTGGAAAGTCCGGGTGGGCGCGCTGCTTCGGCGTAGCCACAGGCATGCGCCCGGACAGCACGGCTTGTGCGCGGTAGAACACGTCCTCTGAGACGAGCGGCTCGAAGTCGCCGGGCTTCCCCCGAACGCCGTAGTCCGGGCAGTCCACGATGCCAACATACAGCCGATTCCGGAGCAGTGTCCCAATGGCCTGCGACGTCAGCGGTCGGCCGCGCCGGTTGGTCAGGCCCCAAGCGTGCGCCTGCCGCAGTACCTGTTGCTTGGTGTAGCGCCCGGTGGCGTACTCGGCGAATACTCGCCGGACGAGCGGCGCGCGCTCGGGGTCGATCGCCAGGCTCTTGCCTGCCGCGCGCGGGGCGTTCACGTAGCCGAGCGGCGCAAGGAACGTCCACCGTCCAAGCTCCAGCGCGGCACGCATGCCGGCCCGCGTTCGGTCAGAACGGCAATCGTTGTCGAACTGCGCGAACGCCGCGAGCACGCCTTCCACCAGCTTGCCGGTGGACGTGTCGTCAATCGGTTCGGTTGCGGAACGCAGGGAGATTCCGAGCGATTGCAGCAACGACCGAAGCGCGAAGTGGTCGTACTTGTCGCGCGCGAAACGCGTCAGGTTGAACACGACCACAAAGTGCACGCGGCCCTTGTTGTGGCGGCAGAACGTGAGCAGGTTCTGGAGTTGGCTGCGGTCGGTGGTCTTCGCGCTTTCCCCTTCTTCGTGGAAGCGCTCGATCACCTCGTAGCCCTGACGGCGGCAGTACTCCTCGCAGGCGCGCAGCTGCGTCGGCAGACTGAGGTTCTCGGTCTGCTCCTTGGTACTCACGCGCACGTAGATCACCGCGCCGACCATGGGCCGCAGCATAAATCCATCCGTGCCCTCCCGCAAGGCGTCTGCAGTAGACACGGTCGGATACCCAGGACTGCGGCGGTTCGTGGCGAAGATCTCGATCACGAGATGCGCCATCGTTTCGGCATGGCCGCGAATCCGCGCGATCTCGTGATCCGGTAGCGTGACGGCGTCGTCGCCGAGCAGTTCCCGGCAGCGCGCGAACGTGATCGCATTTGGCCCGTCTTCCTGACGTTCAACACCGTCCATGGCACTCCCCCGCTCGGTGTTCCCAGTCGATTGCGTGTGGGATGGGGATTGGCGCGCTCCAGCGCGCCAGGGCTGAAGCCTGGCGCGCCGTGTCCTTGGAGCGCGGATGCGGGCCATGAAGCCGACATCGAACCGGTGGGGCGTGTGCGCCACACGGCGACGGACGCGCGCGAGGCGCGACTGTCACACTGCTGGGCGAACACCGAGACTTGGACGACATGCGCCTCGATGCACGCCACGCGCGGCAACGCCAGGTCTACACGACAAGGCACCGACACGCGTTTCTGGTAATCGCCTGCCCGAGCAACGCCACGTGCGCGACAGGGCGATACGCAACTACCGCAGACGATGTTGTTGGGATGCGCTTGAATCGTGCCCTGGAGGCAACGACCGGAAACGCGCTCCGTGGCACTGGGTGCGACACGGAGGATGTGCCGAGCGGCACAGACGCGACAGGGTCAATCTACGCCCGGCGGAGGCGCATGGTCAATCCCGATCTGTGACCCTGCTGGACATCCGCCACGCCGACCATCGCGTAAGTGCCCAGCCGTGCCGCGCGCAGGCGCTGTCCATGCCCGCAGGCCCCGCCGCCGGCGGGGGCGGAGCGCAGCGACGCGCATGGACGGCGACGAGCACGGCGCGAGACTCGAGGACGCGATGGTCGGCGGCCCGCACATCGCGCACAGGTTGGACACGTGGGCAGCACCATTTGCGCTGCACACACCCAGCCCACACACTGCGACACGCGACACGGCCAACCATGGCGTGAACGACCCCCGCAGGGTGGCCTGGGGCCACCCCCAGGGCACGGCATGGGGGTCGTTCACGCCATGGTTGGCGTACCAGACGCGGGACCGTGGACAGTTTCACGGGCGGCACACAGCGCCGCCCGACCGATCGCCCTGACGTCGTAACCCACGCGCGGCCAGTGGGATTCGCGCGCTGACGGGTCACTGCGCCACGTGAGACGAAAGGGGATCGACCTCGGCGGTCGTCGCCGGAGGGGGGCCAACCTGCCGCGTTTCGCACGTGTCCCCCCGTCGCGCCCCAGCCCGCTGGCCGATCAGGCCGGCGCACTGCAGATACTGGTGCGGCAGGTCCTGATACTCCAGCCGGCCGTCGCGCCGGTCCACGGCATCGCGCAGATAGGGCGATGGCGCCGTCCAGAGGGCCTCCATCCCCTGGCGTTGCCAGGCCCGGTAGAGGGCGCGCACCCGGGTCACGCCACAGTGCCGGAAGGCCTTGGCGAGGTAGGGGTCCTCAGGCGCCGACAGGTGTCGGCCCGTCTGTTGGCACTCGGCAAAATACCCCGCCAACCAGGTCGCGAAGTACGGCTCCACGGGACGCGTGCACTGGTCGAGGAAGGCGGCCCGATACACGGCCTTAGCGGTCGTGAAGCGGCGCGACATGAGCAGCCGGAGCGTCCACTGCGGGCAGGCAATCAGTGTCTGCGCATGGTCGAGCAGGAACTGCCGGAACTGCCACGGCAGCGCGGCCGTGACCAGGTAGAGGAAGACGTGGCGGCGAAACCCGTTCTTCTCGACGCCGATGGGCAGCTTGTGCGGGAAGAACCGCCGTACGGCGTCTCGGCCCGCGCCGTAGCTAGCCTGCGGATACGTCTCCTTTCGGGGCGGCCGGTCGAAGGCCGTGTCGAAGTAGTGGACCTTGTCGCGCTCGGTGCCCAGCCAGTAGTAGCGGTCGTCGGTCAGCACGGCATCGAGCACCATCAGGCGTGCGATCAGCCTCCCCAGCGTGGCCGGCTTGCGATTGCGGTTGTCTGGTTCGCCGATGGCTTCGTACAGCGGTTTGTACTGCACGTGATACAACCGGCCCCGTCGGACGGAGCCGGGCGTGATCGGCGTCACGAACCCGCGCTGGATCAACCGCGCCAGGAAGTCGTGACTCTTCTGCCCATGCACGATGCCGGCGAACTGGCAATACTGCCGCTCCAGGAAGACGCCGGAGAACACCAGCACATGCGTCAGGAAGCGGGCCTGGCGCTCGGTTAGACCGAACGCTTGGAGGGCGTGGACGCGAGCTGGGCGCACGCTGGCGTAGTCGGAGAACGGGACCCAGGGCGGGCTCATGCCAGTAGCTCCTCGGCCAGGCGGGGATGCCGAGAGCCGCCGCGCCCGCCACCCACGCCGCCGATCCGGAAGCAGCGGAAGCCGCTGGCCGCGCGGCTCGCGGCGTGCGCGCCCCGGTAGTGTGGCGTGATCAGCTCGACGTCCTCGTGCCGTTCGCGCCCCTCGACCTCGTACTCGACCCGGAAGTCTGGGAAGTGCACCTGATCATCGAAGAACGGCAGGTCGTGCTGCCGGGCCCATTCGCGGATCTCGTCCTGGTCTCGATCGGGCCGGCCGTCGCTGTCGGACCGGTCGCAGTTGTGGTCCTGCAGGAACGACTGATATTCGCGCTTCAGGTCCGCTTCGAGCACGACCCGACGCACCTTGGCACCTCCGTCGTGCTGGTCCCGGAGGCGAGCCTCGGTCAGCCGGTAGGCGGCGAACAGGTGTGAGTCGTGGTGCAGTTCGCGGGCCTTGCCGACGCCGGCGTGGAACGCTTGGCCGTCCTCGTCGCTGCCCGCCCCCCGATTGGCCTCCAGCAGGTCCAGGCCACGGTCCGTCAGCGTCAGGCCCTGCTCGTGGTCGCCCAATGCGACCGTCTGGACCAAGCCCTGCTCCTGCAGGTGCGCCAGTGTCTCGTCCCACTCAGGTGAATCGTGGCGGTGTCCCGCGAGATCACGCTCGGGCACCACGCGGAACGCGCCCACGGTGGCCAGCGTGCGGCTCTCGTCGCCGTTGAGTTCGTAGACGCGCTCGCGGTCCAAGACGACTTCCCGTTCGCGGCCAAGCGGCAAGTCGAGGTCGTTCAGCAAGGCGTCGCGCGGGTCGTCGCTCCGCTGACGACCCTCGTAGTTCAGATCGCGGCCATCGACATCACGGTCGCGTGACATGTCGCGGGGATCGAGCATGGCTCCTCCTCTCGAACAATCCGACGGGTTGTGGGGATGGCCCAGCGGTGACCGCGAGGGGCATACGTCGCCGTGACCCTCGGACTGAATCCGAGTGTCGCGGCGCGGTCAGGGGGCGCCCAGGATTCGGTGCCCTGCGGGCGACCGTGTGGCCGGGCGACTCTCGATCCTTATACGCTCGTCGTCCACTCGGCGCAAGTTCGCGGCTGCTGCCAGTCTTCAGCCGCGACGGTCTGGGCGACTCGCTTCGCGCGAAGCCGCAGCGAGCGGCTCGCCCCTCGGAACGGGGAGGACGTGTGGAGTCAACTCGGCTGTCCGGACCTCCGGTTTCGCCGCTCGGCACCCCAACCCTGGAGAACCTCAACCCGACGAATTCGCCCTCCGACGAACCGGGTACGCTTCAGTCAGAAACAGGCCGGTTTCGATGATGTAGCCGGGATACCCCTGCGTCAGGGTGATGGTGCCACCGCCCGCAAGGCAAGCGTTGAGTGCGACGTCGTCGCTCGCGTAGTCTGAAGGGATAGGCGCCGGGCAGGCCGCTCGTGCGTCGGCGAGGTCAGGCGTTGAGAACAACGCGAGAAGCAGGGTTGTAGTTAAGATGGCGGTATTGGATCGTTGCATCGGAGTTTCTCCCTTTGTGACGCAGATGGTCGTGTCTGCCTCAGGCCCTCGCGAATCGAGTGGCGAACTCGTCCTGGACCAGAACCCTCGGCTACGGGGAGTAACGTCGAGATCCGTCTTTCTGTACAGATCTGGTCGAACCAAGCGAAGCTCGGCTTTAGCGCAACGCCTTCCTCACGGCTCGTTCCAGGCATAGGTCCGCCCAGCGTCGTCCGGCCGGACCGGGCGACGTTGCGGCGTCATTGTCCGATTCCGTACCTGCCGGAACCGCGCCGCCAGACGGGGCCCGTGACCACCACCTCGGCCCGCCACGCGGCGTGCGCCGGCAGGACGCCGTGATAGAGCAGCAGGTCGATCCGCGGCCGCGGCACCAACACCGCCGTCCGCTCGAGAAACGCCGTCGGTTCGAAGGCGACATGTGTCGTGCCGTCGGCCCACGGATCGCAGAGCCGTAGCACCACCCGTCCGTCGGCTGCCACGGCCAGGCGATCGCCCCTCACGGGCGGACGCAGGCCATACCGACACAGGCGCTCGAGACGCGCTCGATGGCCAGGTACGGTGGCCCTGCGTACAGGTCGAAGCCCTTCCACCGGGCATGGGGCACGTCGGGCCTCGGCGCGGGCAGTAGGGCCACGGCGCCGCCCGGTAGGCGTCAATACGTGAGAGTGGCGAACTGAGCGAAGACCTGAGCAGTACCGCAGGTGTGCTCGCCGGCCCGCAGCAGGTCAGCGTCAACCATGTGATCGCGATAAATCGCTGTCGCGCGTCGCCCGCGTCGGTGCTCCAACGCGAACCACTTGTCGAGGACGCGGAGCCTCTCGCCGAGTGGCCTCAAACGTCGATGACTCGAGCCAGCGCCGTAGCAGCAGTGCCGAATGGTTGGCGAGCGAGCCCGTCCGTGCGCGCCGCAGTTCATAGCAGCGCGATCGATCCGGCATAGTTAGACGGTTAGCCCGAGGGTGTTTTGCTGACAGACGAAAGAAATCGATGCAGGGAGCGAAGTCTGCACAGGTTTCGTGATGTGAGTGACTGCGCGGATGGCGGCGTGTGCTATACGTCGCCATCCCCTATGCGCCAGCAAGCTTTTTTCTATCGTAGTCTCCTCCGTCATGTCGTCGTTGCAGCCAGGCGCGTGCTCGCGGCCTTTGCAGCGGCAATTGCTCTCTCTGGCGGCCTGGTATGGGCGCAGCCCTCAGTGGCGATCGACGCGCCGGCGCAGAACGCGTCAGCCGTGCCACCGTTTGCGATCAGTGGGTGGGCGGTGGATCTGCAAGCAGTGTCCACTACCGGCATAGACTCCGTCGCGATCTACACGGGAAGCATGTCCGCGCCAGTTCTGCTGGGATACGCAACACGCGAGGCGCGGCCAGACGTGGCGAACTACTTCGGCAAGCCGGGCTACCTCAATGCGGGATACCGCTTCACGGTGACGTCGCTCCCGTCCGGACCGCAGCAACTGGGGGTGATGGTGCATAGCACCGTGACCAACCTCTGGCATGGGCCGTATGTGAGGAACATTGTCGTGCCCGCGGCACCGATCGTGACTCTTGACCCGATCGCGTCAGGGACGCAGCCGATCGTCCTGCGCGGACTAGCGGGCGACCCGGCGTCGACGTCGGGCACCGGCGTCAGCGCTGTCGAGGTGTGGGCTGATCCGACGAACGGAGGTTCACCAGTCTACGTTGGACCAGCCACAACGGGATTGTACCGACCTGACGCGGCGGGCTACGGCGCCAACTTCCTGTATGCCGGGTGGGAAAGGATTGTGCGCGGCTTGACACCAGGAGCCTACGTGTTCCGGATTCGCGCCCAGAGCAGCCTCACGGGGATATGGGGCCAGATGCTGAGTGCGACGACCAATGTGGTGAACGACCCGAGGATCTTCGTCGAGTCGCCTGGGAACAACGCCCAGGTTACCGCACCCGTCTCGATGAGCGGCGCGGTCGCCGATTTGGCGGCGCTGTCAGGCACCGGCATGTCTGCTGTCCACGTCTACGTCCGTCCCGTCGGATCGGCAACACAGTTTTTCGCAGGTGAGGCGATCCCCAACGTGCCCAGGCCAGACTTGCAAGGGTATGTGGGGGGGAACCCGCAGTTCCTCAACATCGGCTTCCAGCTAAGCAATATGCCGATTCCGCCTGGGTCGTACGACCTGCTGACCTATGCCTTTAGCACCGTGTCGAACGCCTGGACCGTCGTCATGACGAGGATCACGGTGGTCGTGCCGGCAGCAGCGCCCTTGATGACACCCCCCTCGGGAGAGTATTCGACCCCAGTGACAGTATCGGGAACCTCGAGCACGCCCGGCGCTGTCCTCCGCTTCACGGTGGACGGCACCGACCCCACAGCAATCTCCGCCGTGCTCCCGGCGTCGGTGGTCGTGGCCGGCCCGGGCTCTGGGAAGGTGCGCGCGTTTGCGCCTGGGTACCTGCCGAGTCCGGTGACGACCGTGGCCTACACCTTCCGGGTCGCCGCGCCCGTGGCGTCCCCACCTCCCGGGACCTACGAGGGGCCAGTCCAGTTCTCAGCGAGTACGTCTAGCCCTGGCGCCGTCCTTCGGTTCACGCAAGACGGGACCGACCCCACCGAGGCCTCCCCCGAATTCGGCGGCACCGTCACGGTCAACACCAGCGTCGCGGCTCGCCTTCGGGCATTCCGGCCGGGATGGCAATCGAGTCCCGTGACCGCTGTGACGTACACGATCACTCCGGCGCGCCCGACGTTTACGGTAACAAGCGGGACGTATACCAACGTGCAGACCGTCGGCATGCAGACGCTGACGCCCAACGGCATCATTCGATACACGACCGATGGCTCAGACCCCACGCCTGTAGCGACCCTCTACACGGCCCCAATCTCGCCGAGCGTGGCCACGACGATTCGCGCCAGGACCTACGACGCGCTTGGGGCCGCTAGCCCCGTGTCAACCGTATCGGTTGCCTACTCAGTCGCGCCAGCGACGCTGGAGCCTGCGCCGGGGGAGTACACGACCGGCCCGATCTACGTGAGAGCGCTGTCTGAGACGTCTCACGCAATACTGCGGTACACAACGAATGGCGCGACGCCCAATGCGGCCAGCCCGACAGTGCCGAACGGGGGAACGGTCCCTATCAACGGCAGCCAGACCCTGTTGGTGCAGCCATTTGTGTCAGGGTGGCCAGCCGCCGGAGTGGTCGGAGGGTTGTACACCCTCAAAGTGGTGACTCCGACAGTCGCTCCCGACAGCGGCACGTATGCGAGGCCCTTCTCGGTGTCGGTCTCAGCACCGCCGCCCGGCGGCATAACCCGCTACACGACGGACGGCTCTGTGCCGACAGAGAGCTCGTTTGTGTGGGTGGGGCTCTCGAATCCGTCGAACGGCCTGTACAACTTCACTCTGCGCGCGTTCGTCCCAGGCTGGACGCCCAGTGATGCCGTCACGAGGACGTATGAGATCGTAGATATCGTCGCACCTACCCCGACAATGACGCCGCCTCCTGGCGACCATGCCGTCGGCGTATCCGTGTCGATTTCCACGAACGATCCGCTGGCTACGATCCGCGTGACGACAGACGGCTCAGCGCCGACTGCGTCATCAAACCTCTATACAGGTCCAATCACCCTGTCGACGCCTACGACGATCAGAGCCAGAGCATTCAAGGCATCGGCTGCCCCCAGCAACATCGCGGGTGGGCTCTACAGACTGAAGCTCGCGACGCCGACCATTTCGCCGCCGGCGGGAACCTACGCGTCGCTGCCGTCCGTGTCGGCGACGCACACCGTGTCTGGGGTGACGATGCGCTACACCGTCAACCGACGCGACCCCACCGAGACCTCGCCAGTCGTGCCGACGGCGTGCTGCATCCCGATCTCGCACGGCACGACCGTGAAGGTGCGGGCGTTCATGCAGAACTGGGCGCCGAGCGACTCCGCCACCAGCACCTTCCGGCTGAGCACCGTCTTGCCGCCGGTCAGTACATCGGAGTTTTCAAGTTCGCCCCAGACGGGAAGCGTCGTGGCGATTGGCGCGCCCGTTGTGGTGTCAGTGGCTGGGGCGCCGCTCGTGCCCAGTACCGTACGGGTGTCCCGGAACGGCGTCGATGTGACCAGCGCATTCTCCGTGAGCGGCGCGTCGATTGCGGGGAACAACATTGTGGTCGCCGGAAGCAACGTGCTGGAGGTCTCTGCGGTCGATGTGGCTGGAGCTTTCACGGGGACGAACATCTTGCTCGTCGGGACGCCCGCCACCTTCACCGTGGCGGCGCGGACCACGGCTGGCGCACCGCTGCCAGGGGCGTTCGTCACGGTGACTGATGCGGCGTCGAACCTACCTGCGCAATACGGCACGACAGGCTTCGATGGAAATGTGGTACTCAGAGCGCCAGCGGGATTCTCGGGCGCCGTCACGGTCCAACTCGCGGACTACCACACATTCTCGGCCCCGGTCAGCGGGTCGTCGGTGACCGCCTTTATGAGCGCGAAGACCGAAAACTTCCAGCGAGGGCTTGCTGAATGGAGCCTCAATTACCTGCAGGAGACATCGATCCGGACGCATATCGAGGGCATCTCTCCCTGGATCTGCCGCATCAACTGTCCTGCGAATGACATGTTCGCCAGCGACACCGCCGACAACGATCTGCTCGTCGGGTCGTGGGCGTCACCCATCCCCGTGACGGCGTCGAGAGTGTTTCGCTTCGAGCCAGGCTCACGGACGGCCTCCATCCGATACCGGTTCTTCAGTCATGTGCAGGCCGGGTCCTACCGGCTCACGGCGTCGAACCCGGCGAATGGGCAAGTGCTAGCGGAGCACGTGTACAACATGGCGACCTTGCAGGCGTACGGGCAGGCGTATGCAGGTACTCAGAATATCCAGTCCATCTGGCTCACACTACCTGTCTCAATTCCCGCAGCGGCGACGGATCTGCGCATTACGATTGCGCTTCCGCCGGACACGAATCCTGGGTACACCGCGACCTGGCTGGAGATTGACCGAACGCAGATGAGCGGCGTCCAGCTCGGCGCTCCAAATCTTCGCGACGTCCATGAGCCGAACACGACCATTCCGGACCGGATGGAGTACATCAGCCTCGGACAGCGTGATGGTGCCAGCGGCTTGACCGAAGTGTGGGGAAGCCTGGCGTTCTCGGGGACACCGGACCGGCAGGTGTCCAGCCTGTTCCTCGACGTCAAGAACGCGACGAACGGAGCCGTCAGGGTCACCGTCCCGCTCCATCCGACGGTGACTGGCCTGCTGAATGTGCCGTTTCCAGGATCCGGCCTGTTGTCCACTGGTGTAAGTCGCCGGCTGTTCGAGTTTACCGATCCGCAGATGCAAGTGTTTACGGCCGGCGACGAGGAGCGGCTCACTCTGTCGATTCGGGCCACGGACAGCAGCGGCGCGGCGATCGTGGTCGCCGGCGACAACGCAAGGGCAGTGACGAAGCTGACGGACATCCGCCAAGGCATCGCCAGGTATGCTCGGCGCGATACGCTGCAGTGCCTGCGAGAGAACGGCAGCGCTCTGCCGTGGCCGTGCCGCGGCGACGCCTGGGGACGCCCGAAGGTCCAAGCAGCGCTACTGGCGGCGAGCAACGCACTCGCGGCGCAGGGGCCGAATGCCATCACGCTGCAAGTGAACGACATCAGCAACATCAACGGGGGACGGTTCCCGACGCATACTAGCCATATGAGGGGCACGCATCTGGATCTCGATATCAGCGGATACGATGACCTTGACGCTGCTGTAGCCCGTCGAGTCGTTCAAGTGGCTCAGGCGCTTGCGACCGCGGCGACGAATGAGGGGATCACGCTCACGAGAATCTGGGTGTCGTATCAGGCCGGAGGTGCATTCGCCGAGGAGCTCGCGGGCCTCCAGATCAATGGGCAGCCTGCAACGCTTATCATTCGGCAGGACATGAGCACGGTGCACGATGACCACTTCCATGCAGAATTCAACGCTCCGCTGCCGTAGCCGCCTGAGTGCCGGACTCATCGCGATGCTGAGCCTGGCTGTACTGCCTTTTGAAGCGGGTGCCCAGGAGCGCTTCGCCTTCGAGCCGGTTGACGAAGCGGTGAGTGAGCCAGCGCTCTATGCCTCAAGGGCAGCGCTGCTTGAAGCGCTACGTCGGAGAGACAAAATGGCGTTAGACCGCTGGCTATTCGACAGCCTCAACGGCTCAGGGACCGAGCGCGCCATAATTGTGGCGCGGCTTGCAATCGGCGCCGAGGCGGCTGAGTCCCTGGCAGACCTGCTAACCCACGGCGGCAAGTTCGTTGACCAGGCACGCACGGAGTTCTGCGCGCCGTACTGGTCCCGATGGCCCGAGGTGGCGAGCCTGCCACCTCACCTCGCCTTCGAGGGCCTGCCGTGGGTCGTGATCGTGCCAGACGCCGTGGTTCGGAGCGCGCCAAGAGGGGACGGACGGGAGCTTGGGCGGCTGTCGCTTGAGCTGGTGCAAGTGCTGCCGGCAGAGCAAGCAGATGCCGCGGGCCAATTTGTCGCGGTGACCTACCGTGGAAACAGGGGCTACGTGCTGCGAAGTGATGTGCGTGAGATCGAGGGCGCCGGAAAGGCTTGCTTTCGTGCTCGGGGCGATGGATGGTATCTCGCCACGTTCAAGTAGCGTGGAGGAGGAAATTTCATGACGACCGTGGTTGGTGTGTTGCTGCTGACGCAGTTGCTGGTGGCCGAGCTCGCTGACAGCCGGTCTGCAGCATTGGAGCTGGTTGAGTGCGCGTCGAGCGAGGCGTTGGCGGACCAAGGCCTGCTGGCCACCGAGAACGACGGCGCGCCGGATGGCCTGCCCCCTACGGCGTTCCTCTACCGCGGCAGCGGCAGCGTGAATATGTTCGCTCCTCGCTTGAAGCCGTCAGCAGAACGGTGCGTATCCATCGGACGGGCAACTCTGCAGGCCAAGCGGGTGACCGCGAGGCTGCCGCGAGAATGCGCCCCTCAGGAGACAGTGGTCGTGTCTGACCTAGCGCTCATCCAGCTCGATAGGCCGATCAGCCGTGCAACGGGCGTCGTCATCGTGAGACAGTCAGGCGTAGAGATCGGTCGCGTCATTGCAGCGTCGGCCGGCTTCGCCCTGGTGAGTGGGGCTGGCGCCGTCACTGAGAAGCTTCTGCGGGGGACAGTGCCCGCGGATGTGCGGGAGTATCTCAATGGTGGAGGCGTACAGCTCGTCGGTGACGCCCCTGAGGGTGATGAGTTCGTCGTCGCCGACGAAGCGGGCGTGGACGGCGATACAGCGCGAGTGCCTGTCGGATCGCGGACGATGCGGCGGCGCGCACTGGCCAAGTTCTCGCTGTTGACGGAAAGCTGCGTGCCTTAACCGGTTAGTGCGGAGGACCGATAGAGCCATGCCCGGGCGTGAATCGAAAGTGGGCGTGATCCGATCTGGTGGACGGATTAAGTTTGACGTCTCTGCTACAGATAGCCCACCCGTCGCTTCAAACTTGAGACGGTCGTCGGCTCGGCCCCCTTCAGGGCGGGCGCCGGCAAGAGGACGTCCGACCTGACCGCCTCATCCGAGCGGATCCCGCGGCCGGTCGCCGCCGACGCCAGGTATTCGTGACGGAGGGCGTGTCCGTCGCCGGCATCGGCCCCCGTGCCGTCCTCATCTTCAATGCCCGCGGCACTTGGCGCCGGCGCGCCGCAGCCGACCGTCCCCGGCGCGCGCGAACACGCCGTCGAGTACGAGCGCGTGCAGGTGGACGTTGAGATTCAGTGCCCCGCCGAAACGCTGCACAACGATGATGGCCCCGCTCCGTGCGTCCCCGAGCTGGCGCGTCTGCGCCCACGCCCGAAGGTGGCGCTGTACCGCGCGGAACAGTACGCCGGCCACTGCGGTGCACAGGTCGCGGAGCCAGGCCGGGCCAGGGCCTAGCGGACTCGGGGCGGCAGGGTGAGCACCCACTGGCGCGCGGGCACCTTCGGCCACACCTGATCCATAAGGTGCGCCTCGCGCTCGGTCATACAACGTCCGCCACAGGACGGACAGAACCCGCGCCCATTCCACCCCCCAACGCGGCTGCCGCGTCGGGGACCCCGGGCTTGCAGGAGGAGGCCACGAGCCGCTCCGCGCGGCAGCTCGTGCAGCGAAAGCCCGTGAATCCAGCGGGCGTGCCATCCGTACCGCAGGAACGCGTCGAACTCGTCGTCGACAAAATGCGGCAGGCCCTCGCCTTCGCGGGGCTGCGACGCCTCGGCCCGGAACGTGTAGTAGTGGTTGCG
>CADEFD010000086.1 GCA_902826515.1 uncultured Acidobacteriota bacterium
CGAACGACTTGCTGGCGGCCTTGAACGTGATGCTGTTGTCGACCACGGCCTTGTTCGGCAGGCTGGCGAACGGCGTGTACTTCTGGCCCTTGGCCACCCAGTCGCAGTGGATTTCGTCGGCGAGCACGACGACGCGATGCTTCAGGCAGATTTCGCCGATGCGCAGCAGATCCGCCTGCGACCAGCAGTTGCCGGTCGGGTTCTGCGGATTGCAGAGCATGAACGTGTTCGTGTCCACGCTGATCTGCTTCTCGAAGGCGTCGAAGTCGAAGGCGAAGGTGCCGTCGGCGTTCCGCTTGAGCTGCACTTCTTCCTTCTCGGTCCAGCTTGCGGTGAGGTCGCCGTAGAAGCCGTTGTAGGTCGGCGTCGCGAGCAGCACCTTCGTGCCCTTCGGCGAGAAGGCCTTGAGGGTGGCGATGAGCCCGGGGTGCACGCCCATCGTGATGACGGCCTGCGACGGCTCGAACGTCACGCCGTAGCGGCGCTTGTTCCACGCGGCGACGTTCTCGAGGAACGCGGCGGGCATGTCGAGGTAGCCCCAGTTCTCGTGTTCCAGGCGTTCCTTGAGCGCCTTGGTGATCGACGGCGCGGCACGGAAGTCCATGTCGGCGATGCCCATGCCCACCTGCACGGCATCCTTGCCGAAGACGCGATTCTGCTGGTCGTACTTGACCGAGTTGGTGCCGAACCGGTTGTAGGGCGTGTCGAAGTCGTACTTGCCGCCCTGCGCGATCGCGCCGGCTGCGCTCGCCACGGACGGCGCGCCGCCACTCACCGCGCCGAGCAGCGCGGTCATGCCCGCGTTCTGTAGAAACGACCTGCGCCCGAGCCCGTAGTGCTTCGACATGTGTATCTCCGGCAGCGGAATCCGCACCCGGCCGACATGGCCGGATGGGCGTGACGCCTGAATGAAACGGCTCATACTAAACCCAACGCCGCCCGGCTGGATGACTTTTCTTCGGGCAGGCCATACCGGAAGCGGATGGGCCGATTCCGGCCGGTCCCGCCCGCCGAGCCGCCGCCGTGGGCCCCGTACATGGCACGTCCGGCGGATCCGAGGACCCGCCGGACCAGGGACGGCGCCGCCGTCGCCTCGGCTAGCGCACGACGATGACGAGTTCGCTCGCCCGCGCCGCGGTGCCCAGCGCCAGGCGCCCACCCGCCGCGAGCCCCGGCGCGGCCACGACGAGGATCGTGTCGCGACCGTCGGCCGTCGCCTGCAGCGTGTACGGCGCCACCGGTTCGGCGGCCAGCGCCGCCGTGGGCGTGACGCCGTAGAGCCGCAGCCGCAGCCGGTCGGGCGGGGTCGCGCTGCCGTCCGCTTCGGGCTCGACGGCGTGGGCCACCGGACCGCTCGCCGCCAGCCGCAGCATCGGTGGTCCGTCGCCAGCCACGACCTGCGCCGAGGCGAGATGGAACTGCGCACCCTGGGCCCCCGCGGTGGTGGCGAGGGCCCCGAGCAGAAGGAACGTGCCGAGCATGCGCATCGTCATCGTGTGATCCCGTCTTCTACTGCACGCGCACGGCGAGCGTGGCGAAGGGCCGCGAGGCGACCCGGTTGCCGTTGTTGCCGTCGGCCGAGAGCACCGACAGCACAGAGGTGACGTTGGCCGTGCCCGGCGCGTTGAAGGTGAACGTCACCTGCCCGCCCGATACGGTAAAGGTGCGGAAGTTGCCGTCGTTCGGCGTCCCGACACCACCGCTGATGCTGCCGCCCGCGGAGTTGTTGCTGTACGACCCGTCGCGGTTGTACCAGGGCACCGCGGAGATGGCCACGAGGGCCCCGTCCGGAATCAGGTTCCCGGCGGTGTCGCGCAGGTTCGTCAACGTCACCGCCAGGCTGCCGCCCGGCGACACCGTGGTGGGCCCGACGAATGTCGCCGAGTCGGGTCCGGTCAGTGTGACGGTGGCGACCGCGAACGGCTGCGAGCCGACGCGGTTGCCGTTGGGAGTGGCCGGCAGTACCGACAGCACGGCCGGGGCCGAGTTGCCGGTGTCCATGAACAGGCCCAGGTTGGTGTAGGTGGCCGAGACCGTACCACCCGTCACGGTATAGGTGCGGAAGCGGCTGTCGTTCGGCGTCGCAATGCCGCCAGTCATCGTGCCGCCGGTCGAGCCGTTCGGGTAGCCGCCGTCCGAGAGGCGGTACCACGGGTCGGCGGTGATGGCCACGAGCGTGCCATCGGGCACCGGCACGCCCTGCGCGTCGGTGATGCCCGTGAGCGTGAGTTGGCTCGTGCGCCCCAGTCTGCCGGTGTAGAGCGTCGTCGGCGTCACGACCGCGGTTGCCGTCTGCACGCTGGAGATGGCCACCGTGCCTTCTGCGAACGGCGTCACGGTGACGCGGTTGCTGTTGGTGGACGAGGCCACGAGGGCCGCGATCACCGCCGACCGCGGGTCGTTCGGGCTGAGGGCGGGGATGGTCTCCGCGGAGTAGGTGGCATCCACCCGGCCGTTCGTCACGGTGAAGGTGCGGAAGTCGCCGTCGTTCGGCGTCAGCGTGCCATCGATGAAGATGCCACCCACCGAACCGTTCGGGTAGCCGCCGTCCGAACGCCGATACCACGGACGCCCGGTGAGTGCGAGGCGCGTGCCATCGGGCACGAGGTTGCCGGCCGCGTCGCGCAGATTGGTCACCGCCACCGCCACCGGACGGCGCGTGCCGTCGGCGAGGGTGGAAGCCGGCGTCGCCACGATGGACGCGCTCGTCACGCCCGCCTGGGTGATACGGACCTCCGCGAACGGGGTCGTGGCGATCCGGCTGCCGTTTCCGCTGGCCGGCAGGATCGCGATGACCGTCGTGGCCGTCGCACTCCGGTCGAGCGTGAGGAAGTTGTTCGAGTAGGTGAAGGTCACCTGCCCGCCCGTCACGTCGAAGGTGCGGAAGTCGCCGTCGTTCGGCGCGACCGTGCCACCGATGATGGCGCCGCCGAACGAGCCGTTGCTGTAGCCGCCGTCCGACTGGCGATACCACTCGCGCGCCGTCACGGCCACCTTCGTGCCGTCCGGCAGGGGCCGGCCCTGCGAATCGGTGAGGCCGCTGAGCGTGATGACCGAGCGGTTGTCGATCGAGGCGGCCGTCAGCGTGTTGGGCACCGCAACGGCCGTCGCGAAGGCCGAGCTCGGCGCCGAGCGGAGAATCGCACCGTCGGCGAACGGCCGCGTCGAGATACGGCTGCCGTTGGCCGTGGCGAGAATCGCACTCACCACCCCGGTGTTGGTCGTGCCGGCGCCGACGAGCGCGCCGCCCACCGCGTAGGTGACCTGGGCCGCGCCGCCGGCAAGCTGCACCGAGCGGAAGCTCCCGTCGTTGGGCGTGGGGACGCCGCCGCCGATGACGCCGCCGGCCGAGCCGTTCGGGTAGCCACCGTCCGAACGGCGATACCACGGGTCGGCGGTCAGTGCGACGAACGGACCATCCGTGATGGCGTTGCCGACGTTGTCGCGGACGCTGTTGATGTCCACGGCCACCGGGCGGTTCACGCCGTCGGCCACAACAGAGGTCTGCTGCGGCAGCACACTCGCCGAGTGCGGCGAGGTGAGCGTGAGGCGCGCCTCGGCCACCGGCGTCGTGCCGATGCGGCTGCCATTGGCCGTCGCGGGCAACAGGGCGATGACCGCCGTCTGGGTCTGTTCGACCAGGCCCGACAGCCCCGCATCGGAGTAGGTGACCACCACTTCCCCGCCGCTGGCGGTGAAGCTGCGGAAGCTGCCGTCGTTCGGCGTGGGCACGCCGTCGACGATGGCGCCGCCGGCCGAGCCGTTGGGGTAGCCGCCGTCGAGGCGATACCAGACATCGGCGGTCGCGGCGAAACGTGTCCCGTCTGGCGCCGTCGTGCGGAACCGCAGGGTGTGCTGCTGGGCGAAGGCATCGGCCACGCTGTAGCGCTGGCCGATGAAGGGTCCTGTGGCCGGCGGACCCGCCACGATCGAGAGGCCGCGGCTCGAGGCCGCGCCGCCCGGCGCATCCACCCGCAGGCCGAGCGTGACGAGCGTCGGCTGCGTGATGGCCGGCAGGAATGACGTGATGTCGATCGGCTGACCGCTCGGCGTGAGCGTGACATCCGTGCCGTTCACGGTGAGCACGAGCGTGCCGCCGACGACCGGCGCTTCGAGCGCCGTCCAGCTCGGACCCGTGATGGCGAAGGGATCACCGGCCACCACCACGTCATCGCCCGGATGCACGTGGAAGGTGACGCTGCCGAGGCCGACGCTGTTGCCGGGCCCTGGCGTGGCGCTGAACGGCGCCGAGTTGAGCACCGCCTTCGCGAGGCGCGCGTAGACGGTCACGTCCACGGTGTTGCTCGACTGACCGGCCACCCGCACCTGCACGGGACCGGTGGTCGCGCCGACCGGCACGGTGGCGATGAGGCGTTCCGCACTCGCGCCGACGACATCGGCGCGCAGGCCGTTCACCGTGACGAAGTTCTGCGCCGGCGTGCCGGCGAAGTTGCTGCCGAGAATCGCCAGCGTGTCGCCCTCACCTGCCACCGGGCGGCCGAGCGAGGTGATGACCGGCGCCGGCAGCGTCGTGGGCAGCGTGACCGAGACCGGCACGCTGGCCGTGAAGCCCTGCGACTGCACGACCACCGACGTCGTGCCCTCGGCCACCGCCGTGATGAGGCCGGCGGGCGAGACCGTGACGACGGCGGCGTCGAGCGACACGTAGGACACGGCGAACGTCGCCGAGCCGGTCGTGCCGTCCGAGAACCGGTACTGCACGCCGAGTGCCTGCGTCTGGCCCAGGCTCGTGAAGGCCGCGCTCGTCGGCGTGACGACGATGTCGGTTGGCTGCACGGCGGCCACCGTCACGAGCACCTGCGCCGCGGGCAGGCCATTTGCGGCGGCCGTCACCGTGGTCGAACCGACGCCGGTCGAGGTCACGCGTCCGGTGCCGTCCACGACCGCCACGTTCGGATTGGCCGTCGCAAAGCGCACCGTGCCGCCGAAGGCGCCGGTCGTGTTGTCCGAGAAGAGCGACGACACGCTCACCGCGCGGCTCTGGCCGATGCCGACGAGCGCCAGCGGGTTCGGGGCGGCACTGATGCCGACGACGGTCGTGAAGTTCACGTCCACCGGGACGTTCACCGGGGCCACGCCCGGCACGAGGCTCGCAACGGTGATGACCGCCGAGCCGTTCTGGCCGGGCAGCACCTGCCCGCTTGCGGTCGCGCCGGCAACTCCCGGCGCCGACGAGGTGAAGGTGAGGCCGGTCGTGACGACCTGTTGCGAGTTGTCGCTGTAGGTGCCGATGACGCCGAGCTGTTCGGACGTCTGCGCGCGCGACAGGCTGATGCTCGCCGGCGTCACCGCGATGGAGACGAGCGTGGCGGGCACGGGCACGACGATCGCAATCGACGGGCTGCTGTTCCCGGCATCGTCGATGGCGACGAGGGTGAGGGTTTCGCCGCCCGCCGCTTCGACCTGCGCCGCGAAGGCGCCGGCCGCCGAGGCGACGACGGTGGCCGCGAACTGCGTCGTCTGATTGGTGACGACGACGCGCGCGCCGGCTTCCGCGGCGCCGGCCGCGCCGGCCACGCTCACGATGCCGGGACCGACCGGCGTGATCGTCAGCGCCGCAAGTGCGACGGGCAGCGGCGCGGTCGTGTCGGTGGACTGCGCCGTGAGGTCGAACGTGTAGGTGACCGACGCCGTGTTGTTCGAGGCGTCCGCCGCCACGATCGTCATGACGTGGGGACCGAGCGGCAGGCCGGTCGTGTCGAGGGTGAAGCTGTCGCCGGTGCCACGCGGCTGCGCCTCGGCATCGAGCGTGTAGCTGATGGCGGCGACACCGACATCGTCGGTCGCCTGCGCCGCGAACGGCACCGGGGCGCCGCCGCGGAAGCGGGTGCCCTGCGGGCTCACGAGCGCCACCTGCGGCGGCACCGCGTCGGCCGTCACCGTGAAGATCGTCGTCGTGGACGCCTGGTTGCCGGCGCCGTCTTCGACCACGGCGAGCAGCTGGTGCGAGCCGCCGTTGAGGCCGGTGGTCGGGACATCGAACTTGAACGGCTCGACGAGACCGGTCGCAATCGGCACCGCCCCGCCATCGAGGAAGAGCTCGGCGCGGGCCACGCGGCCATCATCCGTGGCCTGCACGAGCACCTGCAGTGTGCGCCCCTGGCCCACGGTGGCGTTGGCCACGATGGTGACGGCGGGGGGCTGCAGGTCGGGCGCAATCTGCAGGGTCAGCGTGGTCGTGCCGACGTTGCCAATCTGGTCGTAGGCGTGCGCTTCGACGATGTGCGCGCTGCCCGCCGCCATCGCGGCCGTCTCCACGAGGAAGCGCAACGACGTCGCGCCCTTCTTCGCGTCGACGAGCGCGCCGTCCACGAAGAGATCCACGCGGCTGATGCCGTTGGTGTCGGTGGCCTGCGAGGCAATCGGCACCGACTGGCCGCGCCCGATGGCGCTCGCCGTGAAGGGCGCTTCAACCGCGAGCGCGACGACCGGAGCGGTCGCATCGGGCACCGGCGCCGCCTTCGCGGTGGTGAAGCGCGCGACGATCCCGGAGGCCAGCGACAGTCCCGCGGTGTTGAAGATCGACGGGTTGACGGTGATGGTGTAGACCGTCTCGGGCTTGAGCGGCACATCGGGCTGGAAGATGGCTGAGGTGCCGCCGAAGATATCGGCGAACGAGAGCGTGCCAGCGGCCACCGCGCCGGCATCATCCGCCACCGTGAACGCGGCGCCGCCGAAGCCGGCGGTGATGGTCGGCGTGATCATCTGATCCGAGAACAGCGCCACGATCGCCGTGAGCGGATTCACGTCCACCGTGTTGTGCGCCGGCACGACGGTGACCGTCGGTTTGCCGTCGGGGTTCGTGCGCGCGCCCGGCAGCGTGCCGATGGCGCAGCCCGGGCCGCTGCCCACGAACGCGACGGCGAGATTGATGTTGGCGTCGGCGGCGCCCACGCAGGCGATGATGGCGCCAGACACGAGCGGCATGACTTTGTAGGTCTGGGTGATCGACTCGCCGCGCAGGATGTCGCCGAGGGGCCGGCCCACCGGGCCGTCGATGAGCTGCCCGGTCACTTCGTCGAGCAGGTCGGCGCCGGCGCCCACGTCGAGGGCCATCGACGCATACAGGGCGTCGAGTTCCGGGTCGGTGTTTTCGATCCGCACCGTGAGGTCGTAGGGCACGCCGGCCTGCACGAAGTCCGGATGCGAGACCGTCACATCGAGCTTCGGCGGCCCCTTCACTTCGAGATCGGTCGACGCACTGCCCGAGAACGCGACGGGCGACGGCAGGAACGACCCGATGATGTTGCCGCCGAAGTGTGCGGTGACCGTGTGGATGCCCTTGGTGTCGCCGCGCACGATGAACTGGCCCGTGGCGTCGGTGCCCGGCAGCAGGTCCGGCAGCACGATGGCACCGCCGGCGGGCGCGACCGGCGTGAGGTCGCCGGCCGGAACGTCGAGGCGGGCCGTCAGATCGGTGAGCGTGAAGAGCGACGAGACGTTCATCAGGAGCAGGTCGATCTTGAAGAACTCCTTGAGCGTCTTGATGCGGCCTTCGATGATGATGACGCCGGGAATGGCCGGCAGGCCCGGCGCCGGTGGCGCCGCTTCGAAGGGGATGATCTTGAGCGGCGGCGTGTCCTGCACTTTGGCGCCGCCGCCGTTGCCGCAGGGCACCGTGATGCTGTTCCCGCTGGTCGAGAGCGAGCTGCCGCATCCCACCGAGATGGGCGGGCCTTCGGCAAACGTCTCTTCGATTCGGCGGACGACGGGCACCGGCACCTGCACCGTCTGGCCGCCCACCGTGAGCACGACGACGAAGCGCGAGACGTTGTAGTTGTCGGGGTCGGCGATGTCGATGACCCCCTGGGCCACGAGCTGCCGCACTTCCGGCGTCGACAGCCGCGTCGCCGTGACCTTCGCGCGGACCACGTCGGTCAACGTGATCTGCGCGATCCTGAGGTCGGTGACGGTGGCCTTCTGCCCCGCCGTGTCGGTGCCGACGAGCGTGAGCGTGTTCTCGGCGTTCGGCTTGAGCGGCACGCGCAGACCGAACTGCACCTGGCCGGTGGGATAGGTCTGGCCGGCCGGCTGCGCGCCGCCGTTGATGGTGACGGTGGTCGGGCTCGTGGCCTGGGCCAGCGCCCGCTGCGGGACCAGCAGGGTCAGCAGCGCGGCGGCGAGCGCGCAGACTCGCGCGGTCATGGTCGTGGTCCGAAGGAAGGTCGCAGTCATGGTCGGGGCCCTCACTGGACCTTCACCGTCAGGGTCAGCCCCGGATAGTCGCGGGCGGTGACGACGATCTCGCCGTTGCTCGAGGTGTTCGCAAACTGCAGGCCGAGTGTCTCGAGCGCGGCGATGTCGGCCGGGTTGGGCACCCGGAGCGCTTCGACGTCCGCGAGCAGCCGCATGGCGGCCGCCTGCACGAGCACGAGGTTGTCGACGATGGCCTGCGAGATGGTCGAGGCCGCCGGCGGCGCATCGGCCGCGGCAATCGCGGTGGCGATGAGGCTGTTGAGGGCGGCAATCGACTGGGCGGTCTGGTCGGCACGGATGAACGCCACCGTGCGGCCGACGTCGTTGAAGACGCCGGCGGCCATCTGGTCGGCGGACGTGGCCGCGCCGGCCATCTGGCCCTTCGGGATGTTGATCTGCATCACGCCGTCGCCGTCGGTCGAGGCCTGCAGGTCGGTGCCAGGCACCCAGAAGTCGACACCCGCCAGCGGCACGCCGCCCGTGCGCACGATGGCGCGCGTGGCCAGGTCCCATCCGGCGTTCTGCCGGAAGCTGTCCACCACGGCCTGCGAGGGGTCGTGGAACAGTCGGTGTTCGTTCGAGACCACGTAGGGGTCGGTGTCGGCGGCCGTCGCCGGCGCGCAGCCGATCGGCTTCAGGAGTCCGGCGGGCAGCGCCACCGCCAGCGTGTTGTTGCCGGGGCTGAGCGCGGCTGTCGTCGTGAACTCGAGCCCGGTGAGCGTCACCGGGAACGGCACGCCGTTGACGACCAGGAACGCGCCGGGCACGGTGGCCGGTCCGAGGGCCCACCGGTTGCTGATGAGGCCAATCACCTGCGTGCTGCTGCTCGCCGTCGCGGTGTCGAAGCCGGGCGCCAGAATCACGCCGCGCGGGCAGCTCGTGGCGATGACGGGCGGCGCCGTCGGGTCGAGTTCGAACGACGCCGAGACGGTGGCCGAGGTGACCGTCGTGGTCGTCTGCGGCGCCGGCGCCACCGGCAGGGTCGGGGGCACCGGCGGGTCGGGAGGAATCGGCGGTGCCGGTCCGAACGTGATGTCGGTGATGTTGTGCCGGTAGATGTCGAGCACCCTCGAGAACGACCGGGTCTCGTTCTGGTACTGGACGGTGAAGTCGATGACGGGCGACGAACCCACCTGCACGAGGTCGGGCATAACGAAGACGCCGTCACTGTCGGTCACGGCCACCCGACGCGAGCGGGGCTCGTGGAGAATGGCGCCGGCCAGCGGCGTGCCCGTGTCGGAGACGACCTGGCCCGACATCCCGAACTGCGTCTCGGCCAGAATCCGCTCGGCGTCGTAGAACACGAGTCCGTCGCGCCGCGCGTTGAGCTTGACGTCGATGGGCCTGAGCAGCCCCTTGGCCACGACGAGCTTCTTGCGCTCGACCGTCGAGAGCCCGGCCATGTTGTACGACAGGCCCGCGCCGGCCGGGATCATCGTCAGCGTGCCGAGCGACGAGTCGGAGACATACATGTTCGCGTAGCTGTCGAAGGTCACACCTGACAGCCGCTGGTAGGGCGAGGTGGCGCCGGTGCCGGGACCGAAGACCGGCAGCACGAAAGACGGCGCACTGAACGTCCCGGAGGGCGACGTGAGCAGCACGTTGTCGCCCTGCGTCACCGCCAGCCGGAGATCCGGGCTCATCGCCAGCGCCGTGTCCGGGCCGAAGTTGAAGAGCGGACTCGTGATCCACGGCTGCGAGATGTTCCGCGTCGTCGGTACGCCAGGCGGCAGGCTGGTCGGCACATACATCCGCGTGATGCGCTGACTCTGCGCGTCGGCGATGAACAGTGACTCCTCCGACGGGCTGCCCACCGGACCGAACTGCCCCGAGGCCACCACCATCGCCTGCACCGACACAGGGTTGGCGAACATCAGCAGCTGGCTGAAGTAGTTCACCGATCCTGCGAGGTCACGCGCGCCGGTGCGCGGAGCGAAGGAGAACACGCGGCCGCCGAACTGCGCGTCCGACGCGGCGTTGTCGGTCAGCAGCGTGCCGTTGCTCGTGATCCCGAGGCCCACCGAGCCTGGCGCCTTGAAGTTCGGTTTCGCGTAGAGCGTGACCTTGCCCTTGTCGACGCTGAAGATCGAATCGAGCGCCGGAACGTTGACGAACGTCGTGCCGGTGGCGCCCCACACGGCGAGGCTGGCCGGAGGCTTCGGCGTGGGCGGCGAGGTACTGACGTAGATCGTCTCCGGCTTGCTCGCGTCGCTGACCTGATAGCGGACACCCTTGAGAATCTGCACCATCGGCGTGGTGATGGTGGTGAGGACGCCGATGCCGAATACCGCGCGCTTGGCGCCCTCGGCGCCGACTTTTACCGTGGTGTCGACGAAGCCGCCCAGGAATCCGAGCAGCGCGTTGGGCGGTGGCGGGTCGTAGATGGCCGTGCCAATCTGACGCACACCGACGACGACGTACGAGTAGGTGTCGTCGCCGGGCACCCAGTCGCTGAACGACAGCTCGTCGTCCTTCTTGAAGACCTTCATCGCGACCGGACTGAAGGAGTTGCGCTTGCCGCGGTAGAGGCGGTAGCGCCACTGAATCGCCGGGTCGTCGTACTGCACCTTGTCGTTCGGGCTGCGGTCGAACCAGACCTTCACGATGTGGCTCGGCGCCGGCGGCGTCGTCGTCGGGTCCATCAGCTGTTCGACCTTGCGGATGAACGGCTGGCGCGGCCGCACCGAGGCGATCACCATGTTGGCTTCGAACGCCAGCACCTTGTCGATGATGGCGCCCTGCACCTTGCTCAGAGCGCCTTCGACCAGGCCCGCACCGATCTTCGCCAGACCGAGCGTCAGCTGTGTGTTGCGGGCTTCGGCCTTGGCGGCGTTCCAGGCGGCCTGATGGTCCGCGTTCGAGTACCACGTCTCGACCGCCTTGCCCATGTCGCGCGTCGCGCCGACACCGGCGAAGTACCCCTTCATGCTCTTGACGGCCGTCTCGTAGCCCTTGGACCCACTGGTTGCCAGCACCTGCAGCAGCTCGATGACGGTCTTGCATTCGGGAGCGGGCAGAAACTTCGCGTTGGGGTCCTGCGCGGCCAGGGCGGCTTCGACCGACCCGCCCGCGTACTGCTTCGAGCCGGCAACCGTCACGTTTTCGACGATGTATTTGTCACAGAGCCCGCCGAATTTCTTCGCCGCGTCCCAGCCAGTCGCCGGCAGGACCTGCTTGTAGACATCGGCCCAGTAGGTCGATCCGGGCTGATCGCCGACCTGCCCGAACACGCCCCCCTGGAACGCCGGCGCCTGTGAACGGCCAAGCGGCGAAAGGCCATTCCCGCCGGTCCAACGCCGTCCGAGACCCGACACGGCGAGGGACGGCGGTGCCGCGAGGCGTGGCACGAGGGCGGCGACGAGACCTTTGGCGCGGGCCCAGAAGCCCGGTCCCTCGATCCCGGAGGGCGTCAGGCTCGCGTACGGCGGCGCGGCCCCTTCGGGCAGGTAGCGGGTCACGAACGCCATGTAGGCGACCGTCATCACGTTGACCTGGAGCGCGTTCAGCTCCGTGTCGAAGCTCACGCGAGGCGGCGTCGCCGACGCGACACGTCCCTTGTTGAAAAGCAGCATGACGAGCGGCGACTCAGGCGCTGACGGGTTCTGCCACGCCAGATCGACACGCGTCTGCAGTGCGGTCAGCAACTGCCCCAGGGTGGGCGGCGTCACGCCTGGCGGCAGGGTGATGCTGCCGCTCAGGACGTAGAGCAGCTTCGAGAGCGGCATCGTGTCGCCGAACACCATCTCGCTGGCGATGTCGTCCACGGCCGCATCGGTCAGGCTCGCGTAGCCGGCACCGACCATCTTCGGATTGAGCTGCTGCCCGTTGGCATCGAGGACGCCGATCTCCCGCCCGCCCACCGCCAGAATGGCGTCGCGCACGACGGCCCGGACCTGATCGGGGTTGCCGGTGGGCAACAGTTCGGTGGCGCCGCGCCCGAGCACGGTCGCGAGCGCCGGCGCAATCGGGGGCGCCGAGGGCAGCGGCGGCGGCGGCGGCTCGTTCGTGGGCACGAGAATGACGTCACCGATGACCGACGAGCCGTTGGGCGTGAGCGCCACGGCCACTGACAACGCGTCGTAGCCGGCCGCCGACACCACCAGGCGCCTGAGGTCCACCGGTACGCCGCCGATCGTGAACGTGCCGTTCGCCGACGACGCCGCGCAGGTGGATGAAGCCGGCTGGCAGATCTGCGCGTTGGCGATCGGCTGCGAGGCGGCACTGACGACACGGCCGCTGACACTGCCCGCGCCGCTCACGATCGAGAACCCGTCGGGCAGAATGGCTTCCTGGCTGCCCGTCGAGACGGCAACCAGACGCGGCCCCACCGGTGCATTCGCGGCGATGGCCAGGCGGGCGGTCAACGTGGTGGGTGTCGCCGCGGTGAGCGACTGCACGGTGACGCCGGTGCCGAACGCCGCCTGGGTGAGCGGCCCGAAGCTCGTGTTGATGCCGGTGATCGTGACATCCAGCGTCTGGCCCTGACCGGCGGACAGCGGCGTGAGCGCCGCGACGAGCGGGGTGGCGGGAGGCGGCACGACGGCCGTGCCGCGCCCGATGGTGCCGGTGATGACGCCGTCCTTCTGGAAGGTCGGGCTGACGGGCGGGTCGACCACGATCTGCAGCGTCTGCGTGGTGACGGACGTGACGACCTGCACATCGGCGGAGGCGGCTGCCGTGTTGCCGCTCGCATCGGTCGCCACGACCGCGAACGTCACGAGACTGCCGTCGGCGGCGCCTGGCGGGATCTGCCCGACGGCCTGAAACGCGAAAGGGCCGGCGGCGCGGTCTTCGATGACCGTCGGCGTGCCGTTGTCATTGCGCGACAGGATGACTCGCGCGAGGCTCCCCACGAGATCGCTTGCCCGCACCGTGAGCGGCACCGTGGCGCCGGGGCCGGCGCTGGCGGGTGCGCCGAGCGACACGGTGGGCAGCGTCGTGTCCGGGCGCTCCACGGAGAAGGGACGGCGCACCGCGGCGACGTTGCCGGCGCGGTCCTCGGCCACGATTTCGAAGGTGTCCTGCGCGCCGGGCTCGAACGCGGACGTCACCGTCCACGCGAGCGCGAAGGGCGCCGCGGTCTTCACGTCGACGGCGGCACGGCGCAGCAGCAGCGTGGTCTTGCCGGTGCCCGAGAGATCGACAACGGTCACGGGAATCGCGACGGCGGCGCCGGGCGCGACCACGGCCGGGGCTGTCGCGGTCACGACGGGCGGCGTGAGGTCGATGTTGAGCGTGACGCTCGCCGAGGCCGTGGCGCCGGCGCTGTTGGCGACGCTGCGCGCGACGACCTGCGCGGCACCTTCGGTGCTGACCGTGACGGGCGCCGGGCAGCTCACGGCGTTCGTGCACGTGAAGCTCACCGTGGCAGCGGCGTTGTGCCAGCCGAAGGTGTTCGCCGGCGGCGCAACCGACGCCACGATCGTCGGCGCGGCCGGCGGCGGGGGCGGCGGCGCGCACACGTTCTTGCCGACGTTGCGGGCAACGAACGTGACGTCGATGTTGTTCACGACGCCGTTCTGATCGACGTCGGCGTTCGGGTTGAAGCCCGCCTGCCCCGTCCGCTTTCCGAGCTGCGACTTCACGATGTTGGCGTCGGCGGCCGTGACCGTGCAGTTCCGGTCGACGTCGGCGCGCGCCACGGGGATCTGCGCGAAGGCCGATTCAGCGGCCCCAAGGGCCGCCCCGAGACACACGAAGAGCAGGATGGACGTGCGAGGGGAGGTCATAGTGTCGTCGTCGCTCGTGGGGGAAAGGGCGAACTACTCGGCGGCCTGCGACGCGCTGTCCTCGGGACGCCGGCGCCGGCGCGCGGCGCGGGCCACGGCGGCGAGGCCCGTGCCGAAGAGCAGCATCGAGGCCGGTTCGGGCACGACCGTGGGCGGCGGCGGTGGCGTGAGCGACGTCACGCTGACGCCGATCTTCGCGGTGCCGAACGGCACGGTGGCCGGCGAGGCCACGATGGCAAACGGCATCAGGTCCACGAACCCGCCGCCCGTGGCCGACTGATCCGTCAGCATCGAGAACGTGTCGTCGCCGAGCAGATTGAGCGACCAGGGCGAGCCGGTGCTCATGAACTGCAGGGTGAAGAGAGTGCCGGGGCCGGTCGGCGTGATCGGCGCGAAGGCGGCGACGAACGACTGGAAACGGCTGCTCGTGGCGACGACGCCGCCCGGATCGTTGCAGCCGGTCGTGGTGCAGTCGCCTTCGGCGTTGATGAGATTCGCCAGGTGCGGCGCGTACACCGAGCCGAGCTGATAACTCGACGGCACCGCCGCCAGCCCGAAGAAGTCGACGTAGAGTTCCTGCCCCACCAGATTCGGCGCCGCTCCGTTCAAGTCGAACGACACGGTGAGCTGGAAGAGCTCGCCGGCCACGCCCGTGCCCGTGAGCGGCGTGCCGAGGTCGATCACGCTGGCCCGCGCCGGCGTCACCGCGACGAACTGCAGCACGAATCCGAGGAGGAGGACGCCCGCGAAGCGGGCCGAAGACGTCAGTCGAGTCATTGATGCGCCCCGTGAAGTGGTCCGAACCACGTTTCTCTGGGCGGAAGCAGACAAATGTCCGCGATGTTCACGCCTGGCCACACCAGGAGTTCCGCCTGCTCTTACATGCGAGAACCGGGGAAAACAGGGGCCACGCGTCGGGCGACGCGGCGTTCGGGACGGCGGGTGCCGGTGCGCCGCGTCAGGCGGAGCGCTGGTCGTCGAGGCGCGCCATCTCGCGGCGCAGCCAGGCGCGCGAGAGCTGCCACTCGCGCTTCACGGTGCGCGCCGAGAGGCCGACGACGTCGGCCGTCTCTTCCACCGTGAGGCCGGCGAAGAACCGCAGCTCGACGATCCGGGCCTGGCGGGCGTCGAGCGCCGCAAGCTGGGTGAGCGCGGCATCCAGCGCCTCGATGTCGATCGCCTCGAGCACGAGCGGAACGGCCGGATCCACGTCGTCGAGCGGCACCCGCGGCGCGTGGCCGCCACGTTTGGCGGCGTGCCTGGCCCGCGCATGTTCGACGAGGATGCGGCGCATGGCGATGGCGGCGACGCCGAAGAAGTGATGCCGGCTCTCGACCGGCGTCGCATCGTCGGCCAGCCGCAGGAACGCTTCGTGGACGAGCGCCGTCGGCTGCAGCGTGTGATCGCGCCGCTCGGCCCGCATGGCCGACACCGCGAGCCGGCGCAACTCGCGATAGAGCACGTCGAAGAGCGACGCCATCGCGTCGCGATCGCCGTCCGAGGCGCGCGCGAGCAGCAGCGTGACGTCCGGAGACGTCTGGGGTTCCTGGGCCATGGGGGAGGGGACCGCCGACGAGCTTAGCAAGAAGGACGCCATCATCGTGTGACGGCCGCCCCCTTGGCGCCGCTACACGCAGCCGCGCAGCTTGGCGGTCACGCCGGCCGCGCCGGTGCCGCCGGTGGTGCAGGCCGGCGTGCCCGCGGCCTTCAGCGCGCCGAGGATCGTCACCGATTCACGCCACCGGGCGCAGGCCAGGGACTGCCCGCCGGCATCGGCGGCGAGCGTGTCGCCCACCGACTCGAGCAGCCGGGCCACGTCACAGCGCGCCTGCGCGTTGCCGCTGTCGCGGTCAGCGAGCGCGCGATGCGACGCGAGCGCGGATTCGAAGAGCGCCCGTGCATCCGCCCGGTTCGCGGCGTCGGCAAGCGCCGTGCCCAGCACCTCGCGGCTGATCGCCACGCTGCGCGCGGCATTGACGTCGGCCGGGTCGATGGCCGCCAGCCGCTCGAACTGCGCGAGGGCGCCGCGCAGATTGTCGAGTCCGGCCCCGGGGCCGCCGGTGGCGCGCTGGATCTTGCCGAGCTTCTCGAAGGCGATGGCAAGGTCGCGCTGGATGTTGCGGTGCGCGGGCTCGCGCGCGGCAAGACGCTGACGCAGCACGAACGACTCGCGATAGGCGGTCTCCGCAGCGCCCCAGCGCGCCGCGGTCTCGTGCAGCGTGCCGATGCGCTCGAGGCTCAGGCCGATGAAGCGCTGCACGCGCGCGTCATCGGGCACGGCGGCGTCGAGCGTCCGGAAAGCGCCCAGGGCGGCGGCGAACGCCGCGGCGGCGTCGTCCGCGCGGCCGAGGTTCGGCAGGTTCGGGTTGCCCAGCACGTCGCCGAGCTTCACCGACGCAATCGCCGCTTCGATGCGATCTTCGAGGGTGGGGGCGGCCGAGGCCGCGACCGCGGCGTAGAGCCGGGTCGAGAGTTCGCTCTCGGCGAGCGCTGCCGCCAGATCGCCGGCCCAGGCCAGCACGTCGGCGAGCCGCCGGTGTGCGCCCGCCTGCGTCCGCATCGCCTCGATGTCGCCCGGCGCCGCGAGACGCGCGCCATCCGCCAGATCGACGGCGCGGCGGTAGCTGCGCAGTGCGCCGGCCGTGTCGCCGATGTTGGCGCTGGCGGGATTCCCCTGCACGTCGCCCACGCGGATCCACGCCCGCGCCAGCTCGCGCTGCAGGCTCGCGTCCCCGGACGCCTCCCGCGCCAGGCTGTCGAGATATTCCACCGTGGTCTTCACGATGAGTTCGCGCGTCGCCATCGTGCCCGGCACGTTCAGGATGGTGTCGTTGACGTCGAACATGAACGTGTTGGCCAGCCGCCGCACGTCGTCGAAGCGCCGCTCGGCGCGCGCTCGTTCGCGCGCCGCCACCGAGGCCTGCCACACCACGGCCGCCACGCCGACGGCGGCCACGAGCGCGAGCACGAGCGCGGCGGCCAGCGCCTTCGTGTGGCGCCTGGCGAACTTCGCGCCGATGTAGGCCGGCGTCTGCGGACGGGCCGCCACCGGCCACGACGTGCGCCAGGCCTTCACGTCGCGCAGCAGGTCGGCCACGCTCGCGTAGCGGTCTTCCGGCGCCCGCGCCAGCGCCTTGAGCACGATCGCATCCAGGTCGCCGGAGAGCTGCCGCCCCAGCGCCGCCGGCGTGGTGCCGCGCCGCGCCGCGTGGGCGTCGGCCGCCGGATGGTCGCGCACGAACGCACTCGGCGGACGCACCCGGCTGGCGGCGAGCACGGCCTGCACTTCGGCAGGCGTCGTGCCGTGCAGCCGGTACGGCCGCTCGCCCGTGAGCAGCACGTACAGCACGACCCCGAGCGAGTAGACATCGGTGCTCATCGCGCTCGCGCGCCCGGCCATCTGCTCGGGACTCGCGAAGTCGGGCGTCATCAGCCACGTGGCGGCGGTGTCTGCCGCGTCGTTCGGACCAGGCTCGCGCGACACGAGACGCGCGACGCCGAAGTCGAGCAGCTTCGGCGTGCCGTCCGGGGTGACGAGGATGTTGTCGGGCTTGATGTCGCGGTGGACGACGAGATTCTGGTGGGCGTACTGGACGCCGTTGCAGACGCGCACGAAGAGCTCGACGCGATCGGCCACCGGCAGCGCCTGCTCGTCGCAGTAGCGGTCGAGGCGGATGCCGTCCACGTACTCCATCACGAAGTACGGCTGCCCTTCCGGCGTGCTGCCGCCGTCGAGCAGGCGGGCGATGTTGCGGTGGTCGAGATCGGCCAGCGTCTGCCGTTCGCGGCGGAAGCGCGCGACGACCCCGGCCGCATCCGCGCCAGGCCCGATCACCTTCACGGCCGCCTGGCGCGTGAAGGCGTCGTCGGCCCGTTCGGCGCGGTAGACCACGCCCATGCCGCCGCGGCCGATGACGTCCACGAGCCGCCAGGGCCCGAGCGCGCGCCCCACCATCGACATGTCGGCCAGGTCCGGCACGCGCACGGCCGGCGTCTCGAGGAACGTGCCCGAGCCCTCGTGCCATTCGAGCAGCGAGCGGAGTTCGGCGACCACCTCGGCGTCGGCGTCGAGGGCGGCGAGCCAGGCCGTGCGGTCGGCCGGCGCGACGTCCAGCGCGGCGTCGAAGAGACGCGTGACATCGGTCCAGCGGGGGTGGGGAGCGTGGTCGGAGGGCATGCGGGGCGGCACCGGACGCTAACGTCCGATGGCCGCGCCTGTCAAACCGCGGTCTGCACTACTGGAACGTCACGCGCACGACTGGCGACCCGAGCGGCAGGCCGGCGGTGTAGAGCCGCACGCCGACCCGCCCGGCGGCGAAGTCGTCGCGATCGCGGCCTCGCAACACGAGGGTGCCGCGTGCCGACCGTTGTCCCCGCATGCCGAGGTGCGCGACGATCGGCCCGACGCGCTCGCCGTCCAGTCGATGGAGCGCCATCGTGATCGGCTGGTCGGTGCCGGCGATGGTGGTCTCGAACTCGAGCGCGCCCGTGGTGGCGTGAAAGGTGAGACGCGCGGAGGCCGAGACGTCCGCATGCAGCTGTCCGAAGCTGGCGACGAACTCGAACGGCGCCGGCGTCGTCCCGTTGATGAGCGGCGGCGTGCTGAAGGGCGCGCGGCGGGGCGACATCGCCTGCTCCCACGCATACGCGCGGGCGAGGAGCGCCGGTTCGGAGAAGGCCGGCCCCAGCAGCTCGATGCCGATCGGCAGACCGTCGGTGGTGAAACCGGCCGGCATCGACAGCGCCGGCAGGCCGGTGGTAGCGCTCAACTGGCACGTGGTGCCGATCTGCGCCTCGCCGATGAGCGTGGGCTTGCGGCGCAGTGTGGGATAGACGAGCACGTCGAACTTCTGGCCTTCGAGCACCGCGTCCACGGCGGCGCGCAGCGCGCGCCGCTTCACGAGCGCCTGCCGATAGTGCTCCGACTCGCGCACCGTGGGCTGGTTGCGCAGGCGGAAGGTCGCCTCGAGCGCGTCGTGATTCAGCCCGCGGTCGAGAATGTCGCCGAGGCTCTTCACCGGCGCGCCCGGGTGCGTCGCAAGATACGCCGCAAGATCGAACTTGAATTCGTCGGCGATCACGCTGCTCTCGGCCAGCAGATCGTCGAGGCCCGGCACCGTGGCGTCCACGACCTCGGCCCCCTGCGCCTTCATCGCGTCGAGCGCCTTGCGCACGATCGCCGCCACTTCCTCGTCTTCGGGCGCGGTGCCGAAGAGCGCCCGCAGCACGCCGATCCGCGCGCCCTTGAGCGTGGCGCCGGCAAAGCCGTCGCGATACGAACGCGGCACGTGCGCTCCGGCGCCGGCGGTGACGGCATCAGCCGGGTCGGGCCCGACCGTGGCGTCGAGCACGATGGCGAGATCGGACACGGTGCGGGCGAGCGGCCCGGCCACGTCCTGCGTGTCCGAGAGCGGCATGACGCCGGTGCGGCTCGAAAGTCCGCGCGTGGCGCGAAGGCCCACCAGGTTCTGGTTGGCAGCCGGAATGCGGATCGACCCGCAGGTGTCGCTGCCCATGCCCGCGGCCGCGAAGCTCGCGGCCACGGCGGCGCCGGTGCCGCCGCTCGAGCCGCCCGGCACGCGCTGCAGGTCGTACGGATTGCGCGTCTGGCCGGTGAGCGACGAAATGGTCGTGATGCCGGCCGCCAGTTCGTGCATCGTCGTCTTGCCGAGAATGACCGCGCCAGCCGCGCGCAGCTTCTGTACCTGGAAGGCGTCCGCCGCCGGCTGCAGCAGCGCCAGTCCGAGCGTGCCGCCGGAGGTGGGCATCCCGGCCGTGTCGTAGTTGTCCTTCACGAGGATCGGAATCCCGTGGAGCGGCCCGCGCGGCCCGCGCGCCGCGCGCTCGCGGTCGAGCGCGTCGGCCTCGTCGAGCGCCTTCGGATTGAGCAGCACGATCGTATTCAGGGCAGGCCCGGCCTGGTCGTAGGCGGCAATCCGCGCCAGGTACGACTGCACGAGCTGCCGCGACGTCACCCGCCCCTCGCTCTGCGCCGTCTGGAGTTCGGAGATGCTGCGCTCGTGCACCTCGAAGAGCGGCGCCGCCGGCGGCGCCGCGGCCCGCCGCGCCCGCGGCTGCGCCTCGAGCGACGGACCAAGAGACAGAGCGATCAGACTCAACAGAACGACAACACGGCGTGGGGACATAGGCAGGGCGATTGTAGGTAGATTCGAAACCCCCGAGCATCAAATCATCAGGAGATACCATGACCCTCCCCTGCCCGTCCTGCGGACGCGCGAATCGCATTCCCGCCCGCCATCTGGCCGACACCGGCCGCTGCGGCGCCTGCCGGCAGGCGCTGCCCCCGCGTGCGACGCCGCTCGACGCCGACCCGGCCACCTTCGACGAGGTGGCCGCCGGCGCGACCGTGCCTGTGCTCGTGGATTTCTGGGCGCCGTGGTGCGGCCCCTGCCGTATGGCCGCCCCGGCGGTGGCGAGCGTGGCGGCAGATCTGGCCGGCCGGGCGCTCGTGCTGAAGGTCAACACCGACGAACACCCGGAGCTCGGCGCCCGCTTCGGCGTGCGCGGCATCCCCAACTTCGTCGTGCTCCAGGGCGGACGCGCCGTGCACCAGCAGGCCGGGGTCGTGCCGGCCGACGAGATGGCGCGCTGGCTGGTGGACGCGGCGGCGGCCGGACGGCGCTGACCGGCGAGCGGAGGATTTCGGAGGAAATCTGGCGGGAAAGGTGGACAACGACGTGCGCCAACCCCGCGATGCCCCCTCCAGGTTCGCGAGATCAACGGCACGCCGTTGCCTCCCGTCTGCTTGGACGGACCCGGTTTGGATTTTTTGTCGCATACACCCGGCCGCCGGACGGTTTCGTGATGTGACACGATCCGGGGAATGCCCCGCGCCGGACTCTGGACGCTTGCCGCCTTCGGCGTCATCTACCTCGGCTGGGGCTCGACCTTCCTGGCCGTCCGGGTGGCCGTCGGCTCCATTCCCCCGTTCCTGGTCGGGGCCTCCCGCAACCTGATTGCCGGCGCCGCCCTCGTGGCCGTGGCCCTCGCCACCGGCGCCGCCCGGCCGAGCGGCCGGGCCGTGCGCCAGGCCTTCGGCATCGGCACCCTGATGTTCGTCGCCAACCACGGCGCCATCGCCTGGGCCTCCACCCGCAACCCGTCGGGCATCACGGCCCTGCTCGTGGCCACCATTCCCCTCTGGATCGCCGTGCTCGAGTGGGTGCGCGGCACCGGCGAACGGCCGTCCACCCGCGCCCTCTGGGGCATCGGCCTCGGCTTCGTGGGGTCGGTGCTGCTCTTCTGGCCGGTCGGCGACACGCCGCACGTGGATCCGCTCGCCTCGCTCGTCACCGCCGGCGCGGCGGTGTCGTGGGCGGCCGGCACGCTGAAGGCGCGGCGCGCCCACCTCTCGGACTCGGTGTCGATGGCCACCGGCCTCCCGATGCTGCTCGGCGGCCTGGCGCTCGCGGCGCTCGCGGGCGCAGCCGGAGAGTGGCAGGCGCTCGACGTGGCGGCGGTCAGCGCGCCGGCGCTCGGCTCGCTCATCTACCTCATCGTGATGGGTTCGTGGCTCGGCTTCAGCGCCTACCTCTTCCTGCTGCGCACCATGCCGGCCTCGCGCGTGGCGACCTACGCCTACGTCAATCCGATCGTGGCCCTCGCGCTCGGCGCCTGGCTTGGCGGCGAACCGCTGGCGGTCATGACGCTCGTCGCCGCCGCGATCAGCCTCGCCGGCGTGTATCTCTCCGTGTCCGCACGCTGAGGGTCGATCCTCACTCCGCCTCGGGATGCTCCGTTTCCGTGAGCAGCGCCGTGACGGCGAGGGTGGCCACGGCAAAGGCGGCTTCGGCCGTGATGAGGCCCCGGTGCGGGGGATGCCCACGACGCGCGCGCTGCCAGTTCAGGAACCCGCACGCACCGATCGCAGCCACGGCCGCCAGCTTCAGGAGCAGGAGACGCCCGTAGAACGTCCCGAGCAGCCCGTCCACGCTGCCGACGTACCACCACGCGAGCACGACGCCCGACGCGCCCGCCGCGGCGGCGCACACGAGCGCCCACGGCGAGAAGCGGCCGATGATCGCCGCCAGCGCATGGACGCGGGCGTCGGACGGCGCGCGTCCGCTCGCGAGCGCGAGCACGACGACCGTGCCGAGCCAGGCGCCGGTGACGGCCAGATGCAGCGAGTGGAGTGCGCCGCGCCAGAGGGAGCCGGCGCCATGGCCGAGGAAGGGCGCCACGAGGATCGCGGCGGCGAGCGTGACCGCGTAGAGCACAAGACCGCGTGCCGCCCGGGCGCGCCGGCTTGCGAGGGCCACGGCCACAGCGGTGGCGGCGTGCCACCGCCACGACCCGCCCCAGCGGCTGTCGATGACGACGAGGCGCAGTGTGTCGAGCGAGACTGCGCCGGCAGGGCCGTCGATCGCCACCGCGTGCGCAAGCGCCCGCAGCACGATGGCGGCAACGCCGAGCAGCCCCGCGACCCGCGCGAGGCGGACGAGCCCGGGCGCCAGGGCCGCGGCCGATCTGGGATCACGGGCCAGGGCGAGCGCCACGGCGGCGCCCGTCCCGCACAGGAGCGCGAGGTAGCCGGGCAGCTTGGCCCAGACCTCGAGCGACCACGACTCCCCCATCACGGCGTCGAGGATAGCCGGGCCGGCCGCGAACCGCTAGCGCGTCTGGCGCACCGAGAAGGTGTAGTCGCCCTTCTGCACGTGGCCGTCGTCACCCGCGGCCTGCCAGGCCACGGTGTAGGTGCCGTCGGGCGTCGCGCCGTCCACGGTGGCCGACATCGACTTGTCCGCATCCACCGTAAGCGCGCCGAGCTTCACTTCGCCGGACGCCCCGGTCACGGTGATCTTGCTGACGGCACGATCGGGCGCCTGCGTGAACCAGATCTGGACCTTCGCGGGCTTGCCCGCCACGACGGCCCCGGCCGCCGGCATCGACTTGGCCAGCTTCATGTGCGCGAGCACGGTCGTCGTCGCCGCCATCGCCAGCACGAGCACGAGCCATCCCATCGTTCGCTTCGCCATGCAGTTCCTCCGCCGCCTACGGTAGGCCG
>CADEFD010000087.1 GCA_902826515.1 uncultured Acidobacteriota bacterium
GCAACTGGAAGATGTTCAAGACCGTGCACGAGACCGTGGTGCACGTGAAGGAACTCAGGTCGCTGGTGAAGGACGTGCAGGGTGTGGACATCGTCATCGCCCCGCCGGCCACCGGCCTGTACGCCGCCGCCGAAGCCGCGCGCAACAGCAACATCGCCGTGGCCGGGCAGAACTGCCACTGGGAACGCGAGGGCGCGTTCACCGGCGAAATCAGCGCCGGCATGGTGCGCGAAGCCGGTGCGGAATACGTCATCCTCGGCCACTCGGAGCGCCGCACGCTCTTCGGTGAGACCGACCTCGAGGTGCAGAAGAAGCTGCGGGCGGCGCTCGGCGCCGGCCTCGTGCCAATCGTCTGCGTCGGTGAGACGCTCGACCAGCGCGACGGGCAGCAGACGCTGGCCGTGCTCGACCAGCAGATCCAGCGCGGACTCGACGGCGCCACCGCCGACGAGGTGGCCGCGATGGTCGTGGCCTACGAGCCGGTCTGGGCCATCGGCACCGGCCGGAACGCCACGCCCGAGCAGGCCGGCGAGGCGCACGCGCACATCCGCCTGCGGCTCCGCTCGTGGTTCGGCGCCGAAGCGGCCGAGCGCTGCCATGTCATCTACGGCGGGAGTGTGAAACCGGGCAACATCGCCGGGCTGCTCGCCCTGCCCGACGTGGACGGCGCGCTCGTGGGCGGCGCCAGCCTGGACGTGGCCGGTTTCGGCCAGATCGTGGCGGCCGCGGCCGCCTGAGATATACTCAGATGTTCCGGCTATGTTCTACTACCTTTTCGTCACACTCTACGTCGTCGCCTGCCTCGTCCTGATGATCGTGATCCTTCTCCAGCAGGGGAAGGGCGGCGACATCGCCAACGCCTTCGGCGGCGGCTCGAGCCAGGCGGTGTTCGGCGCGCGCACCGGCGCGACGCTCCTCACCAAGGTGACGGCCGGTCTCACCGTGGCCTTCATGAGCCTGGCGCTGCTGCTGGCCATCTGGGGTTCGCGCGGCACCGGCTCGGTCGTGGGAGGCGTGGACGGTCCGCCGCCCGTGAGCCTGCCGGCCGGCGCCACCGACATTCCGGCGCAGCCCATCACCCCGGCTCCGGCCACGCCCGCGCCTGAAGCAGCCCCCGCGGCCCCTGCCGCCGGCACGACAACTCCGGCGCCCGCCACGCCGGAGCCCGCGAAGAAGCAGTAGCTGATCGCAGCCACTGCGGCGCGCACGATGGCGCGACGCGCGGTGGTCTGCTAGTATTGGAAATTCGTGCGGTGAGCAGCGATGCTCGCCGTGCACAGCCCTCTGACGCGGAAGTGGCGGAATTGGCAGACGCACCAGCTTGAGGGGCTGGCGGTAGCAATACCGTGGGGGTTCGAGTCCCCCCTTCCGCACCAAACAGACACAAGGCCCCGGCTTCCGGGGCCTTTGCTGTTGGTGCCGACGAAGGACTCAGGCGACGCGACCGTCGCGCTCCGCGCGAGATCGTCGGGCACGAGTCCCCCCTTCCGCACCACCCTGTAAGCGCCAGGAAGTCAGTGACTCAGGTGGGGTCGACTCGTGCACGTGCGAGTCGCTCGTCGAGGCGGGTCTGCGGTCTGTTTGCAGGCCGTTTGCAAGCGCCGCAGCCTTTCGGCGTGTACGCGCCGCGCGGGCGCGCGACGCTCCGATTCCTGGATGTTCACGACATCGTGTGCATGGCACATCGCGTGAACATGCGCGATGCCCCGAGCGGCGATGAGGAAAGAGCCTGATCCTGCTGCTACAGGCTTCGCAGAACTGGGTGATCGCTTCTGCTTGGCGGCGAACTCGAACACCGCCACGATGTCGGCTTCCTCGAGGTACGGATAGTGCGCCAGAACTTCTGCCCGAGCCGCGCTGGCCGCCAGCAGGTCAAGGACGTCCTTCACGCGGACACGCATGCCGCGAATAACCGGGCGCGAGAATACTACCCTCGGCCCTCGACGGCGCAGCACCCACGGACGATACGCGAGGATGCCTCGTCGTGTCCCGCCGCACGATTCCAGGCGCTCCACAGCGGGACGACACGCGCTATCGTGGAGGCAGGTCCCACGTGAACATCGTCGCCCGTCATGCCGCTGAATTGACTGCCCTGTGCCGCCGGTACGGAGTACGGCGACTCGAGCTGTTCGGGTCCGTCGCCGCGGGACGCGACGATTCCAGTCGCAGTGACGTCGACTTCCTCGTGGAGTTCGAGACGCTTCCTGACGGCACGTACGCGGACACCTACTTCGGTCTGCTCGAGAGCCTTGAAGCGCTGCTGCAGCGGCCCGTCGATCTCGTCGTGGCAACGGCCATCACCAATCCGTATTTCCGCCAGTCGGTCGATGAGACCAAGACACTGGTGTATGCGGCTTGAATCCAGGACTGCGAGCTCTCGGCCGGCGCCGGATCTACGCTGACCCGCCTCGCCGGGAGCGCAGATGCCCCCTCCTGACGCTTGGCCAACTGTGTCAGAATCGAAGCACGATACTCGTCACACGGGGGCTTCCATGACGACCGACCGCATCGAGCTCAACCCGCGAGTCATGCTCGGCAAGCCAGTGATTCGGGGCACCCGGATCTCGGTGGACCTGCTCCTGCGGAAGCTCAGCGAGGGCGCCTCGGAAGCCGATCTGCTCGATGCCTACCCCCGCCTGACCCGTGCGGATCTCCAGGCCGCGATGCGCTACGCCGCAGACACGGTGGCCCACGAAGAAGTGGTGCTGACCGCTCCTGCCGCCGCATCGCCCCGGGACTGAGCGGTGCGCTTCCTGGCGGATGAGAGCTGCGACTTCGCGGTCGTGCGCGCGCTCCGCGCCGAACACCACGACGTGACGGCCGTTGCCGAGTTCAGCGGCGGCGCCGATGACTCAACCGTGACCAGCCTCTCCGTCGCGGATGAGCGGGTGCTGCTCACAGAGGACAAGGACTTCGGCCAACTCGTGTACGCTGCCGGCCGTGACCACGTCGGGGTCGTGCTGATTCGGTTCCCGGCGAGCGCGCGAGGCCGTGTCGGGCCGGCGGTGGTCGAGGTAGTGCGCGCCTTCGGCGACCGTTTGGTCGGGGCCTTCACCGTCGTCGAACCTGGACGGGTTCGCGTTGGACGCGCGCCGCACGGCTGATACGACGCTTCACCATCGCCGGGATGCGGGGCTGGTGCGCTTTGCAAGAATTTGCAAGCCAGGTCGTGACTGGCGGGTTCGAACGGCTCTCAACGGCCACAAAGCATGACGGCCGACCCCGATTTTCCGGGGTCGGCCATCATCGGCCACTGCTTCTTCAAGCTTGAGGGGCTGGCGGTAGCAATACCGTGGGGGTTCGAGTTCCCCCTTCCGCACCAAACAGACACAAGGCCCCGGCTTCCGGGGCCTTTGCTGTTGGTGCGAACGGACAACTCAGGCACTCGACCTTCGCGCTCCGCGCTCGGTCTTCGGGCACGAGTCCCCCCGATTCTCCGCGGGGCGACCATCCCGCACTGCCGCCCGGTCCATAATCACGGCGCCGGCCCCGCCGGCCCAGTGACGCCATGACGTACGCCGCCATCACCGGCTGGGGGAAGTGCCTCCCGCCGGCCGTTCTCACGAACGCCGACCTCTCCACCTTTCTCGACACGACGGACGACTGGATCGCCAGCCGCACGGGTCTGCGGGAGCGGCGCATCTCGCATGTCTCGGCCATCGAGATGGCCACCGTGGCGGCCCGCCGCGCGCTCGCCTGCGCCGGCCGCGAACCTGCCGACATCGACCTCATCGTCTACGGCAGTTGCAGCAACGACGAACAAGTGCCGAACTCGGCGTCGGGCGTGCAGCTGGCGCTCGGCGCCCGCGGCGTGGCCGCGATGGACGTCAACACCGCGTGCACGAGCTTCCTCTACGGGCTCTCGACGGCGAGCGCCATGATCCGCACCGGCGCCATCCGCCGCGCCGTCGTGATCGGCGTCGAGCTCATCTCGCCCTACATGGACTGGGACAACCGCAACGTCGCCGTGCTCTTCGGCGACGGCGCCGCCGCCGTGGTGCTCGAAGCCAGCGACGCGCCGGTGGGCCTGCTCGGTGAGCAGCTCGGCTGCCTGGCCGAGCAGCGGCACGTGCTGCGCGTGCGCGGCATGGGCTGCGCCTACGCCAATCGCGACGTCGTGCTCGGCGACACCGCGTGGGACTTCGAGGGCCAGGAGATCTTCAAGCACGCCGTGCAGGGAATGACGCGCGCGAGCGCCGCCGTGCTCGAGAAGTGCGGCCTGCGCCCCGAGGACATCGATCTCGTGGTGCCGCACCAGGCCAACCTGCGGATCATCGAAGCCGTCGTCAGCCGCACCGGTGTGCCGATGGACAAGGTGATGCTCACGGTGCAGCGTTACGGCAACATGAGCGCGGCGACGGTGCCAGTGGCGCTGGTCGAAGCGATTGAGGAAGGCCGCGTGCGCCCGGGCTCGACGCTGCTGATGCCGGCCTTCGGCGGCGGCCTCACCGTGTGCGCGCACGTCGTCCGCTGGGGCGATCGGGTGACGCCGATTGAAACGTCGATCGCGGAGCTGCCGCCGTGCGACCGCTCCGCGCTCGAGATGGTGACCGCCATTCGCGCCAGAAAAGCGGACGCCGCGGCCCGGTCAGGCGCGGGCCTTCAGGCCCCGCGCCTCGATGTTGTGGGCTGACCGCTAGCGCGACAGCGTCGCGGCGAGCTTCTTCAGCGTCGCCAGTTCCTTCTTGTCCACGCCGTCGAGCGCCGTCTTCCGCTCGGCGATGCCGGCCTTGAGGCGCTTCAGCAGATCCTGCGCGCCGTCGGTAGGCGGGCCGTCGCCCATCGACGCGAAGCCCAGCAGCTGCGCCAGCTTGCTGTCGATGCCGGTCGGGTTGGCGATGAGATCCTGCCCGGCCCTGGCGCGGAACTGCACCAGGCGTTCCTCGATCGTGTAGAGCCGGTTGTTGAGCTCCGTGAGCGACTTGTCGAGCAACGCCTGCGACTCCGGCGTGCGGCCGCGGCGGGTCAGCTTCGCCTTGGCCACGAGCGCCTCGGCTTCCGCGCGTGTGTCGCGGATGCCCTTCACCGCCGTCATCGTCTCGGTGAGCCGGTCGCGCACGTCGATCAGGAAAGCGAACTGCGACTCGAGTTCCGCATCGGTGTAGGTCAGACGCGGATCCTTGACCACGGTGGCCATCGTCTTCACGGGCGTGCCGTTCACCGCGAGTTCGATGGTGTAGGCGCCGGGAGGCGCGAGCGGGCCCACAGGGCGGCCCTGGAACACGGCACCCGGCAGCACCGTGGGCGGCGGGTACCGCAGGTCCCACACGTAGGTGTTGGCGCCGGTGCGCGCCACCGGGCGGCGAGGTCCGGCGCCCGGCGCCGTGCCTTCCGGATCGAACGTGACCGTACGGATGACGCCCGCCCCGGGCCCGGTGCCGTCCTTCGAGATCGTGAGCGTCACCGCGCCGGCGGGCTTTTCCTTCAGATAGAACGGCACCACGACACCCGCGGGCGGGTTCACGCCGTCGACATTCGCGTTGCCGGCGAAGTTCCCCGCGAGCGAGGCGCCACGCCCGTAGCGCACGGCGGTGCGCGGTTCGAACAGCTTCACCGTCTCGGTGAGCGCCACCGGCGTGAGCTGCTGCAGCAGCGCGACGTTGTCGAGGATCCAGAACGAGCGGCCGTGGGTCGCCACCACCAGATCGCCGTCCTTCACCACCATGTCGTGCACCGGCACGACCGGCAGGTTGAGCTGCAGCGGCTGCCAGCGGCCGCCGTCATCGAACGACACATAGACGCCGGTTTCGGTGCCGGCATACAGCAGGCCCTTGCGCTTCGGATCTTCGCGGATGACACGCGTGAAGTCGTTCGCGCCGATCCCGGCCACGATCTTCGTCCACGTCCTGCCGTAGTCCGCCGTCTTGTAGAGATACGGTTTGTTGTCCTGCAGCTTGTAGCGCGTGGCCGCCACGTAGGCCGTGCCGGCATCGTGCGGCGACGGATCGATGATGCTGACGAGCGCGAACTCGGGCAGATCGGGCGGCGTCACCTTCGTCCACGACGTGCCGTTGTCGCGCGACACCTGCACGAAGCCATCGTCCGACCCGGCCCACAGCACGCCAGCCTGCTTCGGCGATTCGGCGAAGGCGAAGATGGTGGCATACCACTCGGGGCCGTAGGCCTCGCGCGTGATCGGGCCCCAGAACTCGCCGGGGTTCGGGCTCAGGTACGACGGCGTCTTCTCGAGCGTCTTCGGATCGGCGCGCGTGAGATCCGGGCTGATGACCTCCCAGCTCTGGCCTTCGTTGCGCGTGCGGTGCACGACCTGCGAGGTGACGTAGAGCGTCTTCGGGTCGTGCGGCGAGACCATCACCGGAAAGGTCCACCAGAAGCGGAAGTTGATGTCGGCAGCGCCCCAGCCGTAGTGCGTCTCGGGATTGGGCGAGATGTCGCGCACCTGCTTGGTGCGGCGATCGTAGCGGTGCAGCCAGTGATGGTCGGCGGCGTAGATGATGTTCGGGTCGGTGGGATGCGGCGCGACGTAGCCGTCTTCCCCGCCGCCCACCGTTTCCCATTCCTCGATGGTGATGCGCCCGTGGTCGGAGCGGCTCGGCACCGAGATGGTCGTGTTGTCCTGCTGGGCGGCGTAGAGCCGGTACGGCACCTGGTTGTCGACCGCCACGTGATAGAGCTGCGCGGTCGGCTGGTTCAGGATCGTGGACCACGACTTGCCGCCGTTGAAGGTCACGGTGGCGCCGCCGTCGTTGCCGTTGATCATGCGCTGCGAATCCTGCGGGTCGATCCACAGCCCGTGATTGTCGCCGTGTGGTGCGTCCACCCTTGTGAAGTTCGTGCCGCCGTCGGTGGACTTCCACAGGTTCACGTTGAGGGCCCACAACACGTCGGCGTTCTTCGGGTCGGCGATGATGTGGTGGTAGTACCACGGCCGCTGCGTGAGGTCGGCGTTGTCGGTCAGGTGCTTCCAGGTCTCGCCGCCGTCGTCGGTGCGGTAGATGCCCTGATCGGCGCCGGCGGCATCGATGATCGCCCACACGCGGTTGGGCTGCGAGGGCGCGAGCGCGATGCCGATGCGGCCCTTGTCGCCCTTCGGCAGTCCCGCCCTGGTGCTGATGTCGATCCACGTGTCGCCGCCGTCGGTGGACTTGTAGATCGCGGTGCCGGGACCGGCGCTGCGGAAGCCCCACGGATACCGGCGCAGCTCCAGCGTGGTCGCGTACAACACGTTCGGGTTGGCCGGGTCGAGCACGAGGTCGATGGCGCCGGCGTTCTCGTTGCGGTAGAGCACCTTCTGCCACGACCTGCCGCCGTCGCGCGTCTTGTAGACGCCGCGGTCGGCGCTCGGGCCCCACGGGTCGCCGAGCGCCGCCACCCAGGCGATGTCCGGGTTGGTCGGGTGCACTTCGAGGCGCCCCGTCTGCTTCGTGGCCTCGAGGCCCATGTGCGTCCACGTCCTGCCGGCGTCGATCGACTTGTAGATGCCGTCGCCGTACGACGCGTTGCCGCGGATGCAGCCTTCGCCCATGCCCACGTAGACGACGTTCGGACTCGACGGCGCGACGGCAATCGCGCCCACCGAACCCGACTTGAAGAATCCGTCCGAGACATTGGCCCAGTTGAGACCGCCGTCGTCGGTCTTCCACACGCCGCCGCCGGTCGTGCCCTGGTAGAACGTGAACTTGTTCACCGGATCGCCGGCCACGGCGATGACGCGGCCGCCGCGGGCCGGCCCCACCGGGCGCCAGCGCAGCAGGTTGAGATACGACGGATCGACCGCGGCGGCCGGCTGCTGCGCGGTGGCCGTGACGGCGAACTGCGGCGTCTGGACGAGGGCGGCGAGCAGCAGAGCGGCGAAGGCGAGACGAGACCGGATCATGGCAGAGGCTCCTGAAGTCGGGGCCACGTTATCACGGGCGTTCAGGGGGCGGGCCGCGCGTGCGTGCCGAGCGCGGCGCGGGGCGCGGCGCCTGCGCCTTTCAGGAAGTGCGCGAGGAACCGCGCCATGCGTTCCAGCCCGGGCGCGGAGATGACATCCAGCGTCTCGCCGGTGGTGTGGTACAGCGGCGGCGCCTGCATCACCGTGATGCGCGCGGCGGTCAGGCTGGTGTAGCCGCCGCTCTCGCCGCTCCCCATGTCGGAGGGCGCCGATACGAAGTTCACGCCGAAGCGCGTCACGCCTTCCTGGAAGAGCTCATGCAGGAACGGCGTGTCGGTCGAGACTCCCGCGTAGACGGGCGCCTCGCCGGAATCGGCGATGGCCTGGCGGTAGCCGTCGGCGTGGGTCGTGCGGGCCGGCGAGAAGTTGCGCTGCGCCACGTGTTCGATGTTGAGCATCAGCACGGCCTTCGCCGCCAGATCCGGATTCGCGGCGATGAAGCCGCGCGGGCCGTTGATGCCCGGCGTGTGATGGCCGGCGCTCGCGACGAACACGAGCGTGCGGGCGGGCCGGTTGGCGGCCTTGGCGAAGTGCCGCGCGAGCCCGAGCATCACGGCGAGACCGTCCGCGTTGTCGCCGGCGCCGTCGAACCACGCATCGGCGTGGGCGTTGACCACGATCACCTCGCCGGCCTGACGCCCCGGCACGACCGCCACGGCGTTCTTCGCCGAGAGGCTGCGCCGGGTCTCGGCGCGTAACGACAACGTGGCGCGCACGGGTGGTGCCGCGTCTCGCCGCGACGCTTCGTTCAGCACCGATTCGAGGAACCAGCCGTCTCGTCCGCCGAGGTTGAAACACGGACCGCCGCAGTTCGAGAAGTCGCGCCCTGGCTCGTTGCCCGGCAGCCGCAGCACGGTGAGTACCGCCACCGCGCCCGCCTTGAACAGTGCCTGCGCCTGCGAGGTGACGGCGCCGCGTTCGAAGAGCATGTGCCCCTGCGGCACGGCGAGCTGCACGGCGATCTTTCCGCGCACGTCGAGGTGGCGGATCACCGCGTCCCCACCGGTGCCCACCCAGACGAGCGGCGCGGTCAGCGGGCCTGCCGGCAGGTCCGACGGCACGACGGGAATCGCCGAGTGCAGGACGACATCGGCTGAGCCCGCGCCGAACGCGGCGTCGCCGTGGATCGTGACCGCCCACGCAAGCGGCAGCCACAGACCGGCCTTGGGGTCCTGCGGCACTGGCTGCACGCGCACGTCGGCGATGCCGGCCTTCCCGAACTGATCGGCCGCCCAGTCCACCGTGGCATCCGCGGAGGCGAGGCCGGCCACGCGCCCCCAGAGCTGCCCGTTGCCGATCTCGCGGCGGGAGCGGCTGGCCTTCGAGAAGCCCACGATCGTCGTGAGATCCACTCCCAGCGATTCCGCGGAGAGCTCGCGCGACGCGGCATCGCGGGCGAACGTCACGGGACGCGGCGCCCGGCTGCCCACCACCACCGCCGGCCCGGGGTCCGGCCCGGGCGGCAGCGGCACGCCGAACCACGGGCCATCGGCGCGGCGCGCGGTGCGGCCCGCGGGGCCCTCGTCCTGTGCCCTCGCCACGCCGGGCACGGCGAGCAGGCTCACCAGACACACAAGCAGCGCGCGCATCGGTTTACGCCTCTCCCGGTGTGGCACGCGGCGCGGTGACACGCGCGATCCCGTCCTCGTCATAGCCCAGCTCCCGCAGAATCTCGACCGTGTGCTCGCCGAGGGCCGGCGGCGGACGGCGGAACGTCGCCGCGGTTCCCGACATCCGGATCGGATTGCCGATCATGGGCACCTCGCCGAGCGTCGGATGCGGCAGGCGCACCACCATCTCGCGCGCCGCCACCTGCGGATCGGCGAGTGCGTCCACGATCGAGCGCACGCGGCCGCACGGCACCTGGTGCCGGTCGAGCCGGGCGACGAATGCGTCGGTGGTCCAGGCGCGCGTCGCGTCTTCGATGAGGGCGACGAGGGCCGGCCGGTTCGCCAGCCGCAGGTTGTTGTCGAGGAAGCGCGGATCGTCGACGAGCGCCGGCTGGTCGAGCGCGTGGCAGAACTGCCGCCAGAGCTTCGGATTCCCCGCGCACACCATCACGAGGCCATCCGCCGTGTGGAACGTTTCGTACGGCGCAATCGACGGGTGGGTGTTGCCCATGCGCCGCGGGGCGGCGCCGGTGGCGAAGGCGATGCCGGCCGGCAGCGTCATCGTGGCGAGGATGGCGTCGAAGAGCGCGATGTCGATGGCCTGCCCGCGGCCGGTGCGCTCGCGATCCCTGAGCGCGAGCAGGATGCCCGAGAACATGAACTGCCCGGCGAGGAAATCGGTGATGGCCACCCCCACGCGCGACGGCTCGCCGTCGGCCGGCCCGGTCACTTCCATCACGCCGGCTTCCGCCTGCGCCACCGGGTCGTAACCGGCTTGGTCGCGCCGCGGCCCCGTCTGGCCGTAGCCCGTGACCGAGGCGACGATGAGCCGTGGGTTGAGCGCCGACACCTGGTCCCAGCCGAAGCCGAGACGCGCGAGCGTGCCGGGGCGCAGGTTCTCGACGAGCACGTCGGCCTCGCGCAGCAGCCGCGTGAACACCTCGGCGCCCCCGGGTGACTTGAGATCGAGGGCGAGACTCCGCTTGTTGCGGTTGACGCCGAGGAAGTAGCTGCTCCAGCCGTCGATGAAGGGGGCCCAGCCGCGGGTGTCGTCGCCGTGGCGCGGCTCTTCGATCTTGATGACGTCGGCGCCCATGTCGCCGAGGAGCTGCGCGCAGAACGGCCCGGCGAGCACCCGGGTGAGATCGACGACCTTCAGTCCATCGAGCGGCGGCACCGTGGGAGTATGCCTCAGTCGCGTGCCGCGGCCGCCGTGCCGTCAGCGCGGGCGGGGACCGTAGATGGGCGGCGTCTGCCCGAGTTCGACGGCGCCGAGGTCCGGCGCGCCTCCCGCGAAGCCGTCCGTGACCCCGGGCAGTGCCACGCCGCGATCCACCGCGCCCGATCCGGCGCGCAGCCGCACATCGAGGTCATCGGCGGTGTAGAGCCGCTGCACCGTGGCCAGATCCTTCGCATCGAGGCGCGTCACGCGCGCGAACACGCCGTAGTCCACCGCCACGCTGTGCTGGTCCTGCCCGGTCGCGGCGGCATACGCCTCGAGCGTGGCGAACGTCCGCGGCTGCAGTTTCACCGTGCCCGAGCCATCCGCCGGCATGCGGAGCACGTCCACCGGCGGCGCGTTCCACTGGAACGGCGTGGCTCCGGTGGCGAAGAAGCCGTTGTAGTCGGACGACGTGTCGCGGGAGAAGGTGGACACCGCGAACACGGACGCCGCCGCGTTCGAGGCGAGGATCAGGTTGTTGCGCCAGTGCGAATTGGCGGCAGCCGCGGCCGTCGTCTCCGACAGGATCGTGTTGTTGTAGAACACGACACCCGGCGAGCCCGCCGTGACACGCGTCGAGCCGCCGGGCGCGTGGTAGACCACGTTGCGGATGAAGTAGATCGGCCCGCCGGCGGAGGGCTGCGTGCTCATCGGATGCGACGCCGAGTTGATGAGGAGGTTCCGCATCACCCGCACGTTGTGCATGCTGCCGTCCATCTCGATCGAGTTGTCGTGCGCGTTGGTGACGAGGTTGTTGTAGATGTCGATGGCGTTCGGCCGGCGGTCCCAGAACTCGCGCGGCGGATAGGCGGGCCCTTCGATCGGATGCGAGCCGTCGGGATGGCCGTACATCTCGGTGTCGATGCCGTCGTGGAAATGCGCCACGTAGTTGTGCGCCACGACATGCCCGGGGCCGTAGAGGCGGATGGCGGTGTACGACTTCATCACCGGCGGATACTCCTGCCCCTCCACGTGTTCGAACTGCTGCCAGAACGGCCCGGTCCATCCGGTGAGGTGCCGCGGATCGTTCCGGCCGAGGAAGACGCTGTCGGCGATGTAGAAGTCGCTCGAGGCCGACGAATTCGTGAACACGCCCATGCCGACGTCTTCGAAGCGGCAGCGCTTCACCGTCAGGCCCGCCGCGCCTGCGATCGCCTGCGTGCCGGCCCAGATGGCGATGTCGGTGTTCCGGAAGGTGAGGCCCTCGAAGTAGGTGTGATCGGCCGCCTTCACGTTGAAGAGGTTGAAGTTGCCGCGCCCGTCGAAGATGACCTCGCCATCGCCGGCCGCCTTGATCACGATCGGGCGTTCGGCCGTGCCGTCCGCCGTCAGATAGTAGGTGCCCTCGAAGGTCGTGGTGGCGTTGACCTGCGTGTTGTTGGCGTAGAACTCGTAGTGATAGGCATAGAGCCCGGCGTGCACGAGCACGGTGTCGCCCGGCTTCACGCGCGGCCGCCCGCCGGGCGCCGTGTCGCCGGCGCCGCAGTAGTGGTTGTAGGCGCACATCAGGCCTTCAAACGCCGGCTCGGTCTTCGGGCCCTGCCATTTCACCGGGTAGACGTGGAACACGCGTCCGCCCTCGGCGGGCCGCGGCTCGCGCCGTGTGCGCACCGTGACCACGTGAGTGCCGGCCGCCTCGCCGCCACGCACGCCGTCGGGATCGGTCAGCACGAAACGCGCCTCGTAGACCGTGTCGGGGTCGAGATCCAGCAGGCTGCCCGCGAACATGTCGGGCAGGACGAGGTTGAAGATGTTGCGCCAGTACACCTGCTCGCCGCCGAGCCTCAGCAGCGGCAGGGCGGCACGCCAGGCCGTCTCGCCCGGCTTGCGAAAGGTGACGTCCACGCGCGCGTTCCGGTTGCTGTCGCCGGAGATGTGCCACTCGAAGCCGAGGTTGATGAGCGTCGGGTGCTCGACGACGAACTCGCCCGGGGTCACCTGCAGGCCGACGGCCGGCGCCGGCGCCTGGGCGCGGAGCACGGCCGCGCCGCCGAGCAGCACGAGCCCGAGCATCCGCAGCGTGACACTCATGATTCCTTCCGCCCGCCGGCGTAGTGGATGTGGCGCGCGTGGTTGATGGGCGAGGCGAGCAGCACGGCGCCGCGCAACTCACCCGCCCGCTCGAGTTCGAGGGCGCGCACCATGAGCGTCTGCTCGAAGCGCAGCGCCGCGCCGTCCTCGAGGAACAGGCGGGCGTTGCCGCGACGCGTGATGACGAGCGGCCAGTTCGAGTAGTGCACGTCACCAAGGGCGTACGACACGCCGGCATGGCTGCGAATCGTCTGGAACCGCGTGTCGTGTCCGTCGGGGAAGAAGTCCGCCTGCCGGCCGGGCGGCAGATTGAAGTAGGCCCAGTTCTGCCGGTGATCCCCGTAGAACTCGGAGAACGACAACTTCAGGAAGTCGAGCCCCGGCTCGTTCTGCACGATGGCAACGGCCGCCTCGACCATCCCTTCGACCCGCTGCGGGAAGCCGTTGCGGCACAGGCCGGCCGCGGCGTGCCACAACATGTCGTCCTCGAAGAACACCATGAGATCGGCGGACGACCGGTCGAAGTGTCGGGCGCACCACACGCGGCCGCCCATGATGCCGAGGTTGTCTTCGCGCGCGTAGGCGAACCCGTGCCGCGCGGCGAGCTCGGCGTTTTCGCGCGCCGCGTCATCGTCGGTGGAGTTGTCGAGCAGCGTCTTCATGACGTCCGCCGCGAGCAGCCGCGGCTCGCACGCGAGCGTCGACGTGAACCACGCCTCGAGCTGCGACGGCGCGTTGTACGTGAGCACGTAGACGGCGAGGCGGCCGCCGGCCGCCTGCATCGCCGGCGCCGGCACGACCGTGGTGCCGCGTTTCACCTTGCACATCCACGCGCCCGGCGCGAGCACATCGGCACAGAGCGGCTCGAGGCCGTGCGCCGCCACGGCCGCGGCGATGTCGGCGTCGGTGATCTCGCAGTAGTTCCACGTGCGCCCGCGCACCTGATGCTCGAACGTGTCGCGCGACACGGCGTAATCGTGGGCCATCACGAGGTCGCCGGTCTTCAGGTACGGCACGAACCGCGTGACCTCGGCCGCCTTGTCGGGCCCGTCGCAGACGAGCAGCGTCACGCCTGATCCCTGGAGGTCGCGCGCGATCTCGGCGGTGGTGAACGGCGCGTCGAAGTCCCGCACCCGCGCGTCCACGCCGAGCCGCTCGAACAGGCCGCGCGCCGCCGTCCCGTGGGTGTGGAGGTCGTAGGTCGTGAACGTCGCCCCGGTGGACGCGGCGTAGATCTGGAAGAGCACGCTGAGGCCGCCGCAGCCGGTGCCGAGCTCGACGATCCGCGCGGGCCGGCGGCCGTCGTCGTCGAGCTGCCGCAGCAGGCGGTCCACGGCGAGGACCGCGTGGCGGTTCTGCATCATCTGCAGGCCGTAGAACAGCGTCCAGCCGCGCGCGAGGTCCTCGGCGATTTCAAGCGGCGCCACCACCGGCGCGGCTGGCCCTCTCGCGGGCGGCGCCGGCGGGCGGACCTCGGGAGCACGGCGGAGACGGCGCGCGTCACCGCGCAGCAGCGCTTCGAAGAACGGGCCGAGCAGGCCGTTGGCCTCGACGAGATAGTGCGCGTAGCGGGCCGGATCGCGATGCGCCAGAATCGTGAACAGACTCTCTTCGGTGCCCATGAGTCCATCGGCCAGCGTGGCGTGCGCGAGGGTGTCGAACGCCGCGGCCACAGCGGGGATGTGTGCGCGCGGTCCGCCGAAGAAGCCGCCGCGCACCACCCGCTCGACCGTCGCCGCCCCGGCGAGGTTGGCGAGTGCCGCGCGCGGGAAGCCATGGATCTCGTCGCCGTCCGGATACGGAAATGCCAGCCACAGGAACGTGTCGGCGGCCTCGACGAGGCGCGTTGCCAGCGCCGGTGATTCGAGGCACGCGGCCGGCACGGTGTGACTCAGGCCGGCGTCGATCCAGAACAGATGCGAGGCGGCGAACGGATTGGCCTCGGCGGCCTCGGCCAGCCACCGCATCTTCGAGAAGACGAGCGCGGTGTAGTCGGCCAGCACGGCTTGCGGACTCTCGGCCAGCCAGCCGGCCTGGGCGCGCCACCGCGCGTCGGTGCGGATGCGCTGGATGTCGTCGTAGCCGGCCTGCTGTCCGAACTCCTGTCGGTCCACGAACACGAGCGACGTGTTCGATGGATGGCGATGGCGCCAGACGAACCCTTCGAGGGCCGGCTCCACGTGAATGACCATCGGCAGCGGCGTCTGCAGCAGTTGCGCGAACCGCGCCAGGTAGTGCTCGTCGAACGCGCGGCGGAACGACGGCGCGAGCGCATGGCGCCCGAGGTCGACGAGCGCCGTCACCAGAGTCACCGGCGGATGCACCGCCACCACCGGACCGTCGATGCGTTCGAGCCAGCCGCGCTCGTCGCTCACCGGCCACACCGTCCACGTGGCCGGCACGCGATCGGTTTCGAACTCGACGTGTACGATGGCCTGCGGTCCGTCCGACGCGAGCACGCGGCGCACGCCGTCGCGATCCAGGTCCTGGCGCAGGATCTCGCGGCCGGTGTCGTCGTGCACACCGACGTACCAGAAGTGATAGTCGTCCACGCCGGCGGGCAGGGCCGCCTTCTCGATGGCGAGGTCGAGGGCGTAGCTGCGGATGCGCCCGGCCCAGCCGGGATCGGCCGGCGGATTCGGCGGCTCGTAGCCGGCGCGGGTGTATTCCTGCGCCCGCCGCGCCGCCACGCTCACCCCGGCGTAGGCCTCGTAGTCGGCCAGCGTGCGCGCCGTGCCCAGGCCGAAGCGCCCCGTCACCGGCCGCGCGAGGAACTCGTCCACCTTGGCGAGGCTGACGCGGTCGCGGTCGTACCACGCCGTCTCGCCCGCCTGCCGGCCATCGTGATCGGTCCAGTGTTTGTGCGGCCGGTAACTGCGCGTGTACTCGTGCCACGCGATCATCCGGTGCGGATGGAAGAGGTCGTAGCCGTGCGTGAAGGCCCGCACGGCCATCGTGAACTCCTCGCCGGTGAAATAGAGCTCCGGATCGTAGGGCACGTCGCGCACGAAACTGCCGGCGGCGAAGAGAAAGTGCGCCGAGAGGAAACGCGCCCGGGCGGGCCGGGTGATCGTGCGCCAGTCGCGCAGTTCGCCCGGCCGGCAGAGCACGATGCCCTGCTCGGTGAACCGGTCGAAGTTCATCTGCATCGGCAGGTGCTCGCGCGCCCCGGGCTGTTCCGGGTCGTACGGGGTGAGATACGCCGTGAGCACGGGCTTCGCCGCCGGTGCGCGCTGCAGTTCGTCGATGGCGATGACGTCCCAGTCGGGCACGAACCGATGGTGCGAGTCGAGCTGGAGGAAGAACTCCTCGCCGTCGAAACGCGCCATCACTTCCGCGCGCGCCCAGCAGGCGCCGCGGCTCTCCTGCCACGGGACGTCGATGATCCGGAAGCGGGGATCCGCCGCCCACGGCAGCGGCGCCTCGTCCGGGCCGTGCTGCCAGCAGATGCCGAAGCGAAGCCGCTCGGGATGCCGCGCCCGCGCCAGACAGTCTTCGACGGTGGGGACGAGTTCCGGGTCCCGGTACGCCGCGATCGAGATGAAGATCCGGGCCGCGTCGCCCGGATCGGCCGTGCCTGCCGCCATCGCCGGGGTCGTCAGAGCACGTCCACGGTCAGGATCGATGACGGTGCGCCGAGTCCGCGCACGTTGCGGGCCCGGACCCGCGCGTAGTAGCGCCCGGGCGGCACGTTCGGCGCGAACACGAGTTCTTCCACGCTCGTGACCGAGGTGTCGACGCGATTGAGGCTGACACCCACTTCGATGACGTAGTCGTCAACCGGGCCGCCGGTGGACGGCGTGGACCAGGCAAGCGTGACATCGCGGCCGCTGACCGACGCCGAGAGCCCCGTGGGCACGCCCGGCGGCTCGAGTGTGCCCACGGTCTGCACGAACACCTCGTTCGACGGCAGTCCTTCACCGGCGGCGTTGATGCCGCGCACGCGAAGGTAGTACCCACCGGCCGGCGCGGTGACGCCGAACGTGGTCAGGGCGCCGATGTTGCGCCGGGTGTAGGGTCCGCCGGGAGCGCCGCCAATCTCGAGCAGGTACGAGCTGGCGCCGGCTGCCGCCGTCCACGAGAGCACGACACGCAGGCCGTTCACCTGGGCGTCGAGTGTGCCCGGCGCGCCGGGCGGCGCGCTGGCCGGCGCGCCCAGCCGCAGCAGCACTTCGTTCGAGGGCGCGCCGAGTCCGGAGCGATTCCGCCCGTGCACGCGGACGTAGTAGTCGCCGTCGGGCACGGCGCCGGCCGACGTGAACTCGGTGGCCCCGCCGAGCACCACCCAGGTGAGCAGGTTGGTGGCGCCGGACGCGGACCCGGCGTACAACACGTAGTCGATGACCTGCGCGCCGCCGACCGGCGCGCCCCATGTGAACTGCACCTGGCCGGTGCCCAGCACCGTGTAGGCCAGGGCCACCGGTTCGCCGGGCACACGCGACGGTCTCAGTGACGGCGTTGGCGCCGGGGTCCGCGAGGCCGTGGGCGTCGGCGTCGCGAAGGGCCGTGTGGGCGTGGGAGTCGGCGACGCGGCCGGGACCTGTGACGCCGAGGGCGTCGGCGTGGGGGTGGGCGCCGGAACCTGTGACGCCGAGGGCGTCGGGGTCGGCGTCGGCGTCATCGTGGGCGTGGGCGTGGCGCTCGCGGTCGGCGTCGGCGTGGGCGAATTCGACGCGGACGGCGTCGGCGTCGGCGACATCGACGCCGAGGGTGTCGGCGTCGGCGTCATCGTCGGGGTCGGCGTGGGCGTGGGCGTGCCGCTCGACGTCGGCGACGGGGCCGGAGCCGACGACGAAGGCGTCGGCGTCGGCACGGGGGTCTGGCTGGGCGTGGGCGTGGCGGTCGCGGCGGGCGTCGTCGTGATCGACAACTGCGGCGGCACGATCACCGCGAACTGGTCGCGCGGCATGAGCGACACGCCGCCGTCGCTGACCAGGGTGGTGCGCCGCATCCGGAAGACCGACACCGACGCGTTCACGAGCGCCGTCACGTCGAAACTCAGGACATTGCTGGCGGGCTCGTAGGCACCGACGATGGCCGAGCCGGAACCGGGCGCGGTATTGGCCCAGGTCGCCGACGATTCGGTCTCGGTCGTCACACACGCCTGCACCGTGACGCTCTCGCCTCCTGGCAGAGTGTCGAGCACCACTTCGACGCGCAGGATGGCCGTGTCGGCCGGCAGGAGCGGCGCAATCGCGGCGGTGTCGAAGGTCAGCAGCACCTCGCGCGAGATCCCGCTGTTCACCTCGACGTTCAGGATCGGATCACTGCCGAAGTTCGAGGAGGGATCGTTCTCGTCGAGCGTGGTGTCGCCGTCTGCGACCACGGTGGTCACGGCCGCCTGCGCGGCAGCGGCGCCGAGCAGCGGACCGAGCGCGGCGCCGGCGATGAGGCGCGTGACCTGTCCCACGCCGCCGGTCAGCGTCACGCTCGTGCCGCCGACGAGCTGCTGCACGAAGCCACGCCTCGACAGATCCTTCGCAGACGGGGCCGGGCCGGGGCCCGAGGGAATCGGCTCGTCCATCCTGTTCCTCACAGACACACATCACGCGCAGATTACCGAGGACCGCCGCCACCTCGACCGCAGATCGTCCGGATCGCCTGCGCAGTATAAACGAGCGGGCGCCGCGGCGCGTGGTGACGCCTCGCGGCGCCGGCGAGTACGATACGCGGGCGCGCGCACCGCTGCCACGCGCACCGTTCCGCATCATGCGTCGCCCGCACACCGCGCTCGTCACCTGCATCTACAACGGCCTCGCCGGCACGCCGTACGGCGGGCGGCTCAATCGTGACGCCGACTACCGGGACTCGCTCACGACCATCGCCGGCGCGGGGCTGCCGATCACGTGTTTCGTGGCGCCCGAGGCCGAAGCCGATCACCGGCGCCACTTCCGCGGCGCGGCGCCGGCCGTCACACTGGCGCCGCTGGCCCTCGACGCCGTGCCGCACAGCGCGGCGATTCAGCGCCTCAAGCTCGCGCACCCGGATCGGTACCGGGGCCTCGAGTGGCAGGAGCGCTGCGTCGAGATCATGTGGGGCAAGTTCCACATGCTGCAGCAGGTGCTGGCACGCGATCCGCGCGTGGAGTTCGTGTACTGGATCGACGCCGGGCTGGCCAACGTCAACATCATCTCGACGCGCTACACGACGGCCGACGCCCTGCGGGCGCGGCGCTTCTGCGACGTCGCGCGCGCGTTTCCGTCGGTGCTGTTCGATCGCCTGACCACCTTCGCGGGCGACCGGGTTGCCGCCCTCAAGTGCACGATGCCGCACAACCGCGGCATCCCCCCGCGCTTCAACCGTCGGCCCTACGCCCACGGCGACGGCGTCATCGGCGGGCTGTTCGGCGGCCCGCGCGCGCGTGTGCTCGACCTGTGCGCGCGCTTCGACGAGAAGGCCGCGGCCCTGCTCGCGGACGAGGCGCTGTACTTCGAAGAGAGCATCCTCACCGGCATCCTCGCCGACTGCCCGGGGCTCTTCCACTGCTTCACCTTCGACTCGTGGCACCACGAAGGCTGGGCGTGCCACGATGCCGCCCGGACCAACTTCAGCCAGTTCTTCGACCTGCTGCTGCAGACGCCGCCCGGACCCGCGCCGCCCCTGCCGTAGCCGCGTCAGTGAGCCCTGCCCCTATGAGCACCCATCGAATCTTCACGATGCCGTTTGCCTCCGTCTATCCCGCCTACGTGAACAAGGTCACCCGCAAGGGACGCACGAAGGAAGAACTCGACGAGGTCATCCGCTGGCTGACCGGCTACGACCAGGCGGGCCTGCAGCGCCAGATCGACCGGCGCGCGGACTTCGATACCTTCTTCGCGCAGGCGCCGGCACTGCATCCGAATCGCGGCCTCATCACCGGCGTGGTCTGCCACGTGCGCGTGGAAGACATCGACGACCCGCTGATGCAGCAGATCCGTCAGCTCGACAAACTCGTCGACGAGCTGGCCAAGGGCAAGGCGATGGCGAAGATTCTGCGCGAGTGAGTCCCGCGGCGGCCCCGTTCAGCGCGGCGGCGCCTACGACCAGCCCGGCATCTTCGACTCGTCGAGGCTCACAACTTCGAACGAGGCCTCGCGCGTGCCCCCGGCTTTCACGGGGAACGTGATGCGCAGGCGCGCGGCATCGCCGGTGAGGCGCCAGAGCGTCGCGCTGTCGCGAATGAAGAGCGCGATCGCTTCGTCGGTGTCCGGCCGCCAGGCCGCAAGGGTCTGAGGCGCGCCGTCATCGGCGGTGACCTGCACGGTGCAGTTCGGGCGGCAGGCGAAGTCGCCGGCCTGCAGCACGAGGTAGCCGCTGCGCCCCCATTTCACGTGATCGCGGAAGACGAGCTGCACGCGTTTCGGGCCCTGGCCGTCGACGTCCAGGTCGCCGGTCGCGAAGATGGCAGCCGTCACCTGCGCGCCGCCGCCCACCGTGGCCTCCTGATACCGCCACAGCGCGGCAACGCGCTGCGCTTCGAGCTTCGCGCGGGTGGCGTCGCGTGCCCTGGCGTCAGCGGCGGCTTCCGCGGCTTTCGCCGCCGCAGCCCGCTCGGCGAGTGACGGCCCGCCGCCGCGGCAGGCGGCCAGGGCCCCGAGGAACAGGACGGCGACGAGCGGCGAACGCAGGCGGGCGAGCGGCATGACAACTATCGTACGGCAGACGCGACCACCCGATCGCCGCCGAGCGCCTTGGCGCGATACACGGCATCGTCGGCCCGCCGCACCAGATCGTCGGCCGATGCGGTGCCGGCGTCCGCCGCCGCCACGCCCACGCTCGCTGTCACGCCTGGCAGGTCTGGTGCAACTTCGGTGGCGGCGATGTTGTCGCGCAGTCGTTCGCCGAGCGCCGCCGCTTCGTCCGCGGTCGTCTGCGGCAGCAGGATCAGGAACTCGTCGCCGCCCCACCGGAACAGCAGGTCGTGTTTGCGCAGCCGCTGGCGGGCGGCGGCCACGACACCGACGAGCACGCGATCGCCGGCCGCGTGGCCGTGGTGATCGTTGATGGCCTTGAAGCGATCGAGGTCGAAGCAGACGAGCGACAGCGGCCGCCCGGCCGTGCGCGAGCGCTCCTCCTCGCGTTCGAAGAGCTCCGCGAACGCGCGCCGGTTGAAGGCGCCGGTGAGATCGTCGCGCAGGCTGAGCGCGGCACTTTGTTCGCCGCGTCCGGCCAGTGCCGCCGTGAGCGCCATCGTGCTGAGCAGCAGCGCGCCCACGAGCACGACGAGGAAGGTCGCCATCTCGCCGAGCCGCGGCAGCAGCCGTTCGCCGCTCACGGTCATCGCGTCGTCGGGGATGTCGAGCGCCCGCGTCAGCAGCCGGATGCCGAGCATTGCGAGACCGGCGAGTGTCGCCCACACGAAACCAAGCAGCAGCACGGTGTTGCGGGCCGAGAGTTCCCGCTGCGGTGCGCCGAGGCGCGCCGCCGCCGCGCGGTGCGCGCGTTCCCAGCCCCACCAGAGCAGCGGCGCCACGACCAGGCAGAGCTGCGCCATGTCGCCGAAGATCCAGCCTTCCCACAACCGCTGCCCGTCGGCGATCGGCAGCCGATGGGCTTCGTTGTAGAGCATGATGTCGAGCGACGACGCGGTGGTCGCAATCATCGCGGCGGCCCCAAAGCGCCACCAGTCGCGATACGCGTGCAGTCCGGGACGCACGCGCAGCATCAGCGCGAGGAACCAGAGCAGCAGCAGTTCCGCCGGCGTCCCGAGCGCGAAGAGCGCGGCGCGATCGGCCGCGAGGCCCCCGGCCAGGCCGCTCACGAGCGTGGACACGTAGGCGGTGCCGGCGCCGTAGGTGGGCCCCAGCCAGAACGCGAGCAGGGCCGCGATGGCGACCGGCGGGTAGATCGAGACACCGAGCGGACGCGTCCCCGCCGTGAACGGAATGCCGCTCCAGTCGAGGCGCGCTTCGAGGAACGCCAGCCCCACCGACGCCACCGAGAGGCCGAGCCATACCCCCCAGACCGGCGCGGCGGCGGCCTCGAACGGCCGGGTGAAGAAGGTGCGCATCGGCCACCACGCCATGCCGTCCGGCCGGCGCGTGGACGCGTCCCCCGAGGCGTGGCGGCGTGGCAGTGAAAGATCCATGGGAGGCGGCGCCGCCTATTGTGTCCCGGCTTGGGGTGACGACGGGAGACATGGCGCCCGCGGGCTGGAATCAGCGGTAAAGTGGAGCGCTGTTCGGACCACCCCGAGGATTTGTCCATGACGAAACACGCTCCGTTCCATGCCGCGGCCGTAGTGGCCGCGCTGGCCCTCGCGGCCAGCCACGGCGAGACCCCGTCGGCGCAGGCGCGCCCCCAGACGCCCGCCGCCCAGGCGCCGGCGCAGGGCCGCGGCCGCGCCGGCGACACGCCGGCCCCCGCCCGCAAAGCCGGTGAAGGCCAGGGCCCGTTCAAGAAGCTCGTCATCCGCGGCGTCACGCTCATCGACGGCACCGGCGGCCCGCCGCTCAGCCCGATGGACATCGTGATCGAAGGCAACCGGATCACGGACGTCCGCCAGGGCGGCTGGCCCGGCCTGCCGCTCGAGGCGAATCGGGAACCGCGCGACTTCGACCACGAGATCGACGGCAAGGGCATGTACGTCATGCCCGGCTTCGTCGACATGCACGTGCACGGATCCACGCGCGGCAAGGCGCCGGACCTGAGCTACGCCTACAAGCTGTGGCTCGCCCACGGCGTCACGACCGTGCGCGGGGTGTCGCTGTCGTCGCACGCGGTCACGGTGTCTGAGAAGGCGCGCTCGGAGAAGAACGAAATCGCCGCACCGCGCATCTTCAACTACCAGACGCTCGGCTCCGGCTGGACCGGCGGCCGCATCCTCACCGCCGAGAAGGCGCGCGAGTGGGTGCGCTGGGGCGCCGCCAACGGCATCGACGGCATCAAGTTCTTCAACCGCGGCGACGAGACGCCCGAAATCATCCGCGCCGCCATCGACGAAGCGCACAAGAACAAGATGGGCACCGTCGCCCACCTGTCGCAGAACGGCGTGGCCAACTTCAACGCCCGCGACGCCGGCGAGGCGCACCTCGACAGCATCACGCACTACTACGGGCACATGGAGTCGCTGCTCAAGGGCCGGACGATCCAGGAATACCCGATCGGCTACGACTACAACAACGAGCAGGACCGCTTCGGCGACATCGCCCGCATCTG
>CADEFD010000088.1:0-1059 GCA_902826515.1 uncultured Acidobacteriota bacterium
GTCGGGGCGTGGCTCAGCCTGGTAGAGCACTCGGTTCGGGACCGAGGGGTCGGAGGTTCGAATCCTCTCGCCCCGACCACAGTTTGAAGGCCCGGTGATGGCGACATCACCGGGCCTTTTGTGTGTACGGCCGGTTCCCTGGATGCGGCCAGCCGTCAGCGTCCGCGCCCGCCGCCCGATCCCCAGCCCGACAGATCGTCGTCGTCCCCGTCGTCGTCCGGCCCGGAGATGTCGTCCGACGGATCGCGCGGCGACGTGCGCTCCAGGTAGTCGCGCACCGCATCCCCCTGGAACTCGTACACGGCGTCCGACGGATTCGGCGGCGGGTAGTCGCGCCCGTCGTCCACCCAGCCCTCCGGCGCATTGGTGACGCGCCACCGCCCGTCGATGAGGCGATGCATTACGGCGTTCGGCATGCTTAGTACTTCCTCGGTAGTCCGGCCTGAAGCCGGTCGAGGTCCTTTGGCTCCACCGCCATGAACGTCAGCTCGAAGTCTATCGGCCGGCCCTTCGGACGTGCGGAGGTGATCGTCCGGCGACGGCCCGGCCGCGGCGGATCGAGGTGCCATGGCACGTGGACCTCAGCGTGTTCACTGGCGGGCTGAGCGGCGACCCACGAGAGCCAGTCCGCAAGTCCCCGCAGTGACTGACGATTGCCATAGAAGGTCACTCCACGGGTTGACACCACCATGTGGGCGCGACCAGCGCGGGGAAGTCCTGGCATCGGTTGAGGTGTGCGCGATTTTTTTGCAGCGGGCATGCGCAGACATGATGCCTCAGTGCTGATCCGGGGCGCGCAGCCACGCCAGCGTCGTCCGGCGGGGCCGCCTCCGCGAGTCCGTCCGGAGCACGCCGCGCACGCGTGAGACGTCAAACGGCAAGGCGGCGCCGAAGTCCGCGTGGGGTGTTCAGGCACAGCAGCGACTCACGCTTCTCGTCGCGCAGCACCGCCCGGGGCCCCGCGCTTCCGCCGACACTCGCCCCCGCAAGTCGGTTGACGGCGTGCGGACCGGGGCCCCCGCGACGCGGACTGAGCGTCGTGGGGTGGGGAGGCCGGAC
>CADEFD010000088.1:1159-3642 GCA_902826515.1 uncultured Acidobacteriota bacterium
GGCTGGCGCCCCTTCAGCAGCTCCTCGAGCGTGTAGGCGCGGCCGTTGCTGATGACCCGCTTCACGTTCAGCGCATCACCGATGTTCACGAGCGGATTGCCCTCGACGAGCACGATGTCGGCCAACTTGCCCACGGTGATCTGACCGGCATCCAGATTGAGCGCCTCGGCCGGCGTCACCGTGGCAGCCCGCAGCGCCTGGTACGGCGTCATCCCGGCCTTCACGTAGGCGTTCAGTTCGCCGTGCAGGTTGAACGCGTTCGGCGTGTCGGTGCCGGCCACCACCTTGCCGCCGGCCTTGAAGATCTCCATCAGCATCTGATCATTGCCGGGGCTGTCGGCGCCGCCGCCGGGGTTGCCGCCAGCGCCGGGATTGCGCACCTGGTTCTGCATCCACTGCGGATACAGGTTGAAGCGCGGATCCTGGCGCAGCGACGGCGCGCCCTCGAGCAGCCGGCGCACGCCGCCGCCCGACATCATCGGGCACCAGTAGCGTTCGCTCTGCCCGAAGAGCTGCACGACGTCTTCGTAGGCGCGCTGATTCGGCGCCTGCTTCGGCGAGTAGCCGCGGCGGCTCGTGGCCGCCGTGTGTTCGGTGTTGTCCACGCCGACGAGCGCGGCAGGGAAGATCTCGTGCGTGGCGACCGGCACGCCGATCGAGTGCGCGAACTCGACCATGCGCTTCTGCTGCAGGTCGGGCAGGCGCACGTAACTCTTGATGAGATCGTGCTGCAGCACCTTCGCGCGCTGCAGCTCCATCTCGAGGTGGGCGACACTCGAAATGGCGACGCCCATCTTGTAGTAGACGCGCTGCCATTCCATCAGGTAGCCCGTGCCGTAGACGCGCGGTCCGATACGCACGCCGGCCTCGGTGGCTTCCTTGTCTTCGACCGCCTCGTACGGCGTGTTGCCGGGGCTGCGCACGGTAGTCACGCCGAAGGCCAGCCACGCGCGGCCCTGCGCTTCGCCGAAGTCTTTCTGCAGGTGCGAGTGGAACTCGATGAGCCCGGGCATCGCGGTGAGGGTCGAGGCATCCACGAAGGTGCCGGCCGGACGGCCCGCTGCCGCCGGGCTGATGCTGCGGATGCGGTTGCCCTCGATCACGATGTCCACCCGTTCGCGCGCCGTCTCCGCCACGCCGTCCACGAGCTTGCCGACGCGCAGCGTCAGGCGCCCGGTGGGCACGGCCGGCGTCCACGTGAGGTCGAGCGGCACGTTCGTGGTCTCGCCGGTTTCGATGTTGACGATGCGGAGCTGGTCCATCGACTGATACAGCAGCCGCTTCGAATCGCCGGCCCAGCTCGGCGAATGCGCCATCTCGGTCGTGACGCGCCGCGGCGGACCGAGCGGCTCGCCGGTCTTCGAGACCGGCCACACCTTCAGCAGCCCTTCGTAGATGGCCGCCATCTTCGTGCCGTCAGGCGACCACACCACGCCGCCGCCGCCGCGCGAGTCGATCGAGAGGTTCGCGTCCGGCACGAACCATGTGTCGTCGCCGCCCTTCGACGACATCGTCAGCACCTGGTTGGTGCCCTCACGGAAGCGCGTGGAGTAACTCGAGACCATCGCCACGGCCACGCGTGTGCCTTCGGGCGACCACGTGGTGTTGCCGGGCGAGAAGAGCGCGTCGTGGATCTTCGTCACCTGACCCGAGGCGACGTCCACCACCGAGATCTGCGCGCGGCGCCACATGCCGTCCACGTCGAAGAACGCGATCTTCGTGCCGTCGTTCGACCAGCTCGCGCCCTGCGGCTGCGTCGTGAGCGTCGTGAGCTGACGTTCCTGCCCGGTGGCCATGTCGCGCACCCAGAGCTGCAGCAGGTTGCCGCCCTTGTCGGACGAGTAGACGAGCCTGGTGCCGTCGGGCGACCAGGCGGGATCCGTGTCGAGGAAGCGGTCTTTCGTGATGTTCACGGCGGCGCCGCCCACCGGCATCACCCAGATGTCGCCGACGGCGGCAAAGGCGACCTTCGTGCCGTCGGGCGACAGCACGGGCCGCACCAGGCCGAGCGTCCTGCGCGGCGTGCGCGAGTCGAAGTCGCGCTTCGCGCGCGTGTAAGTGCCGCGGGCCTGCGTGGCCTGCACCGTGATCGTGAACGGCACGTCGGTGAAGGCGGCGCCGCCGAGCGTGCGTTTCCGGATCTTGCCGTCGGCCGTGTAGTAGAACTCCGTGGCGCTCGCCCAGGCCGGACGGAACGGGAACACGTTCTCGGTGCCGGTGATGTTCGCGCCCGCCACTTCGAGCCGGCTCGACGTGCCCTGCACGGCGTGCGCCACGATCTGTCCGGCCGGCCCCCACGAGGCCGCATCGACGACGCCGGTGGACGACGCCACCTGCCGCTCCTGGCCGCCCGTTGCGGGCACCGCCCACACGTGCCGTCCGCCGTCTCGCGTCGAGACGAAGGCGATATCGGCGTCGTTGGCCGACCAGCTCGGCATCGAGTCTTCGGCCGCGTGGCTCGTGAGCTGCACGAGCGCGCCGGT